>JAIYAV010000180.1 GCA_027488855.1 Saprospiraceae bacterium
TAAAAATCAATGGCGATATGGAGGCTTTCATGGAATTTAGGATTAATGCTGAGCAAAAATTAGCAAATGCAAGGGCTGCTTAGTCCTATATCTGCCCCAATTTTGTCATGCACTCAAATGAAATAGTTATTGAAGCAGCTTGAATATGATTTTGGCAGACGAAAACCTCAATTTTAAGTTTGTACAATAACTCAGGGATGAGGGTTATGCTGTTACTACTATCCAAGATGAACAGTTACAAGGTATTTCTGACGATATGGTCATTCAAGTTGCACAACAGCAGGGGGCTGTTGTACTAACTGAAGTTAAGGATTTTGGAGAGCTTGTTTATGCCCACAATTTACCTTGATAATGTGTAAAGGCTCTGATCATTCTAATCCTACTTATAAACCAAGTTCCAAAGTCCCAAGGTTAGCATTCGAACCCTGGGACTTCGTAATCTTCTATTGTTTCTCAAACGCCTTCCGTTGCAAGCCTGGAATAATCCGCAGTGCATTTTCGTAATAGACCTTCTTCAAAATTTTGTCAGGCAGGGCCATGCCGTACATCCGCCAAAAAGCGTGGTAACGCTTGTGGTAGGGGAAATACTCGTCCGCAGTTTCCAGCACCCGGAAATAGGTGGGATACTCTTCAGGGTGATAAGCATCTTTTCCAAAAAGAACCCGATTTTGATACTTCTCAAAAAATGCCGCCGAGGCCCGGGGTTGGCGACCCAATTCCGCGATGATCGCCCCACACTCCACATACATATTTGGGTACATGTCGAGCAACTGCCCCAGTTTAGTCAAGTCGTTGGCGTACCAACCGAAGTGGGCATTGATGAAGGTGGTTTTGGGGTTCTTCTTAAAAACGTTGTGCTGCTGCTTGATGAGGGTATCAAAAGGAGCAGGGTTATCGTCGCCACGTTTGCGGCCAGGATTGAGTTTGAGCTCCAACCAACGTTCGTTGTTTTCATCCAGCGGCTCCCAGAATTGTTTGGGGTCGGCGGTGTGGATGAGTACGGGGATGCCCAATTCGCCACATTTCGCCCAAACTGGGTCGATCCGGGGATCGTCGATGTGGATGTAATTGCCCTTGCTGTCTTTTTCGGACAGGCCCAAACTTTTAAAAATCTTCAATCCTTTCGCGCCATTTTTCACGTCAAATTCAATTTGTTTGACGGCGTTGCTGGTCCAATCGGGCTCGTCGATGCCTTTAAAGCTCAGGTTGGTAAATACCGCGATCCGGTGCTCCAGATTGTACTTTTTGACGTTGTCGGTGATGGCTTTGAGGGCTGCACCACCCCGCCCACTCAGGTTCATACAAATGCCCATGTTGAGCGAATCCATTTCGCGGACCAGAATAGACAAGTCCTGGGTAGCCATATTCCAATGGTGGCTGTGCACGTCCAGGAATGGGAATTTGGAGCGGGTGATCTTGTGCTCCGGTACAACCAAGGATGATGGTGGATCGTATTTTTCAAAATCCATGGTTTGGGTCTGGGCAGATGCTGCTGCTGGCAGAAATGCAATAAAAAAAAATAGGTAGAACAAATGCTTCATTGATGTCGTATTAATGTATTAAGTTGAGAAGTTGAGAGGTTGAGGAGTTGAGAAGTTGAGGCTACCGCGAGCGACTTAGACGAGGTCTTTGTCAAAAGCGCTCGCGGTAGCCTCAACTTCTCAACCTACTCAACTCCTCAACTTTTTCAAATCAAGACTACAAAATAATCCAGAACTTTTTAACACGAATGTTCTGCCATTTTTTTACATTACTGGAGTATTAACCCAAACGAACCCATGGCGTTTTTGAACCGTGTAACTGGCAATACCCGCAAATGGATTCCCTGGAGGCTGAATCCCATTCCGGGCACTATTCTCGATTTTAACCTTGCCATTGCCATTTTTATCATCGATCTGCTGATTGGGATTACGGGGTTTATGTGGCTGGAGGAGTTTGAATTCATCGACGCCATTTACCAAACAGTCATAACCATCTCTACGGTTGGCTTCACCGAGGTAAAAAAACTGGATGATACCGGAAAAATTTTCGTTTCAATCTACATTCTCTTCAACATTGGGGTCTTTGCCTACATTTTATCGGTTATTTCCTATTACGTCATTCAAGGCGAAATTTTTAAAACCATGCACCTGAATCAAGTCAAAAAATCCATTAGACAACTGTCCAACCACGTGATTGTTTGTGGTTATGGCAAATACGGGCGGGAAATTACCCAACATTTTTTGCAACAAAAAATCCCTTTTGTCATCATCGACATCAACCCCGAGCGGATTGCAACCATCCAGGGATCTACGCAGGATATTTTGTACATCGAAGACGATGCTACGCACGACGAGGCCCTGGTAGCAGCAGGAATCACTCGCGCCCGCTCACTGATCGCCGCTTTACCCGAAGACTCCGACAATGTCTTTATCGTATTGACTGCCCGACAGCTCAACCCCCAGCTCGACATCATCAGTCGGGCCAAAGACCCCAAGTCGCAAAAAAAACTCATGCTGGCCGGTGCGAACCACGTGGTGATGCCCGAACAAATTGGGGGTTTTTACATGGCTACTTTGGTGTCCAAGCCTGGCGCGGTGGAGTTTTTCTCCTTCATCACCAATGAGCACAGTTCGGATATTGGATTTGAAGAATTGGCGTATGAAACTGCCCCAGCCAAGTGTCGGGGGCTTACCTTAAATGAGTTGAAAATCCGGCCAAGCACCGGAGCCAACGTCATCGGCTTTCGGGATGCTACCGGGTATTACCACATCAATCCTTCCGCAGATGCCACCCTGCTTCCCAATACCAGCTTTATCGTTTTGGGCGACAAACGTCAGTTGAATAAATTGAAAGAATACTTGGAGGAGTTCTAACTTTGGTCTTTTATTAAAAAGCCTAACCATGAAAAAAACAATTCTCCTTTCCCTCTTGCTGGCTTGTGTGATTCCATTTTGGGGCACTGCACAAGAGACCAGCCCCAACCGCAAAAAAATAACCATTACCCCCGAACAGATTCAAAGCACCGCAGCAGGCGAGTCCTCGCTACGCAGCACCCAAACCATTTCCACCCTCAAGCCCCTCAAGATCAAATTTGCCGATCCGGTAGAAAACTTCTTCACCCTGGCCCTCAATTGGCCCAAAACCACCAATGGCAGCACCAACCTAAACTTTGAATACCGCGAAAAAAAACGCAACAAATGGAGCGAATGGAAAGCCTTGCCCGTGGATAAGCATGGAGAAGAAGAATCCAGCGTAGACGCTACCGAGATGAAACAATTGGATGCCCGGGTAAAAAGCATTCAAATCCGGGTGCTGCAGCCTGCGGGCCAAAGCTTGCCGGAAGGCATCCAAATCAATTTATTCAACCCAGTTTTGCCCCAAAATCCGGGTTCTGCTTCACTAAATGGAAAACCAACAAACACTGGCCCTTTATTGCCCGAATTGCGCTCTTGTCCTTGCCCTTTGCCGCAAATGGTCGGTCGGGATACCTGGGGCGCACCGCGGCCTTGTGCCTCGCCGGGTTATGCCGCCGTTACCCACCTGGTGGTACACCATTCTGCTGGGGTGAATACCGCCACCAACTGGGCACAGGTGGTGCTGGGCATCTGGGATTTTCACGTGAATACCCGCTTGTATTGCGATGTAGCGTACAACTATCTCATTGATCCCAATGGCGTGTTGTACGAAGGTCGAGGCGGCGGCAACAACGTCATCGGTGCCCATTTTTGCAGTACCAACACGGGTACCATGGGGGTGTGCCTGCTCGGTAACTTTCAAGAAGTACAACCTACCGATGCCATGCTGAATACCCTGGCCAATGTACTGGCCTGGAAAAGTTGCAACTCGAATCTTGACCCGTTGGCAAAATCCATTCATGCCCGGAGCACCTTAGACCTGAACCACGTTTGTGGTCACCGCGATGGTTGTGCGACCGAATGTCCCGGCACCAATGTTTACAACAAGTTGGCGAGTGTGCGTGCCAAAGTGGTCAGTAATATCCAGGCCTGTAACTTTACTGTAGGTATTGATGACCCAAAAAAGGAAGATTATCAAATTGACATCATCCCCAATCCCGCCCAGCAAAGCTTTCGCCTGCAAGTCAGCAATGGCCTGCGCATCACCCAACTGGAGCTATACAACCTGATGGGGCAGCGCATGGGCGGCGTGCAGTTTGATGCCAGTACTTTGCAGGTCAATTGTGGGAACCTACCCAGGGGTGCATATGTTGTAAGGGTGCTCGATGCCCAAAATCGGATCAGTGCCCGGCAAATTGTATTGCAATAATGACGACTGAAGACTTCAAAAAAATCTCCGATACCGTCCCCAAAGATCCCGGGGTTTATCGCTTCATCAACGATGAGGACACCATTTTGTACGTGGGCAAGGCCAAAAACCTGAAAAACCGCCTGTCGAGTTATTTTGGCGAACGGAAAGACCGCCTCTTCCGCACCCGCTTGATGGTCAAAAATGCCAGCCGCATCGAATTCACGATTGTCGAAACCGAAACCGATGCCCTGCTGCTCGAAAGCGCCCTGATCAAAGAGCACCAGCCGCGCTACAACGTGATGCTCAAGGATGATAGGTCTTACACCTACATTTGTATCAAAAAAGAACATTTCCCCCGGGTATTTTTCACCCGCCGGGTGATTCGGGATGGCTCTACTTATTTTGGCCCTTACACAAACAAGGGTCGGGTACAAATCATTTGGGATTTGTTGCGACAATTGTTTCCCCTGCGCACCTGCCAGCTCAATTTGGCTCCCGAAAACATTGCCGCTGGCAAGTTCAAAGTATGCCTGGAATACCACATCAAAAATTGCCAGGGTCCCTGCGAAGGCCACGAAGATGAGGTTAGTTACAATGCCAAAATTGAACAAATCAAAAACATCCTGAAAGGAAATTTTGGCGCGGTGATCCAACACTTCAAGGGTTTGATGCACCAGTACGCCGAACAAATGGAGTTTGAAAAAGCCCAGGCCATCAAGGAGAAACTCACTGCTTTTGAGGATTATCAGGCGAAAAGTACCGTGGTCAGTTCCAGCATTCGGGATGTGGATGTGTTTTCGATTGCGAGCGATGAAAAAGAGGCTTATGTCAATTACCTGCGGGTAGTCAATGGGGTGATCATTCACACCCACATGCAGGAAATGGTCGTAAATATGGAGGAGGAAGAGGCGGATTTGTTGGCCTACGCCATTCCGCTGATCCGTGAGCGTTTCAACAGCATCGCACCGGAGTTGATCTTGCCTTTTGAGGTGCCCGTAACGGATAAAAACCTGTTGGTAACGGTGCCCAAAATTGGTGAAAAACGCAAACTCCTCGAGCTTTCCCTCAAAAACGTACAATACTACCGCGCCCAGAAAAAACGCGATGAAGCCAGCAAAACCAAACGCCAAACGCCAGCCGAACGCATCTTGCGTACCCTGAAGGCCGACCTACAAATGAACGACTTGCCGATGCACATCGAGTGTTTTGACAACTCGAACATTCAGGGTAGCAACCCGGTTTCCTCCTGCGTGGTATTCAAAAATGCCAAACCTTCCAAGCAGGATTACCGCCATTTTAAAGTCAAAACTGTGATTGGCCCCAACGATTTTGACACTATGAAAGAAGTGGTGTTCCGCCGCTATCGCCGCCTCCTGGAGGAAAACCAGTCCTTGCCCCAATTGGTCATCATCGACGGTGGCAAGGGCCAACTAAGTGCAGCCATGGAAAGCATCAATGAATTGGGCTTGGCCGGAAGAATGACCATCGTGGGCATTGCCAAACGCCTGGAAGAGATCTTTTTTCCCGGAGATTCGGTGCCGCTGTATATCAACAAAAAATCGGAATCGCTTAAATTGATCCAACAGGCCCGCAACGAGGCGCACCGTTTTGCCATTACTTTTCACCGCGATCTGCGCTCCAAAAATTTCATTGATACGGAATTGAACAACATCCCGGGGATTGGGGAAAAGACGGCGCAAAAGCTGCTGACGCACTTTGGGTCGGTAAGGAAAGTGCGGGAGGCTCTGGCTTCGGAGTTGATTGAGGTGCTGGGGATGGCCAAAGCGAAGGTGGTGAAAGCGTATTTTGATAAGGAGGGGGAGTGAACCGTTCATTAGACTACGGGACATTTTGCTTCTCTATCAAAAATCCTTAGTTTTGGGTTAGGATACCAAACAGAATCTGGCCAAATTGGATAAATTCTCAAAAACACCGCATCATGCAATACGACATCAAACTATCGGGTACTCCCTTCGACGACGGAGCTATTGACCTCGATCGGCTGGAGTTGCTGGCGCAGTATCTGCACAATATTGCGAAAGGCGCGCTACAAATGCGCATGTTTGGAACCAGTGCTCGACGAGGGAAAGATACAGCACAAATAACCAATGCACTCAAAATACGCTTACGTGGTTTGAGCCAAGGCAGTACAGTGCTTCACCTGGAGTGTGAGCCCTTTCGCAAAACACTCCAAAGTGTACAAGGCAATCTCTTTCACCAAGAAATACTGCGCCGCTTGCCTGATCAAACACCTATGTCCTTGATTATGGAAAGCTTCCAGGATGCGCTTAATCCGGAAAGCAATGGCGAAATGTTGGATAAAAAACTGCTCAAGGATTTACAAGGATTCAAAAAAGTGTTTTTAAATGAGGCTCATACTATGCAATTGAGTAACCGAGGCAGCATGCCCGATGTTGAACTCCGTTTGCGTGATTTTAGTCGCCTTAAACAAATTGAAGACACCATCCCCAAGCCGCAATTGGTCATGGTATCAGGACGGGTAGAAGAGCTAAAGTTCTCCAAAGCAAAAGTGACTTTTATTCCAGATAAAGGGAGGCCTTTCACAGGTTTTTTGGGTGAAGATGTAGCGCCCGCCGAAATGGCAAAATTTTGGGGGCAAAAAGCCACCATCCGTGGTACTGCGCACTTTAAACCCAATGGTATGATGGCCTACGTTGAAATTGCTAAAGTGTCTTTGGCAACAGAAACGGATGCTTATTTCTCACGCACTCCTCGTCGGGAAACTGCGGCTCAACAAATCGAAAGGCAATTGCAGGAGGGAAAAGGACGTGGAAGCACCCTGAAAAGGCTAGTAGATGCTTTTGCTGATGAAACCTGGGAAACCAGCTTGGAAGAAGACCTTCAAATGCTCCAGGAATGAACCGATTTGTACTAGACACCTCATTCCTGCTCAACTTGATCCGTAATACCCCAGCTAGTCAAACGGCGGCCTCGCAACTCGGTATTAACGAAGCAGGCAGTCTCATCATACTTTCAATAGTAAGCGTTGCCGAAATAAGGGTATTGGCCCAGCGTAACAATTGGGGCAATACCAAATTGCAAAAAATGGAACAGATCATTGCTGCCGCAATGGTAATCGACATCAGCCTCAATGACGAGGAACTTTTATCCAGTTATGTAGAGATTGATGCGAATTCACAGTCACTAGGCAGAAAAATGGGCAAAAATGACCTTTGGATAGCAGCAACCGCAGTAGTGACAGATGCTACCTTGATTAGTGGAGATCGTGATTTTGAACATTTAAACGGCAGGTACCTCAATTTAGTGATTATCTAATTATCTCTTTTCAGCCCCTCACCCCACCCAATACAAAAATCCCCCCAACACCAACATCATAACACAGCCCAACAACGCAATTGCTACCATTGGCCGCTTGAGCACAAAAGTGCTCAGCAAGTACGCAATGACGATACTGAGGCCAAAACCCCAGGAAAGATTGACCAGTAAAAAAGCCTCTTTGGACGAGGCTGGAAAATGTGGATTGGCACCTGCCATGCGCACGGCCATGGAAACAGAAGCCAGAATAGCCGCGGTGTACAACAAGCGTTTGACCCACAAGTTGCTATTTTTCATTTGTGTTTATTTTTCAACAAAGATAATTCCCCCTTTCATCACCAAGCGGATTTTGCGCAAATCGCGGATGTTTTGATCGGGACGACCTTCTACGATCAACAAATCAGCCAACAAACCGGGGCGGATCGCCCCCAAATCAGCCGACAAACCAAATACTTTGGCATTGATGGAAGTGGCTGATTTTAAGACCTCCAGTGGCTTCATGCCATAGTCCACCATCATTTCCAGCTCGCGGGTATTGTCGCCGTGGGTAAATACGCCCACATCACCGCCTGCCAGGATGGTCACTCCGGCATCCAGCGCCTGTTTGAAGCTCTTGCGCTTTTGCACGATGCGCTCCGGCTCCGGGTCAACACCCTTGCGCCAGCCTCGGTATTGCAAAATCGCATCCCCAGCCGCTAAAGTAGGGCACAATGCAACGCCTTTTTCGGCCATTAGTTTAAAAATTTCAGGGGTACCTGCATCACCGTGTTCGATGCTTACGACTCCGGCCAGGGCGGCGCGGCGCATGCCTTCCTCCGTACCCGCGTGGGCAACAACTCCACGCCCGCTACTGGCGGCGGTTTTGACCATCAGTTGTAATTCTTCAAGCGAAAAAGTAGCCCGGGCTTCACCGCGTAGCCCCCAGCGGTAGTCGGCGTATACTTTGACTACATCGGCCCCCTTGCCCATTTGTTCGCGGACTACCTTGATGAGGTTGTCGTGCCCATCGGCCTCTTCGGCACCGAGCGGGACATCCACATGGGGCGCAAAGCCCTTGGGGCCATAACTTCCGGTAGCCACAATAGCCGGGCCTGCTACGAGCATACGTGGCCCAGGAATGACGCCTTTTTCAATCGCTTGTTTCAACCCCACATCGGCGTAGCCCGCCCCTTCAGAGCCCAGGTCACGAACAGTTGTAAAGCCAGCCTCCAGGGTTTTGCGCGCATGCACGGTTGCCCGTACGACCCGCTCTGCCTCGGATTCCACCAAGACCTGATCGTTCCAGGAAGTTTCGTTGTAAGGATGCAACAAGAGGTGGGAATGGCCTTCGATGAGGCCCGGCAAGAGGGTAGTTCCCGGTAGTTCCAGACGCCGAACATTGGCAGGCACCTTAATGGAAGCAATTGGACCTGCTGCGCTAATTTTGTCTTTTTCAACCAAAACTGCCCAGGATTCGTGCATCACCAGGCCATCAAAAACCCGGTCAGGAATAATCAAAAGAGGAGTGGTGTTTTGTCCATAGCCTAAGAAACTCCAAGCCAGACTAGCAATGAGAACAACAAACTGAATTTTATCTTTCATACATCACAAAGACTAAGCATTGATCCATAGCACCAGGCCAAAGGCAATGACGACCAGGATCAAACCAAACATAAAGATGCTGTAACAAATGCGGAGAAAGCGGTATTTCTGGGCGAGTACCTTGCCTAAAAAATAGATGTCGCGGGTCATGGAGCTGTATAAAAAATCGCGGTCTTGGATCATTTCCTTCATGCCCCAATCAAAGTCTTCCAATTTCATGTTGTAAAAATTGCCAAAAAAGAGCAGGTTGGTTTGTTTTTTGGCAATATCCTCGCGGGTGAATTCGCCCTTGGTGATTTTTGGTCGGGTAGACAAAATGGCGAAAACCAAAGCACTCAAACAAACCGCCAACAGCAAAAAAGTAGGCAAAATCAGTTCTGGATGGCTATTGAAATTGGGAATCAAACTCGAAATCGCAATCGACATGATGATGGCATTGATACTGAGCATGATATTTGCCTTGTTGTCGGCAATGGCGCTTAGGTTCAAATGCGTGCGGTAGGTGTTGCGGTACATGGTTTCGACACCCCGCCCCAGGTTGAGTTCTTTCAGCTCTTTTTGGGTTTTTTTCTTTTGTTTTTTCCATTTGCGCTCTTCTTCACTGCCTTCTGAAGGCACGATGCGCTGTTGGTATTTTTTGAGTTGTTTGATGTTTTTGAACTTACCATTGTCGAAGTACTGACGGCCCAATTCGGTATGGTAATGGTGGCTGGTGATGAAATCCAGCTCATTTTGGACCCATTCTTCCTCGTTCATGAAGCTTTGCCGGGTCATCAGCAGTTCTTGGCGCACCCGACTACAACGATCCCAGTACAATTCCGAGCCCAGGTGGCTATAATCCGAATCGCGGATGATTTCTTCCAAGAGATTGCGCGGCTGGAACTTGATTTGGGTGGCTTCGATCAAGTGTTCTACCCTCTGAATGTTTTGCTCGGAATAGCCATGTGACTCCAAAAAGCGTCGGGCATTGATTTGTCCCCGTGCTTCGTGGCCAGCAGCCCCTTGGTCGTAACCCGTATCATGGAACCAGGCTGCTAAAATCAATACTTCAGTATCATTGACCGATAGCGCATACCCGCTCCCCAAACGCCGGGCAGCGTCAATCACATCACAAGTGTGTTGAAAATTGTGGTAGAAGTATTTTTCGTCGATGTGATCGCGAAAATACTGTTTTACGTATTTTTCGGCAGCCGAAGTCAGATTTTGTGGCGGAGATTGAGTGGTTTCCATAGTGTAACGCTTCCTCCGACCAAAGTAGGATATTTTTGGGAAAAAAGAAAGGATCGGACTTTAGCATCCTGTTTAATTTATTCCTTCTGATGTAAACTTTTTTTGCCCTTTTTAGACATATTGACAAAAAGCTTATGCCCACAACTTCGTTACTAGAAAAAAATCTTAGTTTGGCAGCTATGGAACGATGAAAAAATAACTACCACCTTTTTCTTCATCGTTCCTATTGAGTTAATTTGATGATGAAAAATTGTATACGCCTTGTATTGTGTGGATGGATAATTTGTTGCGGTGTGGCCAGTGGTTCACTCATCGCCCAGTCCGCCCAATACCAGTTCAAAGTATACAACCTCGAAGACGGCCTCAGCCACCGCGATGTGTTCAAAATTGCGCAGGACAATAGCGGATTCATCTGGGTCGCCACCATGGATGGCCTCAACCGCTTTGATGGTTACGAGTTTGAGCGCTACAGCAGCCGCAAGGACAGCAAACGTTCCCTGCCGCTGGATGCCATTTCGGACATGACCATTGGCCGGAGCAACGAACTTTGGTTGGCGGGGCAAAATCACGTGAGTGCCTTTTACACCGAGTTTCACCAGATCCAGACCCATCACCTGCATCAGCATACTCAAGACAAGGTAAATTCTACCAGCAAAACCTCACTTACCCCCCACAATCTCTTTCAGGATACCCAAGGTGCCTTATGGATGGCTGCCATGGAGGATAAAACGGGCCAGGTATCCCTACAACGGCTTGATGAATACGGTAAACTGCACAAAGTGGCCGATTTAAAGGGCAAATCTCCCCGACGCCCCATCATCCAGTTCAACGGTTACATTTTTGTGGGTGCCCAAAACAATGAATTGTGGCTGCTATCGCCCCAAACGGGCAACAAAGAAAAAGTCATCACCCTGCCCGGTCCCGCTACCGAAAGCAATCGGGCAGTACACCTGCACGCCACCGGTGGGCGCTTGTGGATTTTGACGGCTACGGGCAAGGTCTATACCCTTAGCAAGCCAGAGGCTGCCCTCGAATTGCATGCCATTAACCAATACATTCCCGAAGGAGGTTTGTATAATTCCATGCTCATCGACCCCCTGGGCAACATTTGGCTGGCGGGGCAGGGCAAGCTCTGGCATTTCATCACTCAGAGCAATGTGCTGGAAAACTACGACGAGCGGGTGCGCTTTTTGCTCAAATCCATGCCCAATTACCGCCAGGTTTTTCGGGATCAATCGGGCGTAATCTGGGTGGCCAGCGACTATGGCGTGATCAAAATTGTAGAATCGGAAAAACTCTTTACTCAATACCTGAGCGGTGGCAATGAAGACTGTCGGGATTTGCAATGCAGCATCCGAGGCATGGCTGAAGATGAAGAGGGACGGGTGTATTTGTCCTATTACAACGCCATTCACGTATTGGATCCGCGCTCTAACGCTTTGCGTCCACTTTTTCCTTACCACAATTTTTCCAATTTGCCCTTTGGTTTGGTTTACCATCAGGGGCATTTGTACACGGGTAATGGTTGGAAAATCAATCCCAAAACCTTACAACAAACCAAACTTTTTGCCGATGCCGATCGAGAAATTGGGGGTCTGGTAGCCATTGGAGGCCAAGGCAGCATTTGGTTCGGCTACGGCACCAAACTCTACCAGTACGATCCTAAAAAGCAAAAACTACAAACTTACCGTGGAAAACAAGGCGCCTGGTCAGAGCGCTTGGGCGAAATCAGTTTTTTGCACCCCGGGCGCAATCCTGCTATTTTATGGGTTGGAACAATGGATCAGGGCCTCTATCAATTGAACCTTAAAACCGGCAAACGCAAACATTTTTATACGGGTAAAGGCAGCCCGGTAGAAGTGTACCCTCGGCGCATCAATTGCATTTATGAGGATCGGCGGGGAGTTTTGTGGGTCGGAACGGATCAGGGGCTGCAAAAAATCAATTTTAAAACCGCCCAAAGCACCAACTACAATCGCCGCTCGGGTTTGTCCAACGACATCGTGACCGCCATTTTACCGGAAGGAGATTCCTGCCTGTGGATCAGCACTTACCTGGGGCTGAACCGCATGAGCATCAAGCGCGAGCAGTTTTTGCCTTTTATGGAACAAGATGGTTTGTCCAACAACGAATTCAACCGCATTGCGGCTTTACGAACCAGCAATGGCCGCCTTTATTTTGGAGGCCTGGACGGCGTCAATGCCTTTTTTCCCGGCCCACAGTTTTGGCGCAAAGAAAGTAAAGCCTATGAAGCCCCCATGCTTTTTACCAAATTCACCCATTACAGTGGGGAACGGGATACCATTTTCACCCGTACAGCCGGGATCAACAAACAACGTTCGGTCTTTTTGCGCAACCGCGACCGCTATTTCACGCTCAGTTTTGCAGTTGCCAATTACCGCGAACCCAATCAAAACCGTTTTGCCTACATGTTGGAAAACTACGAAGGGAAGTGGACGCCCTTCGACAACGAACACATGGTGATGTACAGCAACATCCCTGCTGGGAATTACACGTTTAAGGTGAAAGCCATCACCGCAGGTAGCCTGAACAAGGCCAGCGAAATGGAGATCGAAATGATCATCGAGCAGGCTTTTTACAAATCCTGGACTTTTATCATCACCTGTATCGTCTTGTTTTTTGGGGGACTTTATGCTTTTGTACGCTACCGCATTTATACCATCCGCAAGAGGGAAAAAGCCCTGGAGCGACTGGTCAGGATGCGCACCAGCGAATTGGAGGATGAAAAACACAAATCGGATCAACTCCTGCTCAATATTTTACCTGCCGAAACCGCCGAAGAGCTCAAAACCAAAGGCAAAGCCAGCGCCCGCCGCTACGATAATGTAACGGTCATGTTCACCGATTTTAAAGGTTTTTCCAGTATTGCGGAGCAAATGGAGCCCGAGCAGCTGGTTGAAGAAATTGACTACTGTTTCCGGGCTTTCGATGCCATCATTGACCGTTATGGTTTGGAAAAAATCAAAACCATCGGGGATGCCTACATGTGTATGGAGGAAGGTATCGACAGCAGCCCAAGGGAGAGTGCTAGTCGGGTGGTCAAGGCAGCACTAGACATTCAGCAGTTTTTGAACGAAACCGCCATCAAGCGCCGCGAACAAAACCTGCCCGCCTTTGAAGCAAGAATTGGCATCCATACCGGGCCAGTAGTGGCCGGGGTGGTAGGTACCAAAAAATTCGCTTACGACATTTGGGGCGATACCGTCAATATTGCTTCCCGGATGGAGTCGGAAGGGGCCGCGGGAAAGGTCAATGTATCGGAAACGTCCTATCGCTTGTTGAATGGTGAGTTCAAGGGAGAACTACATGGGCAGTTTACTGGCCGGGATAAGGATACGATTGATATGTATTTTGTGGTATTGAGGGAGGAGTAATTTAAGGTAGTACTACAAACAAGAAGCCCCTGAGAAACTACATTCCTCAGGGGCTTTCTGGTTATCAATTATTCGAATCAGCTGCGGCGATTCCTTACTGCCCCTGCGGGAACATCGTATTCTCCGTCGGCGCAGTTTTGAATGGTGCGAACTTCTTCGTCAATTCATCCACAAATTTCTGATCCTTATTTTCCCTGGCGTCGCGCAACAGCGTTTCCATGGTTTGTTCGGCCAGGCGTTTTTGCAAATCATAACTAGATGCAATCACGCCGGGATCCTGCGAATTGATGAACTTCAACTGCTCCAAGGTTTCTTTGGCCAAAATTTCCATGTGTGGTTTGGCCTTTTTGTAGGCACCTGCCCTTACATAAATTTCCAGCATGTAGTTGGTGCGGTAATCGTAAGGGAAGTTGAAGTTGGGGAATGACTTGAAGTACTGATCGGTTAGCGCGATTGCTTTGTCATTTTTGCCCTCAGCCAAAAATCCTCCTGCAGCGCGGCGCATGACCAATTGCATGCTTTGTAAACTAGGCGCGTAGCTGTTGTCCACAAAAGTAGGCTCCTTGTCAAAGTTGCCCCAACGCCATTTTTTCATCACGTTTTCGTATACCTTATCCGAGTCGACCTTGCCGCTACCGATCAAACCGTAGTTCGGATCGCTTGCTGTGCGGGTAGGCACAATGCGCAAGGCCAAACCTTCCAGCACCATGTAATCGTCCAGCCCAAAGAACTTGCTGGCTTGCGTGGTTACTGCGAAGTAAATGGGGCGATCCCACAAGTTGGAAGTGATCAGGTCCAATACTGCGATGTCATCCTTGGTCATGTACTGCTGGGCGGGCATTTTTAGTGGAATCCGATCCACCAGAGTAGTATCACCAGCTTTGGCCAGACCCATTTGAATGACTTTGGCTTTAGGCACCGGCAGGTAAACACTACGAGTAGGCAGGTAAGACTCGGTAGAGCCACCATTGCTCAGCTGCTGCGGGTGATCTTCACCAACAAATCGCATGAAGTCCTGGGCGCTCATTTCGCCTTGGCTGCCTTGCTCAACAAAGAACACCTGATTGCGGCGATCCCCTTGGTAAGCGGCACTATTCAAGGTGAGTTTCAGTGCTGGAGATTCGTTGATTTTGCGGCGCAGCAGGTCAATGTACCAGTCTACCGCAATCAAACTGAGGTTGACCACCCGCACGTCGCGGCGGATGCCTTCTACCTCCTGGGCGTACCACAGTGGGTAAGTATCGTTGTCGCCGTAGGTGAAAATCACGGCGTTTTTCTCCACTGAGTTCAAGAAGTTGGACGCATAATCGCGGGAGGCGTAATGCCCGTTGCGGCTGTGGTCGTCAAAATTTTGAGTGCCCATCAGGATCGGGGCAATCATCACTAGTGCCCCAGCCAAACCAGCTCCTACCGGGCCACTCAACTTGAGCCGATCGCGCAAGAGTTCGTAAATGGCCAACACCGCCATCCCCATCCAGATACAATAGACGAAGAAGGAACCCGCCAAAACGTAGTCCCGCTCGCGTGGCTCATTGGGCGGCTGATTGGAGTAAACGATGATACCAACCCCTGTAATGATGAAGAGGGCCAGCAGTCCCAAGAAGTCATTGCGGCGTTTGCCAAAATGATACACTACCCCCAGCAAACCAAAGATGAAGGGCAAGAGGTAATATTTGTTCCTGGCTGGATTGTTTTTTTGTACTTCAGGCAACAACTCCTGATTGCCCAAGCGAGCGTCATCCAGTGCAGAAATTCCTGAGAACCAATTACCTGCCGATTTATCCCAGGGATAATAACCTTGCTCGCCATTTTGACGGCCAGCAAAGTTCCACATGAAATAACGCCAGTACATCCATTTGATCTGGTAATTCCAGAAAAAGCCGATGTTTTGGCTAAAGGTGGGTTTCCAGCCTTCGGGCAATTGTTGATTTGGATCCATGCCCATCCACTGCATGTACAAAGCGGGACGCCCTTGAGAGGGGTCGGCCATGCGCGGGAAGAGCATTTTATCCGCATCGTTGTATACGTAATCTACCTTATCCGAAACGTGCTCATAACGGTTGCCTACCCGGCCATAACGTTTTTCAGTTGTGACGTTGGTGGGCTGTGCCGCAAAGTGTGGCCCGCGCAACAAGGGGCGGTCGCCGTACTGCTCACGGTTGAGGTAAGGCAGCAGGCTCAAGGCATCCTTGGGCGCGTTCATATTGATGGGCGGATTGGAATTGGCCCGGGTAACCACCATGCCATAAGTAGACATAGCCAATACCATCAGGGCAAATGCCACCACTACATTTTGGATGGTAGAATCCTGTTTTTGGTGGGCATAACGAAGCCCAAAATAAATAGCGGCCAAGATGATCAACACCGTTGGAATGATCCCAGAATGGAAAGGCAAACCAAAGGAATTGACGAACAACAGCTCAAAATTGGCCCACAAACCTGGCAATCCCGTAATGATGACCATTTGGATCAAACCTACAATCACAACCCCTATCAAGGCTGCAATTCCGGTACCCAGGAACGTGACGTTTTTGGAACGTTTGAAGTAAAAAAACATCGCCAGAGCGGGGAAGGTCAGGATACTCAACAAGTGAACCCCAATTGATAGCCCTACCATGTATACCGCAAAAATCAACCAGCGATCGTTTTGAGGATCATCGGGCAAAGCATACCATTTTACGGTAGCCCAGAGGGTGAGTGCGGTAAAAAAAGTAGACATGGCGTACACCTCGCCTTCCACGGCCGAAAACCAGATGGAAGTACAAAATGCAGTGCCCAAACCAGCTACCAAACCTGCAGCACCCAATGCAATCTGATCCCCATTGCTAGGCTCATCATCACGTCCAACCAGGGCCAATTTGCCCAAAATCAGCGTTGTCCAAGCCACAAACATGGCCGCAAATGCCGTACAAATACCCGACATCAGGTTGACCGCAAATGCAATATTTTCAGGGTTGCTGGAGAAAATGCTAGCCACCCAGGCAAACATCCGGCCCACTAGCAAGAACAGAGGTGCGCCGGGTGGGTGCACAACTTGGAGTTTGTAGGCACCGAGAATGAATTCCCCGCAGTCCCACAAGCTACCCGTGCGTTCGGCAGAGAGATAATAGACTACTGTCGCTACCGCGAACACCAGCCAACCAACAATGTTTGTCGTGCGCTTAAAAGAACTCATGCGTTCGTTGTAATTTTTCTAAATTTAGTAATACACTCTCAACCAGAGGCTTAGGCTTGTTTCTTATTTTGACCTGCAAAACTAATAAAATATTGAGCATTACAGCGGAACCGGGTAATGGGAAAGTGGAAAAAACTATGC
This sequence comes from Saprospiraceae bacterium, assembly GCA_027488855.1. Lineage (GTDB taxonomy): Bacteria > Bacteroidota > Bacteroidia > Chitinophagales > Saprospiraceae > Haliscomenobacter. The sequence continues at coordinate 17,068 of JAIYAV010000180.1, forward strand.
TTTTGCCACTTTCTTTCCCCTTAGATGCCCATTTGTTGCAAAAAGTTTCCTGCAACATCAAATAATAGCACTTACCTTTGTGGCAAATTTTACTGCCATGCTGAAAATGCTCTTCATGCTTGCCGTGATCTACATTGCGTATCGTCTCTTTACTTATAAACCGGCTTTGCCCGGGCGAAAGCCGCAAGATCATATCCGCAATCCGCACCAGAATGAACCAGGGAAGCAGGGTAAACGAGCCAATTCCAAATACGACGACGATTACATCGATTATGAAGAACTCAAGTGAAAACCCTACGCCTGACAATGCTCAAGAACGCATTGGCGACTGGGTACTGTATAAAAACAACCAACTAATTGCCTTCAACAAGCCAGCAGGCATTCCAGCCCAGGCCGACAAAACCGGGGACAAATCACTGCTGCAACTGGCAGAAATTTTTACCAAATCCTCGGTGCAATTGGTGCACCGCCTGGATCGCCCAGCTAGCGGGATCGTTTTGGTGGCCAAAACCCCTAAAGCTCTGGCCAACCTCAATGAGCAATTCCGCAACCGGCAAGTACAAAAAACCTACCTGGCCGTAGTGGAGGCCATGCCCGCTGAGCCCATTGGCCGTTTGGAGCACTGGATTTGGAAAAATGGCCAAACCAACCGCTCGGTGATCAGCACCGAAAAAGGCCACGCCAACGCCGAACAAGCCACCCTGGAGTACAAACTCCTCGGCAGCAGCGACCGCTACCACCTATTGGAAGTCAATTTGTTAACCGGTCGCCACCACCAAATTCGGGCACAACTCGCCGCCATGGGCTGCATCATCAAGGGCGATGTAAAATATGGCGCTCGCCGCAGCAATAAAGACCGCTCCATTCACTTACACGCCTGGAAACTGAGTTTTCTGCACCCTGTGACGCAGGAAAATGTGATTCTTACTGCTCCGTTACCTGTGGATCCGGTTTGGGATGCGATGGCAGCGTACCTGGGGTAAGTTGAAATGTTGAAAAGTTTAAGTGTTGAAAAGTTGAGGCTACCGCAGCGGTTTTGACAATGTCCTCGTCCAAGTCGCTGCGGCAGCTTCAACTTTTCAACTATAAACTTTTCAACTCTCCAACTTTTTAGGTATTTTTCGCAGAATACCTAACCACTGCCATTCACAGTAAACCTTATCACATGGATTTTAAGTCATTGTTTCGCCAAAAACCCATTCAATCCGTTCTTCAAGACCCTGACAGTAGTGCCCACGATTCGATGAATCGTACTTTGACGGTTCGTGACCTCACGTTTATGGGGGTAGCGGCAGTGATCGGTGCGGGGATTTTTTCGACCATTGGGAGTGCAGCCTATTCTGGCGGTCCAGGGGTAAGTTTGTTGTTCATCATTACGGCAATTACCTGCGGTTTTACTGCCCTTTGTTATGCTGAGTTTGCAGCTAGAGTACCCGTTTCGGGAAGTGCTTATACCTACTCCTATGTGACCTTTGGCGAAGTCATTGCCTGGATCATCGGCTGGGCCCTGATTTTGGAATACGCCATTGGCAACATCGTAGTTGCGATTTCCTGGAGTGCTTACTTCAACAATATTTTACAGGCCATCGGGGTCCATTTGCCTGCGTGGTTGACCATTGGTTACCAATCGGCGGTAATGGAATACCAGGATGCGCTGGAAACCGGGAAGGCGGTAGAAGATCTGGCGTACTCGCTGGCACCAGGCATTTCCGGCTTCAAGTTCATCATCAACTTGCCTGCTTTTGTGATTGTGGTATTGGTGACCTGTTTGGTGTACATCGGCATCAAAGAGAGTAAACGTATGGCCAATGGCATGGTTATGCTTAAAATTGCCATCCTCATTTTGGTAGCTATAATCGGCATTTGGTACATTTTTTCGGAAGGAACTACTTCCAATTGGACGCCATTTTTACCCAATGGGATGAAAGGGGTATTGGCGGGGGTTTCGGCGGTGTTTTTTGCCTACATCGGCTTTGACGCGATATCCACTACTGCTGAAGAGTGTAAAAACCCACAACGGGATTTGCCACGGGGGATGATTTATTCTCTGATTTTGTGTACTGTAATTTACGTGGTTACTACTCTGGTCATTACGGGGATGGTCAACTACTCCGAGTTTGCCAATGTAACTGATCCGCTGGCTTATGTGTTTGAAAAAATCAACATGAAGGCAGTAGGTTTTATCGTTTCGGTAAGTGCTGTGGTAGCGGCAACCAGCGTACTGCTCGTTTTCCAATTGGGTCAGCCCCGGATTTGGATGAGCATGAGCCGCGATGGTTTGTTGCCTAAACGTTTTTCGAACATTCACCCACGGTACCGCACGCCTAGCTTTGCTACATTCGCAACGGGTTTGTTGGTGGGGATTCCCGTGTTGGTGATTGACGATGGTTTGGTGACTGATTTGACCAGTATCGGCACCTTGTTTGCCTTTGTACTGGTTTGTGGTGGGGTGCTTTTGCTGCCAGCAAGGCCCAAAGAGGCTGGAAAATTCAATCTGCCTTACATCAACGGCAAATTTATTGTGCCCGCTCTGGTGATTTTGCTCATCGTTGGTGCCGGCAAACGCCTGGGTGATGCATTCAGCAACATGGGTAATGAGGGCTATCAAGAAGTACTATTTATTGTATTTGTTGCACTGGCCTTGTACATGGCTGTAATGTCCTTTCTGCGCAATTATTCTTTGATTCCAGTATTGGGGATGTTGTGCTGCGCTTACCTGATGATCGAAATTCCGGCCAAAAGTTGGCTGGTATTTTTCCTTTGGATGGGCTTAGGACTGATCATTTATTTCTTGTATGGTGCGAAGAATAGTAAATTGAATCAAGGGGCTTCATAACAAAGTTCCAGGGTTCCTAGATTCCATCCGGCACTTCGACTACGCTCAGTGACCGGATGGAACCTAGGAACCCTGGAACTTTGCTATGCAAACCGAAGAAACATGAAAATCACCCTTTCCACCCTCCTCCTTTTTACCCTATTTCTAGTACAGGGCTTTGCCCAGGAGATTCCGCTGCAAGTGCAGGACTTTCTCAAACGTACGGGCAGCGCATTGTCTTTGCCGCTCGATTCCGACTACAAGCCGGTTTACATTCCTGAAGAACTCTTTCAGCAGTACGACTACGCGATTCGTTCGGGGAAAGATGAGGTGGAGATTCGTTTTTTATTCCTTCCCGAGATGGGCAATGAGCCCTTCGCACAGGTCAACAGCTACCGCATGGCCTTGCACATTGGCGACAATCAAAGCAATACCAACTTCACCGCCCGCGAATTGACCGAAAGAGAATTAAAAGAGGTGTTTAATGCCGATTGGGGCCGGGTCTACATCCTCAAGCCCAAAGCTTCCTTTTCCATCCAACAACATTGCCGCTTTTTGTGTCTGCACAAACAGAATCAGGGGATGATCTGTGTTTTTTACCTCTTTGATAAGCCGAGTATGGCGATTGATCAAAGGCTGCATATGGTTAAATATCAATGAAAAATGAAAAACTAAAAATGAAAAATGAAAAACGATAGCACATGTATATCGTTTTTCATTTTTCATTTTTAGTTTTTCACTTCTTCAAAATGCTCTTATACTTCGCCTGATCCCGCATCACCTTCACTGCTTCCTGTACTTCAGGGTCACGCAAAAGGCCAATTTGGGCACGGCCATTGGCGTAGTAGTAGCGCCCGGCGATGTCTTTTTCGATCAATTTACTGATCAAGTCTTTGTGCTTGCGGATGAGTTCAAGTTGAGCATTGCTCAGGGCGGTTTCCATGGCAGTCACGGAAGAACCTAAAGCATAGCCTTCATCGGTAGCCTTTTGTTTGAACTGCTCCAGCAGTTTTTCACTTTCGGTGCGGAACACGAAGTTTTCTTTTTGTACAAAAGCGAGGAAAGCGTCAAATTCCGTAAAGCGCAAATCCTTCACCTCGGGCATCTTTTCTTTGCCTTTGCAAAATTCGGTCACAAAACGGAAAATGATGTCCTGATCCTGGAGCGCCTTCACCACCGGGATATTGCTGGCTTGTTCAATCTTGATATCGGGGGCTACGCCACCACCATCCAGTACGGTGCGGCCATTGCGGGTTTTGAAGGTTGCGCGGCGGCTGTCCTCAATCTCGATGGGTTCACCATTGCGGTATTGCACACTTTGGATGCAGCGACCGCTGGGAATGTAGTATTTGGCGGTGGTCAATTTCAAGCGGGAGTTGTAGCCTACCTCCACGGTGTTTTGCACCAAACCCTTGCCATAAGAGCGCTGACCAATCAGCACTGCACGGTCATAATCCTGGAGGGTTCCACAAACAATCTCCGATGCCGAGGCCGAGTTTTTATCAATCAATACGGTGAGTGGCAAATCTTCGGAAACGGGCGAGGTTTGGGTACGGAAGCTGCGGTCTTGTTCTTTGAGCTTACCCCGGGTGGTGGTCACCAATTCATTTTTGGGGATAAACACATTACAGAGGTTCACCGCTTCGATCAACAAACCACCACCGTTGCCCCGCAAGTCCAGAATAATTCCTTTGGTATTGGGGTTGTCTTTCAGCAGGGCGCGTAGGGCAGTAGCAATGTTTTTGCCCGCCTCCTGTGAAAACGTGGAAAGAGAAACGTAGGCGATGTCACCCTCTACCATACCCGAATAAGGCACATTGGGCAACTCCATTTCCTGACGGTTGATTTTAACTTTGATGTCAGTGTTTTGGCCAGGGCGGCGCAAGGTCACGTCCACCGTAGTTCCAGCAGAACCACGTAAAATGTAGTCCACCTCGTCGGTGCTTTTGTTTTTGGTGTCCTTGTTGTCAATGGCGACAATTTGGTCGCCAATTTTTACCCCAGCCTTATCGGCGGGTAAGTCCTGAAAAATCTCGGTGATGGTAGCAAAGTCACCGATTTTTTTGAACTCAAACCCAATGTTGTCGGAGGTACCTTCGCGCAGCAGGCGGTAGCCTTCGATGTCGGCTTCGGCGATGTAGTTGGTGAAAGGGTCGAGGTTGTTGAGCATGGCTTCCATGCCATCGCGCATGACTTTGCCCGGATCGAGCTCATCTACGTAACCCGTGTTGAGTTCTTTGTACAGGTTGGCAAAAATTTCGAGGTTTTTGCTGATTTCAAAATCCTGTCGGGTACTTGGATATTCAGTGAAGGCCACCGTCATCAAAACCAGTGGCAACAGCCACAGTGTGTATTTCGCAATTCTCTTCATTGTTGGATGATTTATAAACCTCCAATGATAACAGTTTTTGCGAAGATTTGGTCTATGCTAAATGGGGGATTTAGATCAGCGTCGCTTAAAAAGTGCCAGTTTCCTCATTTTGCACTGGAAACAGTGCTTCTTTGAGGGATTTTCCCTGCCAGGTTCCTTCTATCCGAAAAGGGTGAAAACGAGCAAACAACTCTTCTTTGTACCAACCCAATTCCCGCGTTTTTTTGACTACAGCGCTGTGAAACTTCCCTTTGTAAGCATAAGTTTGCATGAGTTCGCTGTTTTTCCACAAACTAAAGGTGGCTTGCTGCACCAAAGGCACTTCGCCAATTCCGATGGAAAAAACCAGGCCCTCCTGGTGTTCGCGCCACATGGCTTTGCTCACACCGGGCACAAAACGCCAAAAATGCCAGAGGTATTTGCTGCGAATGGTCGCACGGGTCAATACCGCCAGCGGTGCCTCCGGCTGAAAGGGAATGTTTTCAACAAAAGGGGTTCCGCCATCCCAGGTGCCGTGTACCTTGGCGGTTTTGAGATAAACTATGGAGATTTCGGTGGATTGTGCTCGAAAACTTTGAAACAAAGGACTCTGCTCAAAAAAATCCTGAGCGACTGCCTCATTGTCCCAGACCCCGAGTAGGCCATAAACGCCAAAATTGGGCCAAATGCTGAAGCCATTTCCATTGCCACTGCCCAGCATTTTGGAAAAACTGAGGCCTGGCACTTTTGCCAGTTCCCGAGGGGCAAGGCCCATTTGTTTGAAGCCCCACCATTGTTGGCGGGCCCCAACGTAACGAAAAAAAGTAAGGGTGACAATTTGTGAATCCATAAAAGTGAATAGCGAAAAGTGAATAGCGAAAAGCAAATAACATAAAAGCGAAACAAAAGTTGGAGTCCTCTCCTTTTCTTGCTTCGCTTAATTGCTATTCGCTTTTCACTTTTCGCTTTTCACTTTTACAGCTTGCTCTCCACTTCTTTCAAGTCTTCTTCCTGAACCGAAGGGAACCACTTACTCAATTGAGTCCGGGCTTTTTTGCGCACCTCTTCATTGACGAAGGCAGCGATGGTAACAAGGCCAAAACTCAAAATCCCCAAGTCATCGGTGTAGCCAATGATGGGGGACAGGTCGGGTAAAAAGTCGATTGGGCTGATCAAATAACCCAATACACCAACGACAATTTTTTTGGCCCAACCAGGTGTATCCTTCCGCTTGTAGGCGTAAAACATCAATAAGGCGGCGTACACAGTTTTGGCACCAATCTTTTGCGCAAAGCGCGCAATCTTGTGCCACAATTTTTTCTCAGTGAATTTTTCTGCGTATTGCTCCAGGTTTTCATCTGGATTTTCTGCCTGATCTTTCTTGTTCTCTGGTTTCATAGACATTTTAACTTGGTTCAAAAGTGCAGTTTTCTTACACACCATGCAAGGCACTGCCGATGAATACAAGTAAAATTAAGACGGAAACCGAATTTTAGAGATGAGAGATGAAAGATGAAAGATGAGAGATGAGAGATGAAAGATGAAAGATGCTACCGCAGAGACTTAGACAAGGTCATCGTCAAAAACGCTGCGGTAGCATCTTTCATCTCTCATCTCTCATCTTTAATTCCCGCAGCTCTCCTTCAGTGCAGTCAGGGCCTCTTTGTTGGCAATGGACTTGGTCGTGCCATCGGTCAAGGTTACACTGATTGGGAACACCAGACTTGGACGTACTTTTGAAGTTGGGTTCTTCTTCTTCCAGTCGTGCAAAATAGTGTGCAGTGCATCCTTGTCAGCAGCGGTAGCAGTGGTGCTATCGGGCAACTGAACGGTTACTGGGAAGTTCAACTTGAAGCAAGTTTGGCCATTGTCGCCAGGTTTGTGGCCTTTGCCACCGCGGCCTTTGCCACGACCTTGTGGTGGGCAAGTTGCCAAAAGTGTTTTGAATTCATCTTCGCTAGCTACGCTGGTAATTGTTCCATCTTTTGCCAACACATCCAATGGGAAAACTAAAGTTGGGCGTTCGGTAGCACTAGGGTTAGCTTCTTTCCAGGTGCGGATGGTTTCGCGCATGTTTTCGTTGGAGGTAACTTTAGTGGTAGTACCGTCGGCAAATTTGATGCTGATGGGGTACACAAATTCAAAGCAGCTTCCGCGGCCACAGCCACCATTGCGGTGTAGAGAATCCATTGCACCCAGGGTGAAATAGTCTTCGGAGGTCACATCCAGGCTGCTTTTGTCGCAAGAAGCCAAACCCAACATCGCCAGAACAAATGCAAAACCGGCAAAAAACTTCAAAGAAATTTTCAATTGTGAGATCATGGAAAACAAATTTTTTGAGTTGATTAATGTCTTTGTAAGAAGAAGCCAGGGATTTGTATATTGTACTCAGCGAAAAAACTTAAAAAAACGTTAAGAGAAATATGAAGACGATTTTGGAGAAATATGCTGATCTCCTGGTACACTATTGCATGGAGATCCAGCCCGGCGACAAACTTTTTATCAAGACCACCATTTTGGCCGAACCACTGCTGCGGGAAGTCTATCGTTCAGCACTACGAGCAGGGGCCACGGTAGATACGGAGCTGGAATTTCGGGAGCAAACCCGCATTTTTTTTCAAGATGCAAAAAATGCTCAATTGAGCCGGGTTTCGCCCTTGTACCAATTGGCTATGGAGACCTATGATGCCTATCTGTACATTCGTGCACCCTTCAATCTGGGCGAAAGCAATGGCAGTACCGCCGAAAAAACTAAAATTTATCAAGAGGCTCACCAAAAAATCTCCGATACCTACTTTCAGCGTACGGCCACCCGCGAGCTCAAGCGCAACCTTTGTCAGTTCCCCACCCAAGCCAGTGCCCAAAAGGCGGGTTTGTCGCTGGAGGAATACGAGCATTTTGTCTTCAACGCCTGCAAACTCAATGATCCCGACCCCATCGAAAGTTGGATCAAGGTGCGCCAAAACCAACAACGCATCGTGGATCACCTGAACAAAAGTTCGGACATACACTATAAAGGTGAGGGCATCGATTTGACGTTTTCCTGTCGTGGCCGGACCTGGATGAATTCGGATGGACAAACCAATATGCCCTCTGGAGAGGTCTATACTTCGCCGGTAGAAGATTCTGTTAACGGAATGGTACGGTTTTCGTTACCTGCTTTGTACGGCAACGATGAAGTGGAAGGTGCCACCCTTTACGTCAAGGATGGCTACATTGAAAAATGGGAGGCCAGCAAAGGCATTGAGGTGCTGGATCGGGTGTTCAAAATTGAAGGTACCCGGCGTTTTGGGGAGGCGGCCATTGGCACCAATTACGACATTGACCGGATGACCAAAAACATTCTTTTTGATGAAAAAATCGGCGGGACAGTACACTTGGCGATCGGGCAGTCTTATTTACAGACGGGGGGTAAAAATCAATCCGCTGTACACTGGGACATGATTACCGATATGCGCAAGGGGGGCGAAATTTTCACCGACGGGGAAAAAATTTACGAGAATGGTCACTTCACAATTTAAATGGAATTTTATCTTTGCCTTCCCAAATAGCAACTTTTGTGCTATTTTAGGGGTTATTTTGTAGCTTGTGTGAACACTATCATCCATTTTGGAAACCATAACGCTGAAAAACATCATTCGAGATCACTTAACAAACTTAAACTGAAACCGTGAACAGAAGTATAGCATTCCTAGAACTAAAGTATGGCAACATCTATGGGGGTTATCCTAACTTTTACGCTATTAGCGAAATCGCACTACTGGTATTTGAGACAGGTACCAACAAGATTTTTCTAGAGAGTTGGATGAATGGAGCCCACGTAGACATCGTAAACGTCTATTCCAAAACGAACGAGCTGGGTCATACAATAGGCCGCGCGAAAGAGGTGATCAACATGAAAACCAAACGTCGCAAACCCTTTGACGAAGAATTCAAACTGGACGAAGAGCAGCTGAAAGATGAGTTCAAAAAGCTCCGCCCTTCCAAACTACCGATTAAGAACTTTTTGATTAAAAACTTCCGGAAGTACAAATTCCGCGATGTCATCGTTTTTGATGGCCGTCGGGATGTATTTCTGTGCGAGCGTTCTGGAGCCAACTTCATGCGCTACAACGTAGTTGACATTCAAAAAGACCTTAACAAGGAGACAGATTACCTGTTTTCATTGAACAAACTTGCAGTGGTTTGTAACTTTGAAATGGATCAATCGTACCTACGTACCAACAACCTTGAATACTGGTTGCACCCGATTGCTGCCCGCCAGATTGTCCCCAAATCCGCTGCATTTGATGCTGCGCGTTTGATGATGATTCACAACGAGTACATGTTCCACCATAGCGACTTTTTGATCAAAGCACAATTGGTGCTGAACCGTATTCAAACCACGAAGTAATTTTTTTGATTCTTGAATGATAGTGTTATCGAGGAGCCTCCCGCAGTGCACTGCGGGGGGCTTTCTTATGGGTAGTTGGTTTCTCTAGCTGTTTAATCCATTGTTTTTTTGATCCAAATGCCTTAACTTTGAAAAAAAGAACAATTACGATGATCAATTGGCGTGAATACATCGAATCCGACCCAAAGGTCATGTACGGAAAGCCCGTTATAACCGGTACACGTATCCCTATTGATTTGATTTTGGAAAAATTATCTGACGGGGAAAGCACTGATGAACTTCTGGACGCTTATCCGAGATTGAGCAAAGAGGGAATTGCAGCGGTTTTGGCTTATGCGACAGATGCTGTTCGGAACGACCACATCTCAAAGAAGTATTGGAAAAATTCCGGGAAGAAATCAAAAACCGTTTCACTGTAGTTACGACCAACAAGCTTAGAATCAAAGATTTTGATTGAGGGATTGATATTGAATTGAACAGATAAAAAACGACAACACCCTATGCTGATTGCTGACCTTTCTCCCGAAACCATCACCCGTATTCGTAAGCTGCGTTATGATCGCATTGTTGAAAAGCACGAGGGGCCAGAGCAATGGGACACTGAATTTAGGTATTTAGATTCAGGATATATCGCTGACTTAAAACAACGCTATCCAGAATACGACCCAGAAGCCGAGCGGCCAGAATTCTTAAATGTTGATGGGCATTGGGTATTGTTGCCAATCGGTAACGCTCATCATTCCAACCTTACCATACTACATTACTTTTTGAGTGCAGAAGGCCATAAGTTGGTACTTTATTTAAAGGATACCACCTATGACGACAGCATTTGGGGGGCTGGCTTTGTAGCCATTTGTGACTTGTGGCTACCAGAAGAATTTTATTTGGCGAGTTTTTACCATGAGTGGTTTATCATCGATTACGACGATGAGGCGAAACGTCTTTTTTTTGATCATAACTGATTGGAGTAAAAGCGCCAGATTCAGCCAAAATCACTTCACCATCCCCAACAGTTTCCCCCGCCGTTTGACCAAAAACTGAAATGACTCATTCATCTGCATCTCCAGCCGCGTCAAACTTGTCGTCTTCTGCCGGTCATACTTGGTCATTTCCAGAATAGGCGTCCGCTTGAAGTAAGGAAAAAGTTCAGCGTAGATCGTACCAAAAAGCTCCCGCAATTTTGCTTCGGGCAAAGCCTCCAATAACGCTTTCATTTTTTGGAGGTAAAAACTGTAGAGCCGTGGATTGTTGGCAATGCAGCGATCCAGACCCACTTCGGACGAGAACAACAATTTATCTCCCAATGCGGCATTCCGACGGGGCCAATCTTCGTGAGGAGTGGTGGCAAACACATCGTCGAAGTCCCAGGGGATGATGCCAAAACGGGTAGGTGTTTTACCAGCTTGCACATAAAAGAGCACTTCATCGGTGTAATCCCCATTTTGAAACCAGGTATTCAAGGCTAACCAGGTGCAGTAGGCATCCAGATCGAGATGGGTCTTTAGGTACTCGAATTGAGCCTCCCCGGTCAGTTCATTGGCTGCCCGAATCATGGCCTGATAAGCCTCGTCGGCCTGGGTTTTGAGCTCGGGTGCTTGCCCTTTGGCCAGTTTGGAATCGGCAATTACAAAGTCTACGGCAGAGCGCCGCAATACGTAGGGTGAGCCCAAATCCTCCAAGGCGTAATCCTCCGGGCGTTGGATGAAGCAATACAAGCCTTCCGATTGTCCATTGATTTTGAGTTCCAAAAAGCTGTGATAGAGGTCAGCAACACCCGTTTCGCGCAAACAAGCAAAAGCCAGGCGGTTGCCAAAATACCCCCGATCCATGGTGAGGCTCAGCAAATGAAAATCTTTAAGCGCCTTCTGCCCCTGATTCATTTTAAAAGTAAAGGGGCTGCTCAACTCCACCCGGTAACTTTTGCGCCGAAACTTAAGGGAGGTTTTGCCCCGCAACTTCATCGTTTCAGGGGCCATTTCTTGATTGTCGAAGCTCATCTTTTTGGGAATGGTGCCCAATTTTAGCCCTCTTGAGGTGCGAAAAGCAGCCAGATCCTTGGCATTGATGTTCGTTTCGAGCTGGTGGTATTCTTCTGCTTCAGCGGGCAATAGCCGTAAGCTGGAAGGAGTAGTAACTTGAGCAAAAAGGAATAGGGGAACCAGGAGCACAGTTCCACAAAGGAGGAGGGTAAACGGCTTTCTCATACCAGGATGATATTTAGTACCACAATCTAAGAGAAAATTTTAATTTTAAGACCAGCTCTTCAACCAATCCAATTTTTACCAATAAAACTATCTACATGCGTGTTAAGTCCTTTTGCTTTTTGACTCTCCTGATGGCCACTTGTCTTTGTGTCACTGCCCAGTTGCGTTCTCCAGATTGGTTGATCCATCCAACCACTTCCAAAGCTCAAGTAATCGTGAGTGCGGATGGAAAAAACATCGAGCTCAACAATGGCCTATTGCGCCGGAGCTTCCGCCTACAGCCCAATCTGGTCTGTTACGATTATTATAACCTGAGCAACGGTCAGCAGCTCATTCGGGCAGTTAAACCCGAAGCCAAAATTGTGCTTTCTGGTAAAGCGTATGCCGTAGGTGGCTTGTATGGGCAAAAGGAGCAAGCTTACCTTTTGCCGGAATGGTTGGATTCGTTCACGGCCAATCCACAAGACTTTCAATACCAAAGCCACGAAATCCAGGATTTAAAACCTTTCCTCAATTGGCGTGCAGCCACCTGGACGGGCAATCCTCAGCAAGCAAAAGGGAAGGTACTGAGTTTGACTTTTCGGCACAACGCGCCGGAATTGGCTGGCCTGACGATTAAAATTCATTACGCACTTTACGACGGCATCCCTCTTTTGTGCAAATGGTTAAGCATCGACAATCAAAATGCCAAGCGGGGATATCAACTGGATAAGGTCCTGAACGAAATCCTCGCCATGCCCGAGGAGGAAAGCGCGGTAGTCGGCAAGCCCGAACAGATGAAAAAACCGCAGGGCATTTACATCGAAACCAATTATGCCTTCAACAATGCCATGCGTTACAACATCAGCGACCAAACCACCCATTGGAAAACGGACTCCAGTTATACTTCCCAAGTGAACTATTATTACGAGACGCCCTGCATTCTGGAAGTGTATCCTGATTTTGCGCCCGGAATCGAACTACGGGTAGGCGAACAATTTGAGTCCATCCGCACTTACGAATTACTGTTGGACAGTTACGACCGCGAACGGCGCGGATTGATGGTGCGCAAAATGTACCGCACTGTCGCACCCTGGACGACCCAAAACCCAATTTTTATGCACCTCGTCAGCAAAAATGACGAGCAGGTACGCAGCATCATTGACCAGTGCGCCGAAACCGGCTACGAGGGCGTTATCCTGAGTTTTGGCAGCCATTGCAACATGGAAGATACCAGCACCGCCAACATCCAGCGCTGGAAAACCCTGACCGACTATGCCCACAGCAAAAAAATCCTGATTGGCAGTTATTCCCTATTCAGCAGTCGACGCATCAGCGATGAGCACGATGTGATCAACCCAGTAACGGGCAAACCTGGCGGGGCATTTTTTGGCAATGCGCCCTGTTTTGGCAGTGAATGGGGCCTGGCGTACCTGGACAAGCTCAAATACTTTATGTCCAAAACGGGCTTTGACATTTTTGAAAACGATGGCCCTTACCCCGGCGACCGTTGTGCTTCCACCACTCACCCCGGGCACCTTGGCCTGGAGGATTCTCAATGGCGGCAAATGGCCTTGCAAAAAAGCCTCTACCGCTGGTGCAATGAAAATGGCATTTACGTGAATGCACCCGACTGGTATTTCCTGGATGGCACCCACAAAATTGGTCTGGGTTACCGGGAAGTCAATTTTTCCTTGCCCCGGGCGCAGCAAAAAATCCTCAACCGCCAAAATATTTTTGATGGCACCTGGGAAAAAACGCCCTCGATGGGTTGGGGATTTGTGCCCTTGACTGTGTATCAGGGTGGTGGGGCCGAAGCGGTATTGGAACCCCTCTCCGAACACCTCAATGATTACGAACAATTGATGGTGCAATATTACGGGGCTGGCATCCAGGCTTGTTACCGTGGCCCCAGATTGTACGATACGGAAGCGACCAAACAGACCGTTATTCGAGTCATCGATTGGTACAAACGTTACCGCCAAATTTTAAACGCCGACATCATCCACTTGCGGCGGCCCGATGGCCGGGATTGGGATGGTATCCTGCACTTGGATCCGAACTTGCCCGAAAAGGGCTTGCTGATGTTGTACAATCCGCTTAAAGTGCCCATTCAGCGAAGCATTCAGGTACCACTGTATTATGCAGGTTTGGAAAAAACGGCGGTTTTTAAGGAAAAGGCTGGAAAGGCGCAAAAATTGAAACTGAATCGGAATTATGAGGCGAGTTTGGAAGTGGAAATCCCAGCGGAGGGTTACACCTGGTTTGTGATTGAGTAAGGGGCGATAAAAAAATAAGTGCTCATTTTGCCAAACATGAGTCATCCCGAATTTTTGGTATGATAAACCGCGGATGCGGTTGAATTCATAATAGCCCCGGTCGTCCGGGGTCATTTTGGTAGCAAAAGGTTCCGCAACCGCGGATGCGGTTGAACTTTTAGCTCAATTGAGTTCAACCACTGCCGTGGTTGCCGCCAATTTGACCCAACTATTTACCCCGGACGACCGCAGGGCCGATCAGTTCTAATGA
>JAIYAV010000135.1 GCA_027488855.1 Saprospiraceae bacterium
CCAGCTAAAGCTGGAGGCAATTCATGTGCTTCAAGCCTAATAATTGAGAACGGTTATTTCAAAAAACTTCATAAACCCCAATCACCGAATCATCACTCCTTTTTTCTCCAGAAAAGGTACGGTGGTAAAATGGTCTTTAGATATACTCCCATGGACAAAAACATACTTTTTGTCGTACATCAGGTCATTGATGACAAAGCTGACCCAATATTCGTTGGCCAGTGAGAACAATTTATCCTGAATGGGCTCGATGAGGGTATACGATTGGGGGGGGATTTCGTCAAAAAAGTGGCGCAGTGTGGTAGTTTTTACCTTTTCTCCTTCGATTTCACCATAACCAGTCGAATTGATCAAAACAGTGGATAAAGGAGAGGGTTTAAAATTCAATAAATATACGTCCCATAGGTCATCTTCCGCTCCCGGAATGATGGCAATGGCCAGGTCTTCTACTTTAGGAATTAAAATGTCTTTTTTCATTCAATGGTATTTAGCAGTGGGGCAAAAGGAACAATTTATTTTTTGTCGCCCCATGCGGGAATAGCAAATGTAAAACCAAACAATTGGGCAAAATGATTTTTAAGGCGCACTTTTACTTCCTCAATGTCTATTTCCCGACCTAATTCTTTGGACAAGGAAGTCACCGTTTTATCCTCATCCGTGATGCCACAGGCGATGATGTTGTTGAAGTGCCTTAGGTTGGTGTTGATGTTGAATGCAAAGCCATGCATGGTCACCCAACGACTCAGGTGGACGCCAATGGCGCATATTTTGCGCAGGGGCTTATCTTCAGAGGCTTCTAACCAAACCCCGGTGTATTTTTCTACCCGGGTTCCCTGAATGCCATACTCTGCCAGCGTAAGGATAACCACCTCTTCCAAAAAACGCACATAACGGTGTACATCGGTAAAAAAACGATCCAGGTCAAAAAGAGGATAGCCTACAATTTGCCCAGGGCCATGATAGGTGATGTCGCCACCGCGGTTGATTTTAAAAAACTCGAAGCCGGCCTGTGCCAGGGCTTCATTGTCCAATAATAAATTGTCGATGGAACCACTTTTACCCAAAGTATACACCGGAGGGTGTTCACAAAAGAGTAGGTAATGCAGCCCGGAACTGGATGCTGGAAGTGATTGATTGGCTTTGCGTAGGGCCAATTTTTGATCCACAATTTCTTGGTGCAATGTTGTTTGAAAGTCCCAAGCTTTCTGATAACTCATGCACCCCAAGTCTTTAAAAATCACTTGCTCCATACCCTTTCAGAAATGTCGCGCAAAGGTAATATTCTGTGGGGAATAAATCCAGCTTTTTTTACACTGCGAGGAGTGTCTTATTTTTCGGCAGGATATTCAATTCTGGCGTGGTAAACCGAGCGCAAAATTTGCAAAAAAACCGCCTTGCACTTTTCTAGATCGCTAAAAGTCAAGGCAGAATCTTCCAGTTGTTTTTTATCGAGTTTGCCCGCAATGATGCGCTCTACCAGGGCTTGAATGTCACCGGGCGAGGGGTTTTTTAAACTGGCTTTAGCCGCAGCTTCAATCGAATCTGCCAGCATCAGGATGCTTTCTTCCTTGCTACGCGGCCTGGGCCCGGGGTAACAAAAATCGGCGTCATTGATCACCTCGCCAGGAAAAGCTTCCTGTTCTTTGCGGTAAAAATACTCCACCATGGTGGTTCCATGGTGAGTCAGAATGAATTCAATCAGCAACTTGGGCAAGCGGTATTGTTTGGCGAGTTCTATACCATGGGTTACGTGGCCGATGATTACCTTGGCGCTCTCGCGGTAGGGCAACTGATCGTGCGGATTGACGCCGCCTTGATTTTCAATAAAGTATTCGGGTTGGATGATTTTTCCAATGTCGTGGTAGAGGGCCGCTACCCGCACCAACAAATGATTGGCCCCAACCCGTCGGGCCGCAGCTTCGGCTAAATTGGCTACTTGTAAGGAATGTTGCAATGTGCCCGGTGCCTTGATGGCCAACTCCTGCAAAAGCGGGCGATTGAGGTCGGACAACTCCGCTAGCCCCATCGATGAGGTATAGCCAAACATCCGCTCCAGCAATGGGATCAAGGGATTGGCCAATAAGGTCAAAAAGGTGCTTAAAAAAATCCAGTTGAACATCGAAAGATCGATCCCCCTGAAGCTGCCCTGTTGGACCAAGCTCAGGCCCAAATAACCCAGGCAAAAAGCCAAAAAGATGTAAAGAATAGTGAAAAAATATTGATTCCAATCCCGGGTATCCACATTGGTCAACAAAATAACTACTCCAATCAAGGTTTGTAAAAAGGCAAACTCAAAACCCGAGGAAGACAAAAAAGTGGCCAACAATACAATCATCGAATGGGTGAACAGGGCCAGCCATTTGTCGTAAAAGGTTTTGACCAAAATGGGGACAATGCCAAAGGGAATGAGGTAAACACTCAATGCATCAATGCTGGTGATGATGTACACCAGGTACGCAAACACCGGAAACCAGGCCAATAAAAAGGTCAGCTCGTACCAGTTGTCAAACAAGGGCCGGCAATACAAATACAAAAATGCCGCATACAACCCAATGACCAGTGCGGTCAATAAAAAATACCCGAAATAGATCCCCCAACTGCGCTGGGCAATTTCAATTTCGAAGTGTTCTCTTAAACTCTCCAATTTCAGTTGAACGGGTTCACTGATCTGCCCAAAGCGGGGCACAATCAATTCTCCTTTGCGCACCATACCGCTGTGTTTGGCTATGCCACTCAACATCTCTTTGCGCGCCAGTTCGGAATTGAGTTTGTCGTAAGTTACATTTGGTTCCAAACATTCTACCAAAAGGGCGTACAAAAAATCGGCATTGGCTAGGCCACAGTTTTGTAAAGTGTCGGAAATGGCCTGGTTTATTTTATCCAGGGTGAACAAGTTACTCAGGGTTCTCTCCTCAAAAGTGCCACGAAGCAGCAAATGGATCACAAAATTTTTTTCCTCCCGCTGATGAATGGGATCCAGGTCAACTACTCCTCGTTGGTGCTTGTTCTGCAGGAATTTTTCGCCAAACTTGCGGTAAAGCTCAGGGTTGCGCCGCACATCAACGAACTGGCTTTTTTCAAGATTCTTGAGTTGCAGATCAAAACGTTTATCAAATTTGCGCAGACTACGAACACCTACACTGTCGTCCATGCGGTAAAAGGGCGAAAAATCGGACAGCAAGGAATCGGTTTCTACCCTGAGGATGCGATCGGGTTTTTTGATGGCAAAATCGAAGGGGGCAACTAGGTCTTCATAATTCCAAATCTGGCCCAGCTCGTAGCTGTATTTGAAACGGGTATGAGTCGGAAACAAAATGCTAATGAAGACAATAATGCCTCCAATGAACAGGTGCTGCAAAGTGCCCCGCAAGTAACCACGTATGTTTTGCCATGCAATCATGGGGTAAAAGTAAAAAAAAGTTGAAGAGTTGAAGGGCAACGCTTCAACTTTTCAACGCTTCAACCTACTTCCTAGGGTGCCAGGTCACTTCTGCCACGCCCAAATCTTGCGCCATTTTGCGCGACAGCACAAAAAGGTAATCGGACAAACGGTTGAGGTAACGCAGCAGGATTTCTTCCACCGGTTCATTGGCTGCTAACGCCACCACCTGCCGCTCAGCCCGGCGGCAAACCGTACGGGCAATGTGGCAATAGGAAACGCTGGGATGTCCACCCGGTAAAATGAAATTTTTCAAGGGCGGCAAATGGGTATCCATCTGGTCCATTTGTAGTTCCAGGGCTTGTACGTCGGACTCAAGCAAGTCGGGCGTATCCATGGATTTGTCGGGGTCGCTGGCTAGGTTGGCACCGATGGTGAACAGGCGATCCTGGATTTCCTTCAAAAAATCACGGCTTGCTTCCTCGCTCAAACTATCGCGCACTAAACCCAGGTACGAGTTCAACTCATCGACCGTACCGTAAGCCTCAATCCGCATGTGGTATTTGGGCAAACGTTTGCCGCCAAAAAGTCCCGTTTCACCCTTGTCACCCGTTTTGGTGTATATTTTAAAAGACATGTTTTTTTTGCAAAAATAGAGCTAAACTTTTAACCAGTGCCTAGAATTTAGAAAAAACCTACCGCGCATCCCCATGAAAAGTTCGCCAACTGTGCCAAAACTCCTGATAGGCATTGACTTTTTTCAAATTGCTCATGCCCGGATCCAGCGCTACCCCGTACCAATTGTAGCGGAAAATCATGCTATACAGGGTATCGCCGCGCATGCTGATTTTTTCCATATTGGGGCGTTCAAAGGCAACAAAACTTTTGTTGTCCTCTGCCAGAACAATTGCAATGGGGGTGTTGCCCACCGTTCCGTTGATTATTCGTTTTTCCTTTAACTCGTTCCAGTCAAAAGCTTTGCTGTATGGCCCACTTTGGATGCCAACCACCCAGGATTTATCCTTCCAGGACAAACTATCGGTGCGGGTAAGTTTGCCTTTTTTATTGCCATTTTCGTAGTTTTTTTGTTCGGCATATTCTTTGGTGTAGGCTGAATCAGGTTGCATGACCTTGCTGTTGGGGTGGAATTTTAGCCATCGTTTCAAGACCATTTGGGAACTGGGCACTTCCGGCAAAACCTTTCCTTTGAGTGGCCCGGCAATGGCTTGCCCATTCTCTTGTCGCCACCAGGAATGGGTGCGGGAATCTTCAAACATGGCGTTGAAATGATCCATGCCTACCAGGCGGAACGTTTCATTTTTGTCCTCCACTTTTGGATCAAATACCCTGCCCGTGCGGCACACGTTGCAATACGTAACCATGACGATTTGGCCACCCACTACATCGCGTACCTGATGGTGATAGGCGAGGTACTGAATGGGATAGGCACTGGCTTCCCCATTGACAGTAACCCCAAGGACTACCCGATTGAGCGAAACATTGTTGTACTGACTGCTGTTCATCACCAATTTAGGTTGGATGAACATCTTTTCGGCGGTCATTTTAAAGTTGAACTGGTAGGCCACAAAAGCCCAAGGCAGCAGCGCGAGTAGGGGAATCCACACCCGTTTGAAACGGGCTCGCCAAAAACTGTAAAGAACCAGTAATCCCAGGCCGATGCGGATGTACCAACGCCAAGAGTACAAAAAATAAGCCAGATCAATGCTGTTCATCTGTTGACTGCCGGGCAAAGGCATGATGAAATAGACATTGGCGATTTCGAAGACAATCATCAAAAAAACAGCAAGGTAAAATAGTACTTTCATGAGTCAGGATAGGGTTTGGAGATGCCAATAGAGCATCTCTTAAAGAATGATCTGCCAAAATAAACAAAATTAGGATTTGATTGTCGCAAATAGGAAAAGTACCTTCCAGCTCCCATTTTCCCCACCTCCATCTCGTTCCTATTCGCGTTCATCTACTTTTTTTTGTAGCTGATGGCATACAAAGCAACTTTGGGCCATCAAACTTAAGCCATGAAGAAAATTTACCCGATTCTTTCTTTAATCACCCTCTTTTTTCTCACACTCACACCAGCATTTGCACAATTTCCGATGGCAGGCGTTCCGACCACAGCCATCCAAGGCCCAAAAGGGAATGTGAAAATTACAGGTATCCTCATTGATTCCACTTCGCTCAAAGCAGTGGAATACGCCAGCATTGCCCTCTACAAATTATCGAATGGGCAAGCGGTAGATGGAACCGTTTCGGATGAAAAAGGCAAATTCAGCTTCAGCAAAATTGAAGCAGGCGAGTACAAAGTCCTGATTTCGTTTCTGGGCTACCAAACCAAAACCATTGATAAACTGAATTGGACCAAAGGCCAGGAATTTGACCTGGGCACCATCAAACTCAACCCCGTGGTGAAAAACCTGGACGAGGTCACCATCACGGGCACGACCGACTTGATTGAGGAAAAGGTGGATCGCTTGGTGTACAACGCCGAAAAAGACATCACCGCCAAAGGTGGCGATGCCACCGACGTGCTCCGCAAAGTCCCCATGCTTACCGTGGACCTTGATGGCAACGTTAGCCTACGCGGCAGCCAAAACATCAAGGTGCTGATCAACAACAAACCCAGCACCATCATGGCCAGCAGCGTGGCGGATGCCATGAAACAAATACCAGCTGACCAAATCAAAACGGTTGAAGTCATCACCAGCCCATCGGCCAAGTACGACGCGGAAGGTTCAGCGGGCATCATCAACATCACCACCAAGAAGAACAGCCTGCAAGGGGTGAACCTCAACGTTGACGGTGGGGTAGGCAACCGGGGCTCCATCCTCTCCCTCAATGGCAATTACCGCAAAGGTAAGGCTGGGTTTACCTTGGGAGGTTTTGGCCGCGCCAATTACAACACCGTAACCAAAACCAAATTGGACCAAAGCAGTACCCGCCAAGGAGTCAGCACTTTGGTTCGACAAACCGGGGATGGTTACAGCGACGGCCTGTTTGGACAATACAACCTGGGCTTTGATTACGATTTGGCTAAAAACCAAAGCATAACCGCCGGTGCCAAATACGGGGTTCGCAACATGAACTTTCAACAGGATTTTTTGACCCAATTGTTTAGCGACGGTCAGTTGATCAGTTCCTCGACCCGCGGAGTACAAAGTAAGAATCCATCCGGTACGCTGGATGTCAATTTGGATTACGTCCATACCTACAAGCCACAACAGGAATGGAGTATCTCAACTTTGTACAGCCGAAACGATTTGAACAATAATTTTGATGCCAATTTATTGGACGGCAATGGTAACCTCAGCAGCCGCCAACGCAACGTCAACGACAACCTCAATCAGGAATTCACCGTACAAACCGATTACCAAACGCCGATCAAACGCAATCAAATGCTCGAATTTGGGGGCAAAGGTATTTTCCGCCAGGTCGACAGCGATTACCGTTTTTTGATTTCTGGCCCTTCTGGTGAATTCGATACAGATTTTAATCAACCCGCTGGTACCCTGACTTACCACCAAAATATCGCAGCAGGGTATACTTCTTACACCTATACCACCAAAAAACGCTACACCTTCAAAGGCGGCTTGCGGTACGAGCATACCATGATTGATGCCAGCACCCGTGAAGGTGGAGTCATCGGGATTGGGGATTACGGGATTTTGGTACCCAGTTTCAACGCTTCCAAAACCTTCAAGGGGACTACCGTGAAACTGGCTTACAATCGTCGGATTCAGCGCCCAGGCTTACAACAGTTGAATCCCAATTTCAACAGTGCCAACGCCCAAAACATCATCGTAGGCAACCCCGAATTGCTGCCTGAACTGACCAACAACTATGAACTAACCCTGAGCAAAACCATCAAAAAGACCTTTGTAACCAGCTCTTTTTTTGTTCGAACCACCAACAATGCCATCCTCCAGGTGACCAAACCTTCGGATACCCTGGCAGGAGCCGTGATCACCACTTATGAAAACATTGGCAAACAACAAACCTATGGTTCCAATATCTTCTCCAATGTGGCGCTGACTTCCAAAATCAACATCGGGATATTCCTGAATGTACTCTATGCCAATTTGGATGGACAGATCACCAATGCTGACGGGATTTTGGAAAACAGCACCAACGCTGGCTTCAACATCAGTGGTGGTATGTTTGGTCAGGCTCAGTTTAAAAAAGGCTGGGGTGTGCAGGCATTTGGTTTCTTGCAGGGTTCTCAAGTACAATTGCAAGGCCGCCAGGGTGGATTTGGTTTTTATACTGTGGGCGTAAAAAAAGAGTTCAAGGATAAAAAAGCCAGTATTGGTCTGGCTGCCGAAAACTTCCTCGGCGATCGGTTCAACATCCATACGGAGTTGAATTCCCCACAATTCAACCAGGTAAATGATGTTTATCTGTACAATCGTGGATTCCGTATGACGTTCACTTACAAAATTGGCAAAATGAGCGCCATGGAAATGCCTCGGAAAAAAGGCAAGTCCGTGAACAACGACGACATTAAAACGGATGGCCAAAACAGCGGTGGCGGCGTACCAGGCGGAGGACAACAGAATCGACAATAACTCAACTTTACTTCTTTTTTAACTCAAAAATCAAGAGCAATCATGAAAATGAAACTATTTTGTTTGTTGGCTATTGCCACCCTTTCTTTTACTTATGTGCAAGCACAAACGGTAGATGAAATCGTCGCCAAACACGTGGAAGCAATGGGTGGAGCTGAAAAGTTAAAAACGGTAAACAGCATATCGACTGAACGAGTCATCGCCGTGCAGGGTATGGAAATCCCCAGTAAAAGTGTCATTATTGTTGGAAAATCCATGCGCTCAGAATCGAGCGTAATGGGTACCTCAATGGTGCAAGTAGTACAGGGAGAAAAAGGCTGGAAAATCATGCCTACTGTAATGGGCGGAACTGGCGAGCCCGAAGACATGCCTGCTGAAGAAATCAAACCGCTGCTGGGACAACTCGATCCATTTGGCGCCTTGTACAACTACCAGGAAAAAGGCAACAAAGTTGAGTTGGTAGGAAAGGAAAAAGTAGAGAAAAAGGACATGTTCCATTTTAAAATCACCGCCAATGGCGTAGTGATGGATGAATACCTGGACGCCAGCACTTACCTGGTTTACAAAGTAACTACCAATGTTGGTGGCCAGGAAGGGGAATTGGTCTTTTCAGACTACGAGGCAATCGATGGCATCAAAATGGCGAATACCATCGACATCACTAGTCCGATGGGTGCTTTTACCATGGTTACCAATAAAACGGTGATCAATGGCCCGGTGGATGAGAAGATTTTCGCGAAGCCTGCGAAGTAAATTACCCTGAGGTGAATCTATGGTGCCTAAAGTTTCTTAGGTGGTGAAGAAAAAAGCCTGCGGAGTAGGCAGCGTATTTTTCACCACCTAAGAAACCTAAGACACTCAAGAAATCACTAAAGCAGTTTTACAGTACAAACTTATTTACCCCGGTTTTCAACACCAAAACCTGCCCCTTCCACATCAAATTCCCCGTGGTCTTCTCCGGCAAATCAACTTGAATGTTCCACTTGTTTTGCACCCATTCATAACTCACTGCCAAAGTTCCATTGGGATGAGGAATGCTCCCACTGATTTTTTTAATCTCCCCAAGATGCGGCTGGATTTTTACCTTCGAAAAATTCAAGCCATCACTTTCGATGCCCAAAAGGGTGCGAAAAAACTCGATGTTTGGGCTCGAACCCCAGGCGTGGCAGTCGGAGCGGGAGCTATTCAACTCGGAAGTTTCTGCCCATGTACTTAGCCCCATTTGGATGTTTTCCCGCCATTTGTCCAACCATTTCAGGTAATCATTGCCCATTCCGGCTTTTACCAGAGCCTGATGCAGGTAGTATTTGAAATAAATAGAAGCGGGTGCCAGATTAGTATCGCTGAGCAATTTTTTTCCCAGAGATACAAGCTGCTCGGGTGCCACCGTTCCGGTTAGGATGGCCAGTGAATTGGTATGTTGCGAAAACAGGTCTTTTTCCATCCGATCCGCAAACATGCCCTTGCTGGCATCCCAATATTTGCTTTGAATGGTCTTTTTGAGTTGGGCGGCCCGTGCCTGGTAAATCCCGGCGGATTCTTTGATGCCCAGCTTTGTTTCCAAATCAGCAGCCAATTGATAAGCCCACAACAATTGCAAATCCAGCATAGCCGAGCTGCCATCCTTGCTCAGTGGACCCCGACCAGCCACCCAGTCTTTGGCTGTTACCCAGTCGGTGAACATCCAGTAGGGCACATCGTGCAGGGAACCATCCGCAGCTTGGAAGCCCCGGAAATAATCCAGAATCTGCCGCATCCCAGACAACTTGTTTTTGACAAAAACGATGTCCTTGCCATAACGGCTGTAGTCGTGCAACATGCCAATGTACCACAGTGAAAAGGTCGGAATGTACTGCGGCGTATAGGAAGGGTGCCGACTCAGGGTCACTCCCTCCGGTTGTCGGGACTGGTCCATCTGATCCAGGGCCTGGCGCAACAGCCGTTCGTCACCACTGTTGTACAAGGACACCAGAGCCTGAATCCGGGCATCTCCGATGTACTGCAACTGTTCATAATACGGGCAATCCATGTAGGTTTCCACGGCACAGAGGCGGGCGGTGCGCCAACCAATCTCCAGCATTTTTTGGATTTCGGTGTTTTCAGTATTCAGGCTTGAATTCAATTGGAATGGGTAACCCGTGAAGTTGCCAGAAATGTCGTGCAGGGTTAGTGCTTCGTCCTTGGTGATGATGCGTACTTGCACATAGCGGTAAGTTCGAAAATTGAGGGTAGTGTAAGTCTGATTGGAACTGCCATCCGCGAATAAACTGTCTTTTCGCCCGATCATCTGCTTGCCCTCTACCTCGTTCCGATTGCCTTTGTTGGGCGATTTGCTGAATATGGCTTCGGCGTATTGCAAGGAAATACTGCCCCCTTTGCCCCCGCTGAATTGCAGGGCAGGATAGGCATTGGTCAGATGGCCTTGATCGAGAAGGATGGTGGCGATGGTATTGGCGGGGATGTTCAAGTCCATTTTGCTGCTAGGGAACCCAGCGGGGATTTCAATGCCTTGAACTTTGGCCACTTTGGCAAACCTTTCCGCTTTGAACTCCATCTGCGGCAAGGTAGATGGAATGAGCAGCCAGCCATTGGGCGTACCGTATTGACCCTGGATGTTTTTGGGGTTGCCCGAGAAAATCGGTTTGGCACTTTTCCAATCCGCATCCGAGAAATCGAGGCCTTGCCAATTCTTGGCTTGTTTGGCCACTTGAACCAATTCCCCTGGCCCGGTCACGTAATAACCCGGAATAGCAACCCTCAGTGGCGTATAACTGCTGTCGCGCTGGCATTTCCAGCTGCTATTGGTATTGATAAGGTTCAATGCCTCGGTGGCACCTTGTACAATGAAAGCAGTTTGTAGGCTGATTTGTGCTTCGGGGCGCCATTCGGCTTCGTTCCAAACTTGAGCGGCAATGGCGTTTTTTCCAGACTTCAGATAGGGTGCGATGTCTACCGTTTCGTAATGCCAGTGTTGCAGGTCGCCCCGAACCGGTCCCAGGGAGACCAGCTTTTCATTGACAAACAATTTATACCGATTGTCGGCAGAGACATGGACAACAAAGGTGGCGGGCGGACTGGCGAGCTCAATGGTTTTTCGAAACAAGTACACACCATAGCCATTGGGTGGCGCACCCGGAACTGTGATCCAGGAAGCAGACCAGTATTTTTGTAAAATGGCTGGCGCAATGTTTTGGCTGGAAATGAGTCCGCTGTGGAAAAGCATCCAAAGCAGGCAGGCAGTTTGAAGCAGGATTTTTTTCATCGACTTGTTGTTTGATCTGATGGAGTTAAGACCCTAAAGTTGCACTTTCCCGGTGCATTTACCTACCTGAACTTACCTGCCTTTAACTTTCCAGTACTTTACTTTTGCTCCTCACCCAATATTGCACTCCAATGCTCAAACTTACAATGCCCATCATGGCGATGACCATCGGCAAAGCGGAATCTTTTTGGAAATAACTCAAGCCAGCCGTAGTCAAAGCGCTGGATGCCATTTGAATGCTGCCCATCATCGCCGTCGCGCTTCCCACGTTTTGGGTAAAAGGCCGGAGACCCAGGGCCATGGCATTGGGAGTAATCAGACCCAAACACAACATAAAAGCGCACAAACCCGGGAGTAAAACAGGCACCGAAAAGGCGTATTGCACAATCAGGAAAAGCCCCCCACAAACCAGCAACTGCACAATTGCGGCCACCAGCGCAATCTGTTCACTCCGGAATTTTTTCAACAACATCCGATTCAATTGATTGCTCAAAATGAGACAGGCAGCAGTGGTGGCAAATACCCAACCAAACTGTTGTTCCGTCAAACTCAATAGCCGGATAAAAATGAAGGAAGAGCTGGAAATCCAAGCGAACAAAGCCGCGCTAGCCATAGCCGCCACCAGGCTATAAGCCAAAAAATTGGGTGTACGCAGCACCGACCAATAATTGACCAACACCGCTTTGGGGTGTAGTGAATAGTTGGCATCCGAACGTTTGATGTGGGGCAACCACCGGTACAAGGCAAAAAACAGAACCGCAGCCATAATGGCCAAAAGGAAAAAAATGCTGCGCCAGTCAAAGTAGTACAAAACCCAGGAACCCACACTGGGCGCAATGATGGGGGCAATGCCCATGATCAGGGCCAAGGTAGAAAAGATGCTGGCCGTTTGATCTACTGGAAAAATATCGCGGACTACTGCCCGGCTGCCTACTGCGCACATGCTGATGCCCAGGGCCTGAAAAAAACGCAAACTGATCAGCCATTCAATGCTGGGGGCCAACGCACAGCCCAGCGAAGCCAGCAAAAATAAGCTCAACCCGAGCAACATGGGATGTTTGCGCCCAAAACGATCCAATACCGGCCCATTGATGATTTGCCCAACGCAGGAACCAATAAAAAAACTACTCATGGAAAGGGTGACCAAGCCAATATCGGTATGGAAATGCCGGGCTATAGCCGGAAAGGCAGGCAGGTACAAGTCGGTAGTGAATGGCATCAAACCATTCAAACTACCCAGCAGGATGATGACGCTGCGCGGCCGCAGCTCAGTGGTGCCCGAGGAGGGATGGTGCAGCGTCATCTTTCCGCTCAATTATTTGATGGTTTGTGCATCCACCACTGCAATGGCGATCATGTTTACGATTTCCCGAGTGGTACTGCCCAATTGCAAGACGTGAGCCGGTTTCTTGAGCCCCAACAAAACCGGGCCAATCTTTTCAATGTCGGCTACTTCCTTGACCAGGTTGTAGGCGATATTGGAGGCCGAAAGGTTGGGGAAAATCAGCAGGTTCGCGCCGCCACCGACCAGGTCGCAGAATGGATGATTTTCGCGCAGCAACTCCTGATCAAAAGGCAGGTGCGCTTGCATTTCCCCATCCACAACCATCTCGGGGTGTTTGGCTTTCAACAACTCGGTGGCCAAACGCATTTTAACCGCGTCTTCACCATCTGCACTACCGAAATTGGAATAAGTCAACAAAGCAATGCGGGGTTTGATGTTGAATTTTTCAATTTCCTTGGCGGCCAATTCGGCTATTTCTACTATTTCTTCAGCACTCGGGTTGAAGTTGACGGTGGTATCGGCTAGGAAAAGCGGGCCAAAACGGCTCATCAGGATGTACATGCCCGCTACTTTTTTGACCCCTGCCTGCCGTCCGATCACTTGCAAAGAAGGCCGTACAGTATCGGGGTAATTGCGGGTCATCCCACCGATTAGGGCATCGGCTTCGCCAACTTCTACCATCATCGCCCCGAAATAATTCCGCCGCCGCATCATGTCGTGGGCTTCGGATTTATTGAAGCCTTTGCGTTTGCGGTTTTCGAAAAATAGATCGCCATATTTCTGTAAACGAGCTTGTTCCTCCTCATTTTGTGGCCGCATCGGGTCGATGATGCTGACATCCTGCAAATTCAACTGGTTTTCCTGGATCAGCGACTGGATTTTTTGAACATTCCCCAACAAAATTGGTGTAGCGATCCGATCGTCCTTGACCTCTTGGGCGGCTTTGAGCACCGCCAGGTTTTCGGCATCGGCCAATACCACCCGCTTGGGGTTGCGCTTGGCCTGGCTGATGATGGCTTTGGTGAGGGTATTGTCCAGCCCCAGGCGTTTGGAGAGCTGGGTTTCGTAGGCGTCCCAGTCTTTGATCGGAAATTTGGCTACGCCTGAATCCATCGCTGCCTTCGCCACTGCTGGTGCTACTGCAGTCAGCAAACGGGGATCAGTGGGTTTCGGGATGATGTACTCCCGACCAAAAGCCATGTTTTCCTTGCCATAGGCCATGTTGACGATATCGGGCACTGGTTTTTTGGCCAAGGCAGCCAATGCACGCACCGCAGCGAGTTTCATTTCTTCGTTGATCTCCCTGGAACGAACGTCCAAGGCCCCACGGAAAATGTAGGGAAAACCCAGCACGTTGTTGACCTGGTTGGGGTAATCACTGCGGCCAGTGGCAATGATGATGTCTTCCCGCGCGGCGGTGGCCTCCTCGTAACTGATCTCCGGGGTAGGGTTGGCCATGGCAAAAACGATACAATCCTTGGCCATTACCTTGACCATATCCTGATCCAGCACATTCCCTCTGGACAGCCCGATGAACACGTCAGCACCCACCAAGGCATCACCTAAAGTCGTTTCGGCAGGAGCGTGGTCGTTGGCAAATTCACTTTTTTTGCCATCCAAATTGGTGCGGCTAGGGTGGATCAAACCTTTGGAGTCAAACATAAACATGTTCGCCTTTTTCGCACCCAGACTATGGTAAAGCTTGGAGCAAGAAATGGCCGAAGCACCCGCGCCATTGACGACGATTTTCACTTTGTCAATTTCCTTGCCCACAATTTCCAGCGCATTCAACAAGGCAGCTGCACTGATGATGGCCGTGCCGTGTTGATCGTCGTGCATCACCGGAATGTTCAACTCGGCTTTGAGGCGCTCTTCGATCTCAAAACACTCGGGAGCAGAGATGTCTTCCAGGTTGACGCCGCCAAAAGTGGGCTCTAGAATCTTGACCGTCCGTACAAATTCGTCGACATCCTTGGTGTTCAACTCCAGGTCAAACACGTCGATGTCGGCGTAGATTTTAAACAACAAACCCTTGCCTTCCATCACTGGTTTGCCAGCGGCCGGGCCAATGTCGCCCAGGCCCAATACCGCAGTGCCATTGGAAATAACGGCGACCAAATTGCCCTTGGCGGTGTATTTGTAAACGGCTTCGGGGTCAGCCTCAATTTCGAGGCAAGGTTCGGCTACACCAGGGGAATAGGCCAGGGTCAAGTCGCGCTGAGTAGCGGTTTCCTTGGTGGGAATCACTTCGATTTTCCCTGGGCGTCCTTTGGCGTGGTAATGTAGCGCTTCTTCTTTTAAGGTTTTATTTGTGTCCATTTCGGTAAAATAGGTTGAAAAAGGTTTCAAGCTAAACAAATAAGCTTGGTACTGCAAATGTCTACTTTGTTCGGCTAGGCTACAAATTAAAGGGCGGGAAATTCTGTGCAGAATTGGGACTTGTTTGGGCGGCTTTGTACAAGTAAGCCGAAATTTTCTTGCTTTTATTAAAAATAGTACGAAACTTGGTTTATCTACCAAGTAGTTTTGAAAATAAGGTAACCTTACTCCAAAACCCCTTATATTGTTGCACTAAAACAAGGTTGCTCGCACCTTGAGCAAAAATCAATTTTTTAACTTAAGAAGCTTGTTATGTCTACCTCAAATTCTTTTAGCAACAACATGCGGGTGATTCACCGCTATTTGGGCTTTTTTCTCGCTGGCATCATGGCCGTTTACGCCTTAAGCGGAGTGTTGCTCATCTTTCGCGATACCGATTTTTTAAAGCAGAAGAAACAAATTGTCAAGATGATTAAACCCAATGCCAGCGAAAAAGAGATTGGGGAACAATTGAAGATGCGACAATTCAAAGTGGATAAAACCGAAGGTGATTTGCTCTATTTCCGGGATGGTACTTACAACAAAAGCACCGGAAAGGCCGAGATTACGGTAAAAGAACTGCCGACCATTCTGGAAAAAATGACCCATTTGCACAAGGCAAAAACGGAAGATCCACTGTATTTCTTCAACATCTTTTTTGGGCTTTCCCTGCTGTTTTTTGTGATTTCCGCATTTTGGATGTTTATGCCCAAAACCACGGTGTTTAAGCGGGGTTTGTATTTTACCTTGGGAGGAATTATTTTAACTTTAATTTTACTGTTTGTATAAAACTGGATTTTTTTTTACTTTTAAAAACGAAATAACAATAACCTTTTAAACCTTTCAGTATGAAATACCTATTACTCCTCTGTCTGGCAGTATTCAGCTTTACAGCCTGCCAAAACTCAGCCAATAAAACGGCGGAAACTACCGAAGAAACCACCGATTCGGACGGACCAGAAGGTGACACTGAGCTGGTGCCCATCACCGAGGCAATCCACAATTTTTACAAGTGGTACGGCGATTCCATCAATAGCCTTCAAAGGATCGACTACATCAATTTTGGTGGCAAACATCTGACTTTAAACAAGACCAAAGTAGACACCTATTTTGATCAGTTCCTCAAAACTGGTTTCATCAGTAAGGAATATGTTGATGCTGAAAAAGCATATTTGAAAAATTTGGAAACAACAGTCTGGGCCAAGGAAATCAACGAAGATGGACCAGTGCCAGGCTGGGATTACGACCGCTTTTTCTGTGCTCAAGACTGGGACATTAAATTTTGGACTACAGCTCCAGTAGATGCTGTAGGTCTGGGCAATAATCGTGTAAGCGCAACCCTATCGGGAGATGAAGGTGGCAGCGAAAGGACACAGAAACTTGAATTGAAAAAGGAAAATGGGAAGTGGTTGATCACTAAGATTGATTGTGGAGAATGATTCGAATGACGATTTTTTCGAATGACGAATGATGAATTTTGGAGGCAACGCTCGGTATTCGTCATTCGTCATTCGAATCATTCGTCATTCGAAAATCGCTACCGCCCTTGTCCAGCCAGCACTTCCACCTTTGATTTTTGCTGGAAAACAAGCCACTTTGAACCCAAAGGGCGGCAATTGATCCAAATTGGCCAGTTTTTCAATCTGGCAGTATTCCTTCTCCCGACCTACGTAGTGGGCCGCCCAAATTACCCCTGGCCGTGGATTTTGTAAATAATCCTGCACCTGGATGTGCATGGGAATGTCCCAACCCCAACCATCGGTGCCCATCACCTTGATGCCCTGATCGATTAACCAGTGGGTGGCTTCGGCGGAAGCACCTACGTGGATTCTGACAAAGTCTTCATCGTGCAGGCGCTTGTAGGCATCACAACGAATCAAGACAATATCGAACGGTTTGAGGGTGTAGTTGATGGCTGCCAGCTTTTCCTGCAAGTCTGCTACCGTGATGCAATATCCATCGGGTTTGTCGGTGAAATCCAGCACGACACCGTCAGAAAAAAACCATTCCAGCGGCAATTCCTCAATGGTGCGGGACGGTTTTCCAGCACAAGTGGGGAAATAATGCCAGGGCGCATCGATGTGGGTGCCCGTATGGCCAGTGACGTACAAAAACTCCCCGGCAGGGCCGTTGCCTTCGAGGAAAGCATCGGCGGGCAAACCTTTAAAGAGTTTGGAGCCCATCTTTTTCGCGCCCGCTTTGTGGTCTTCGTAATCGATGGTAGTGGGCAGTGGTTCTTTGATGTCTGTTGAAATGATAACCGACAAATCGATGATTTTCATAAAGGACTAATTTTCAAATTTTAGGGAAAAATGCTCCACGTTGGGTGGCCCATCAAAAAATGGACCGATCAGCGCCCGCCATTCCACGAATAAGTTGGAACTACGAAACCCTTCGGTATGGTCTTCCAGACTTGCCCAACGAATCAGCAAGACGTAACGGGTAGGTACTTCGATGCAGTGCTGAAACTGGTGCCCGAGGTAACCTTTGGCCTGGCTGATGACCGCCTGGGCTGCCTGGAGATTGGTTTCGAATTCGGCATTGCTGCCGGGGTTGATGTTGATGGTGGCAACTTCGAGAATCATGTGTTTGTTTTTTTGGACAAAATAGGGAAAAATCAGCTTCCCCTTCTAACGTGTCCCTTAGGTGCCTGAGGTTTCTAAGGTGGTTCAAATTTAGCTCTTCTTCGAAGAGTTCTTTTTTTCTTCACCACCTTAGAAACCTTAGACACCTAAGGGGCACCTAAGCCAGCGCACCACCGTCGGCGGGCATGGCCAAGCCCGTAATAAATGACGCTTGTTCCGAGCACAACCAAAGCGCAATTTCCGCGATTTCCTCCGGCTGCCCCATTCTTTTCATCGCCTGGTAATTGATGGCCGCCTGTTTCGCTTCGGGGTTGTGTGCCAGTTTGCGCCGCCCTTCCATGATCATCGGCGTTTCGATGGCGGTGGGGCAAATGGCATTGACGCGGATGTTTTTGGTGGCGTATTCGCGGGCAGCAGTTTTGGTGATGCCTACCACCCCGTGTTTGGAGGCCGCGTAGGGGGAGTTTTCGGGTTGGGCGATCAATCCAGCAGCGGAGGACAAGTTCACAATATTCCCCCCACCTTGTGCCAACATCTGAATGAGCTCAAACTTCATGCAGTACCAGGTCCCAGTCAGGTTGACATTGATTTGTTGGTGCCAGTATTCGTCGGGGTATTCGTGAATGGGAAGTGAAACGGGGCCAGCGATGCCCGCGCAGTTTACCGCGCAATCAAGGCGGCCAAAGCGGTTTACCGTGGAGTTAACCATTGCTTCCACCTCATCTCGAACGGCGATGTTGACGGCGATGGCCAGCGCTTCTACTTGCATGGCTTTTAATTCCTGGCAGGTTTGTTCAGCTTGTTCACGGTACAGATCGGCTACGACTACTTTCGCGCCTTCGCGGCCAAAGGCCAGGGCGGTAGCTTTGCCAATGCCGGAGCCAGCACCAGTGACGAGGCAGACTTTATGGAGGAATCTTTGCATGGATGTAAGGTTTAATGAGGTTGAGTTTTTAAAAATTACCAAAGCGACAGTTTTTTATCACAAAGGAAAAAAAGAGGACACAAAGGACACAAAGCGAAGCGTCGTCTACGTCTAACTCTGTGTCCTTTGTGTTTCTTTGTGCTTTCTTTGTGAAAATAGTGTCGCTTTGGAATTATCCTGAAAATTCGGGATAACCCCTATTTGTGCTCATTGTTTGTTTGTGATACTTATGTGGAAATTCGGGAGAATGCGCGCACCCTACTTCCAGTGAATCATTTTTTGCCCAGCCACCGGACTCTCAAAATAAGGAATCCGGCTCCCCCGCAAACTGCCCAAATAAACCGTTTTTAAATCCTTCCCCCCAAAACTCAAACTCGCCATCCAGGGGCAAATGCTACCCTGGGTAGCGGCGAGGATTTCGGGAGTAACCCTGCGCTCGTCGTAGGCTTCGATCAAACGCTGGCGGGTGGCAGGCGTACTATCGTCCAGCAACATCAATTCCTCCCCATCCGGAGTAAGCGCAATGAGCTGATCGGTGAAAATCAGGGTAATCCAGAGGTTGCCGTAAGTATCGAAAGCAAAACCATCCGGGAAGCCACTCAAACGCGAAGGGCCATATACCTCCCGATCGCTCAAGCTCCCATCCGCGTGTACCCGCAAGCGCGAAATGCACCAGCCCGTACTTTCCACAACATACAACCATTCTTCTTTGTCATCAAAACGGATTTCATTGGTGCCACAAAAACCGTCGGCCACAATCCGTACCCCTTTGTCGTCCATCAATGCAATGTAGCCATCGGTAGCACGGGTATTGATTTGATCCGACCAAGGTTCGGTGCGGGTGGTGACGGTGAACCAGATGCGGCCTTTGCTGTCGCGCAGGGGGAAATTGGTTTTGCCCAAGGGGATGCCTTCAATTTCGGTCAACAGGGTGCTCATCTTGCCCTCCCGCGTCATCCTTTCGATATGATTGGTGCCCCAGTTGGCAATGATGAAATCCCCCTTTTGATCAAAACAAACCCCATTGGGCAAAGAGCCTTGGGCCTGGATGTAACGATTTTCGTAGGAATTGGCCGATTCGGCAACTTGTTCAAAAAATGGGGCAACCAACTCCTGCGAACCATCGAGATTCAATTGCATCACTCCACCCCGAGCATCTGCTGACCAAACCGTGCCATTGGGCTCGGTGAGGATACATTCTGGCCGTTGCAAATCCTGGCCGAGGTAGCGGATGCTTTCGCGTTGGATCTGCCAGCCTTTGAGCGGATTGGGTGTTTTATTTTGGATCAACATGGTAACTCAATTTCCATCGCTAATGGTCGTCCCCCCATCCACAATGAGGTTTTGTCCAGTTATAAAAGCGCCAGCGGGTGAAGCCAATAGTACGGCAAGTCCGGCAATTTCTTCGGGTGTGCCCACTCGTCGCAAGGGTGTCAGCGCTAGGCGTCGCTCCATAAATGCGGGATTCTCCAACAAACTTTTGGAAAAGGGGGTATCGATCAGCCCCGGTGAAATGGCGTTGACCCGAATGTTGTCGGGGCCAAACTCAACGGCCAGGTTGCGTGCCATCTGAACGATGCCCGCCTTGGTGATGCCGTACAAACCGATGCTTTTGTTGCCACGCACACTGGCGATGCTGGCCAGAAAGATGATGACTCCATCTTTTTGAGCCTGCATACCCGGCAAAAAGAGCTGGCTCAGGTGCAGAGCACTGTGCAGATTCAGTTCTATGGTTTGGGTGAAAGTTTCTTCGTCGATGTCCAAAAATGGACCGGGAGTAGCGATGCCAACACAACTGACCAAAATATCAATCACCCCCCATGCCTGGGTGGCCAGGGTGTACAACTGCTGGCGTTCGGCAGGTTGGGCTACATCACAAGGTAAGGCTAGCGCGGAGATTCCTTTTTGAATGAATTCTTCCACCGTATCCTGACAGGCACTTGCATCATTGCTGCTGACAATGACCTTCGCACCGTGGGTACCAAAAGCTTCTGCAATGGCTTTGCCCATGCCACTACTGGCACCCGTTACGAGGGCGGTTTTGCCGTGTAAATCAAAAAGATGCTGCATTGGTGTAGGTCAATTGGTGCTGGGTAAAGGTAAGTGGAGTTGGAGGATTGAGGTAGATGATTTGGGGCTATTTGTGTGCAGTTTCAATCCAAGTGGTAAAATCCGGCGGGTGGAATTGCGGGCGAACGAGGAGCAAAGCAAGAGTAGGGGAGAGGCGCGTGCGAATGAGTTTTTTCATTTGAAATACTAAGTACACATTGTTAATTGAACCATCTAAGACATCTAAGAAACACCTTAGGAGGCAATGCTTCTGAGGTGTTTCTTAGATGTCTTAGATGGTGAAAAAAATCACTTTTTTTGCGCCGCCATCCATTCCATGATCGTCACCGGTTTATTCTTGATTTTGACTGGATTGCCATCAAAGTCGAGTTTGGCGTGGTTTGTATGCGAATAAACCCAAGACCAATGCCCATTGAAGTGATAATTTTCCCCACCAAAAAATCCACTCAAATCCGTGACATGGTCATAAAAGGAAAAGTGAACAGGAGCCCCCGCTGCTTTTAAACGTTTGTAAACGGGAACCACTGTTTTTTCAGGAATGGTTACCCCATCGTCTTTGGAATGCACAAACCAGATGGGAACCTTACGAATGCTGTTGATTTGTTGGTCGGTGATGAATTCTGACTGATAAGCCAAGGCGCTGATGTAGCCCGCCGCAAAATAACCCGGATCGGCCAGAATCAGCCTCAGCGCCATGTAGCCTCCATTGGAACAGCCACCTACATAAATGCGACTTTGATCAATCTCGGGATGGGTGCGCACGAAGTTTTTGATCATGGCCATGAGGCCCTGGTTGTACATGTCGTCTTCTTTGCCATGGGTGATCACCCCTTTTTTGTTGTGCATCCAGGCACCTGGACATTGGGGTGCCAGGACATAAGCTGCACCAAAGTAGCTCTGAATTTCGGGTGCGGCATAGTTGACCACCTTGTTGCCGATGATGGCGATGCTGGGATCGGTTCCACCTTCGCCGCCGCCGTGTAGCCAGATGATGAGGGGCGACTTTGCTGCTCTTATCTTGGGCGCGTACACGGCATAAGACAGGGTGATGCTGTCATCCACCTTGTATTTTCCGCTCAGGTCAAATTGGTCTATCAGCGGAATGATTCGGTTTTTTTCTTTGTCCCAAACCTGATTGCTTTTGTTGTCCTTGATGTTCAGTTTGTACTCAATCCAGTTGTTGCCTCGGCATTTTGGGTTTTGAGAATAAAAAATGGGGGAGGCAATCGGCAGATTGGGCGCTACGGCCAAAACCAGGGTGACAAAATTCCCTTCCGCCACCCGCTTGCCTTGTTGGTCGGAAACATAGGCAAAAACGACCAACCTGCTTCCGGAGGCTTGCGCAGCGGGAATTTCCACACAGGAAGAAAAACGAGTGGCAGACACAGTGTAATCTTTATGGTCAACGGTTTTCACCGGGCTGTCCAGGCCAATAATGGCTTTGCTTACGCCGGGCCCCCAATCATAGGCCTCTACCACCAGGGTGTATTCTTTGGAGGCTGCGAAGGCGCTGAATTGGGCGCACAAAAAGGTGCAGATAAGTAAAAAGAGTGAGGTAATGCGACAGGAAGGTTTTTTCATTGTTGCGATTTTGAAATGTAGGAGATGAACAAATATAGCCTGCAAACTGAATTTGGTAGAGTTTCAGGTAGCCTTATTTTTTGTACTTTGATTTTATTACCACAAAGGGAAAAAAGAGGACACAAAGGACACAAAGCGAAGCGTCGTCTACGTCTAACTTTGTGTTCTCTGTGTTTCTTTGTGTTTTCTTTGGTGCGCCACGAGGCGTGCGGTAAATATAATGCAAAAAAAACCTAGTGGATGAAAGAGCCACACAAGCCAAGATGCCGATCAGCTTGAAGCCGTTGTGATTGTGCTGGAGGAAACGAGAGTGCAAAAGCTCATGACGAGCGGATTCATAAGCTGCACTAGTAAGGCCTCGTTACACTGTTGGTAGTGGTCAGTCTGCCAAAGAGGATGAAACCTGCTACTCTATGGGAAGCATCGGCAAGAAGCACCATAGGGGCTACCCGGGGTAAGATAGTGTTGCGTGTGAGTCGAAGGAGCCGCATGAACGTGGGAGACCCTAACGATGG
The DNA here is from genome assembly GCA_027488855.1 of Saprospiraceae bacterium. Lineage (GTDB taxonomy): Bacteria > Bacteroidota > Bacteroidia > Chitinophagales > Saprospiraceae > Haliscomenobacter. The sequence continues at coordinate 22,541 of JAIYAV010000135.1, forward strand.
CCGTCCAGCCAGTCGAGGGAGTCGGAGATGCCCATATTAGTGAAGATCCCCGAAAAGGTAAAAGCGGGAGGAGCGAAGGGGCATTACTATGAAAAGCGTACCGAGCAGCCAAAACCAGTCAAAATTGAGAAAGGAGTATCAAAAGAAAGACGGAGAGTCGGGAGAAAGGGAGCTAATCAAGAGAAAGAAGAGCGAACTGAGCGACTCAGAAAGAGTACTGGCTTTGCAGCGGGGACTATATCAGAAAGCCAAACAGGAAAAGGGCTATAAGTTTTACGTGCTGTACGACAAGGTGTTCTTAGGATATATACTGAGGGAATCCTGGAAGCAAGTAAAGGCGAACGGAGGGAGTAGCGGTATAGATGGATTGAGGATAGAGGATGTCAAAGAACAAGGAGTTGAAGGCTATCTGAGGACATTGGGGGAAGAACTACGGACGAAGCAATATCGGGCGCAAGCGGTAAAACGAGTAATGATACCGAAGGCAAATGGAGGAGAGCGACCGTTAGGGATACCCACAGTACGCGACCGGATAGTACAGACAGCGTGTAAACTAATCTTGGAACCGATCTTTGAGGCAGACTTTGAAGAGAGTTCACATGGATTCCGTCCCGGGCGGAGTGCAGCGGGCGCAATGGGAGCGATAAAAGAGCACCTGGAAAGCGGGCTGGACGAAGTGTTGGATGGAGATTTGAGTAAATACTTTGATACGATACCGCACGAAAAGCTGCTGATCGCGCTCAAGGAGCGCATCAGTGATCCGAGGATGCTGGACTTAATCAAACAATGGTTAGAAGTACCAATCTATGAGGGTAAACAGTTCAAGGGCGGCAACAAGAAGAACAAAGTAGGGACACCACAAGGGGGAGTAATCTCGCCCTTACTGGCCAACATCTATCTACATTTACTGGATCGAATCGTGAACAACCCGAAGAGTCTGTTTGCAAAAGCGGGAGTAAAGATTGTGCGGTATGCAGATGACTTTGTGATGATGGGTAAGAAGATTGAGTTGCAGATAAAGGATAAACTCAAGGAATTGCTGAGTCGGATGGGGTTAAGTCTCAATGAGGAGAAAACCCGGATGGTAAATGCCAAAGAGGAGAGTTTTGACTTTTTAGGATTCACTATCCGCTACGACCGGAGTATAATAGGCAGTAAGCCAAAATACTGGAATATTATACCCAGCCGGAAGTCGGAACAAAGGCTCCGAGACAAAATCAAAGACTACCTACATCAACATGGTCATTACTGTGCAGAACAGATATGTGGCGATCTAAACCTACAACTGGCAGGCTGGCTAAACTACTTTGAGATCAAAGGAGTGAGTTACCCGGCGATGAGTAAACGAAGGTTGCGACACTACCTGCATGAACGGCTGAACCGATACTATACTCGAAAGAGCCAAAGAAAGTGTAGGCTTTATGGACAAAGAGCCTTTGAGGTCTTAGTAGCCAGGTATGGCCTAATCGACCCGACTAAATACACTGGCAGAGGAGTTCGCCTGTGAAAGCTAATGACGAAGATCATAGGAAAGCCGTATGCGGGAAAACCGCACGTACGGTTTGACGAGGGGGAGAAGCGGCGAAGCCGCTTCTCTCTACTCTACTGAAAATTATGTCGCTTTGGTATTGTTTTGAAAATTTGGGATGATTCATGTTTATTCTGGGCCAATAAGCCTATTTCTTGATCTGATGCGTATCCCGTACACTACTAAAGGTCAATGCCAACAGCTTCCAATCCTTCTTTTGTTTTTGATAAACTTCCGTTACCGTAAATTCAGTGATGACTTCATTTCCCCGGACCATCGCCGTAAGGGTAATTCGGCTCCAGACGATGGCTGTTTTCCCGGAAACTTCTATCGCCGTATCATGGACTTTGGCTTCCTTGTACCAAATGCTCCCCGTTTTGATGATTTCGAGTTCCTCGTCCTTTTTCCAGGTGCCACTCATGTGGACAAATTTTGAATTGTCGGCGAAGAGGGGGGCCAGTTTGTCCACATTTTTGTCGGCCATCCATTGCCATTTGTCTTTGGACAATTGAAGGATGCTTTGTTCCTCGCTGGAGGATTGTGCGATAGCAGAGGACATACTCCAAAAAAGTAAGCTTAGAGCGATGATTGTGTTTTTCATAGATTTCGATTGGTTTTTTTAGCTCAAAGGCGCTTTGTTCCTTTGTGTCTTCGTGTCTTTGTGGCGAAAAAATAGCTAGTTCAAATTCCTGTACTCATTCGGCGTACAGCCCACCCGCTGTTTGAACAAGCGGCTAAAGTGCTGTGGGTATTTAAAGCCCAATTCGTAGGCGATTTCATTCACGGTTTTTTCACTCTCGAATACCTTGTTTTTTGCTACCTCGATGATTTTGCCCTGGACGTATTCCTTGGCCGATTGGCCGGTTTCTTTTTTGATCAAATCCCCAAAATAATTGGCCGACAAATGCAGCTCATGGGCAAAATAAGCCACCGAAGGCAAGCCGATGAGTTGGGGTTTGTCGGATGAAAAGTAACCATTCAACAAGTCTTCAAACTTTTCCAAAATCCCCTTATTCGCATGGTCTCTGGTGATGAATTGGCGATCATAAAAACGATCGCAATAATTCAGGAACAATTCAATATTGGAGGCAATCAGTTTTTTGCTGTGCTTGTCAACGGTTTGTTGAAGTTCGAACTCGATTTTTGAAAAACAGTCCATCACAATTTGTCGTTCGCGGTCGGACAAGTGTAGGGCTTCGTTGGATTGGTAGCTGAAAAAATTATACTCCTGGATGGTTTTGGCCAGTGCCGTTCCCCGAATCAAGTCGGGATGAAACACCAGGGCATGCCCCATGGGTTGGTACACTTCGCCGTTGTTTTCTATTTCCATCACTTGCCCCGGGGCAACAAAAACCAGGGTGCCTTCCTGATAGTCGTAATAATTTCGACCGTATTTCAGGTCACCACATTTTACTTCTTTCAAAAAGATGCAGTAAAAACCATAGTAGATTTTGATGTTTTTTGCTCCACCCCAAGACCTTGGCTTCGCTTTGGAAAAATCAATCACACTAACCAAGGGGTGCAAGGTTTTGTGGTTGTTTAAATCGTTGTATGAGCTGATGGTTTCAAATCTGAAGGCACCTTCCATGGCATTGTTGTTTTCTCTTGCAAATTTAGGCAGTTCCCCAGTGCTATAACGGTACCAGACCTTTAATCAGTAAAAATGGTAGAACATTCCGTACTTTGTATCCTAATGAGGTGGGAAATTGTAAAGACCTTTGTATGGTTAATTTAATAATTCATGAGCATCGATATACAGCACAAGAACAACAACGAGTGGGGAATTTAAAATTGGGTAGCGCTTTGATTTTCGTAACCATTGACTTGATTCCTATAATGTTCTGAGGCTAGAAGCCGCTTAATTTGTACATTCAATCAAACCTAATATCATGGCAGTTTTCAATCTGACTATCAATGGGAAAAAGCATCAGGTAGATGTCGACCCCACTACACCCATTCTCTGGGTACTGCGAGACCACCTCAATCTGGTGGGCACCAAGTACGGATGCGGCATGGCGATGTGCGGTGCCTGCACCATTCACCTCGATGGGGAGGCCATGCGTTCTTGCTCACTGCCTGTAGCACAGGTAAGCAATCAGAAAATTACCACCATTGAGGGCCTTTCTGAAAATGGTGATCACCCGCTCCAAAAGGCCTGGCTTGAGCACGATGTACCCCAATGCGGCTATTGCCAAACCGGGCAAATCATGAGTGCAGCAGCCTTGCTCAAAGACAATCCCAAACCCAGCGACGAAGAGATTGACGCAGCGATGAATGGCAACATCTGCCGTTGTGGTACCTATATTCGGATCAAGGCGGCGATTAAAACGGCAGCTCGTTCTTAAAACCCAAGTACAAATTATCCCAAGTCTTGACATTGCATTTTCTCGCAGCTCCGCTGCTCGGTTTGATCTAACCGCGACGACACGACGACGCGACGGTTTCACGACGCAAGCGTCGTGTGGTGCGGAGCAAAACGTCGTGTAATCGTCGCGTCGTCGTGCCGTCGCGGTTACAAAAAAGATTGGGCGCAGCCCAATCCAAAATGATTCTTTTTAAGCAAGAAAAATTTGGGATACCAAATCTAAAAAAATGACAAAGACAAAAATAGCATCAGGCAGACGCTCTTTCCTCAGAAATACCCTCTTCGCAGGCAGTGGCATGGTCATCGGATTTGACTGGCTGGCTCAACAAAGCCTGGCAGCCGCCAAAGATTCCCTGGCTCTGCCCAAGGAATGGTACGATTTTAACGCCTTCCTGAAAATAGGCGACAACGGTCTGGTGACCATTTTTACCCCCAATCCTGAATTTGGCCAAAACGTGATGACCTCCATGCCCATGATCGTGGCCGAGGAGCTGGACGTAGACTGGAAAGACGTACGGGTGGAAATGGCCATGCACGACCCTGCTAAATTCCCGAATGCGGCCTTTGGACAATTCACCGGAGGCAGTAGAGGCATCCCTTCCAAATGGGACGCCCTGCGCAAAGCGGGTGCTACGGGCCGACAAATGCTGCGCGAAGCTGCTGCCAAAGCTTGGCAGGTACCCGTAGAGGAGATCACTACTTCCAATAGTGTGTTGCAGCACAGCAGTGGCAAAAAGGCTACTTATGGCGAAATGGCGGCGGCGGCGGCGCAAATCCCCGTTCCGAAGGAAGTGAAATTGAAAGCGGTCAAAGATTTCAAAATCATTGGTACCTCGCACAAGAACGTGGAAGGGCCGAAAATTGTAACGGGTAAGCCACTTTTTGGCCTGGACTACAAGGTTGAGGGCATGTTGATTGCCATGATTGTCCATCCACCCGCTTTTGGCATGAAGTTGAAATCTTTCAATGATGCTTCCGTGAAGGGCATGCCGGGGATCAAAGATGTATTTTCCTTCAAAACCTATAACGAGGGCCAGGAAAAAGGCGGATTCGACGCCAATGCCTTCCCCGAACTGGTGGCCATTGTCGGCAATTCTACCTGGGAAGTGATGAATGCCAAAAAGGCAATCAAGGCCGAGTGGGAACCATTTGCGACTTACAACGAAACGGTTGCTGGTTTTGGAGGAAACAAGAGTCAGGTGAAAGTACCGGGAGGCCTGGAAAACTCAGTTGACCACCTCGCCAAAATGAAAGAGTTTGCCAGCAAACCAGGTAGAGTGGTGCGCAAAGATGGAGACCCGGAAGCGGCGTTCAAAACTGCAGCAAAGGTGCTGGAACGGAGCTATTCGGCCCCCCACCTGGCGCACAACTGTATGGAGCCGATGAACTTTTTTGCGGATGTAAAAGGTGATAAAGTGAAAGTTGCCGGACCACTGCAGGCGCCAGGGCTTATCGAGCCAACTCTTTCCGCACGATTGGGTATACCCGCCGAAAACATCGAAATCGAAATGACCCGCATGGGTGGTGGTTTTGGTCGTCGAGCTTACAGTCACTATATGGTAGAGGCTGCCATCATCTCCAATCAAGTGAAAGCGCCGGTGAAGTTGATGTACACCCGCGAGGATGACATGACCAACGGCGTTTACCGGCCAGCTTACTATGCCACTTACCGTGCTGCTCTGGATAAAAACAACAACCTGCTTGCTTTTCATGTGAAAGCGGGTGGCATTCCTGAAAGCCCCCTACATGCCAATCGTTTCCCTGCGGGTGCGATCGACAATTACCTGGCCGAAGATTGGTCCATCGAATCCAATATCACCATCGGCGCTTTCCGGGCACCACGCTCCAATTTTATTGCTGCCGCCGAGCAGTCATTCCTGGACGAACTGGCCGAGGCCATGAAAAAAGACCCGATTGAAATGCGTCTGGAATTGTTGAGGAAAGCCAAGGCCAATCCGGTTGGTAAAAACAACGATTACGATGCAGATCGTTACGCCGGGGTACTGGAACTGGTGCGCGACAAATCGGGCTGGGCGAACAAGCCGAAATCGAAGGTACACCGCGGTGTAGCGGCCTATTTTTGCCACGCCAGCTATGCGGCCCATGTGCTGGAATTGACGCTTGAAGATGGCAAACCAGTGGTGCAAAAAGTAACCAGTGCCATCGATTGCGGCATTGTGGTCAACCCCGACGCTGCTGCCAACATGACCGAGGGCGCAGTTATAGATGGGATCGGTAACGCACTTTTTGGGGAAATGCCCTTCAAAAATGGGGTGCCTGAAAAAACCAATTTCCACAATTACCGCATGATTCGCATGAGCGAAGCACCCAAGGCCATTGATGTCCATTTTGTGAAAAATGAGATGAGCCCTACGGGTATGGGTGAGCCACCATTTCCACCGATTTTTGGTGCAATGGCGAATGCCTTGTACAAAGCGACCGGGAAGCGTGTGTACAACCAGCCTTTCCTGGGTGATAAGCAGGAATTGGGGATGTAGGATAAGAAGTAACGAATAATGACGGGCTCTCTGGAGGAATAAGAGAACCCGTCATTTATACAATCGTATCTAGATAAGATCCATTAACTTGATGATGATGAATGGATAACCCACTAGACACAAACAGATTCCCAAAACCAATAACTTGGGTGATGCTGTTGAAGCTTCATCCCCATCGATTAGAACTTCACGTATCGATTTATAGAAATAATACCGAACGACCACTTTTTGGCCAACCTGATGAGGGCAAGGCTGCTGGTAGTTGGTAGAAGTATGGCGCTGAATGCTCCCGTGGGCTTCAAACTCTACGACTGGGGCATAACCTTCGCCTTCTTGTGAGCTAAAGAGAGGCCCAGGGTTGCGCAGGATTTCGGTAACCGTAGCCTCCGCTATTTGACCGCGCTTTCTGAGTCGTTCAGGCATTTTGGAACGATCGTAAGCCACGATTAGACAATAAGTTCCAATCAAGGCCAGGATTGAAACATAGGGACTGATGCTGTTGATGATTTCCATAAGCTGTCATTTTCGCTGTCCTATCCGACAGTGATTGAATGGGATGAAACAAGCTCTACAAAGTTACCGTAGTAACCTTAAGACCATTCTTCTTATCCCGCTTCACTTCGTGAGCAAGCAACAACTGATTGTCCAGCATCAAACCAGTTGAATTAAGGGCATTTACGGTACCTTCCACTGCTACCGTTTCCGATACTTTATCGCCATTGATTTTCCGGAATACGAGCTGGCTTTTGCTGTCGGCCTGGCTTTGTTCCCAGAGCATCACCGCTTGTTTTTGGCCCGCCATTATCCATGGGTTTTTCACCGATGCATCGTCCAATACGAAGAGCTTCTTACCCTCCTGAGTGACCAGACGAATACCCGTTTCGCTTTCAGCACCGGAGAACCAGGCGATCAAAGCCCCTTTGCCATACGTGCTGGAGATTGCGCCACTGTGCGGGCAACCATTGATTTTCCAGCCATCGTTGTGAACGATTTGTGGCTTGGAAAAAGTTGCTCCATTGTCGGTGGACGTTATTTTGGCGATGTCGCGAATATCATCGTTGTTGTCCCGGTAATAGACATGCAAGGCTCCGTTGGCGTCGACCAAAAGGTTGATGTTGCAGCAATCGCAGACGACTGGATCAATCAATTTTTCGGGTTGAAACACGCCGTTTTTGGTCAGTACCATCCGCAAATCCCGCTCTTCGTGTTTGGTGCTGTTGGCCACGTCTTTCAGGTAAAACACGGCGATTTCATCGTTGGGCAGGACGATGGCGTCAAAAAAGCCACGCATGGCTTTGGCTGGGTCAGCGTCAACATTTTGCGGGCTGGTCCAGGTAGTACCAGCGTCTTTTGATACACAATACACCAGATCGGAGGTGCGGCGGCCACCTGCTGGTGCTCCTGCTGGTGCGTCAGGCCGATTGGTGAACACTGCGACCAGGCTGCCGTCCTTTTTGGCCAATACCTTGGCCCGCATCAAACGACTATTGCCGATCCCTTTGCTGCTGAAAATTACTTTTTTATCTCCGAAAGTTTTGCCCTTGTCCTTGGAAAAGGCCAGGCAAAAGGAAACTAAGCCTTGCTCGTCTTTTTCTGTCCAGGAAAGCAAGATCTCTCCTTTGGGCGTTTGGGTCAACAAAGGCATGGCGTAGGCCTTAGTCGAGTCGGTTTCAAAAGCGCTGGTGCCTGAAGGAACTGAGCTGAGTACAGGTGAACCTGGAAGTTTGGTCCATTTGTCGACACTTTCAACCATGCTGCCGGTATTGCACATGGGCATGGCCTCGTCAACGCTGGTTTTTGCTGCTTCTTCTGGACTGAATAGAGCTACCATGCTGAAAAACCAGACGTTGAAAAATGCAATTATTTTGATCATTTGATAATGTATTGGTGAAAAAAATAAATAAAGTACTTGAGAAAACGCTAAAGTATAAACGTAAGTGTTAAGAGTTACAGCAAACCGACAATCCAGCCAATTGAGTAGATGGATTGGAAGGTTGGGGAGATTTATTTCTTTTCAAGCGCTAAACGATTTCAACCATTTTAACGCTATCAACGTTCACAACCATATGAACAATCTCAACCAAATGACCGCCCTCATCACCGGGGGCAGCAAAGGCATCGGCTACGGTATCGCCGCCAGCCTGCTCAAAGAAGGCCTCAATGTGGCCATCACCAGCCGCCGCCAGGAAGATGCTGACGCGACAGCTCAGGAGCTCTCCAAAATAGGTACTGGCAAAATCATCGGCATCGCTGCCGATGTGCGTGATTTTGCGGCGCAGCAAAACGCAGTGGCAAAAACCCTGGAAACTTTTGGTCGTCTCGACGTCCTCATCGCCAATGCAGGGGTGGGTCATTTTGCCCCCATCACCCAACTCACGCCAGAGCAATGGCATGAAACGATCGATACCAACCTTACTGGAGTGTTTTACAGCCTCAAAGCTGCAGTAGATGCACTGACTGATGCCAAGGGCTACTTCATCAGCATCGCCAGTTTGGCCGGAACCAATTTTTTTGCATCAGCCTCCGCTTACAACGCCAGTAAGTTTGGTTTGGTGGGTTTCACCCAGGCGGTCATGCTCGACTTGCGGGATGCGGGCGTCAAATGTTCGACCATCATGCCCGGTTCGGTGGCTTCCCACTTCAACAACCACGAACCGAGTGATGCCGATGCCTGGAAAATTCAGCCCGAAGATTTGGGGCAAATCGTGGTGGATTTACTCAAGATGAACCCGCGGACTTTGCCTAGCAAAATAGAGGTTCGGCCAAGTCAAACGCCTAAGAAGTAGAGGGACAACCAAGGACTTTATTTGTTTTTGTTAAAAAAATTATCCCATAGCTGTTGTTGCTTTGGGTTGGCGTCGCTATATCGCTCTTTAAATACGAGTTTGAGTCCCTTGAGATCGTTGGTGGCATTTTCGTAATACTCCAAAGTCGATTTTCCATTTTCGGTCACTGGTTGATCATGAGCAATGATTAGCTGTTTTATGGGTACTAATTTTTCGTTTCGCCATTCATAAAGCGTCAGCGAAGGATCCATGTACCAGCTGCCGAAGTAGCTCTCTTCAATTTGCTTTTTGGCTTTATTGACTACATAATCTGTCGAAAAGGAGCCTGCGTATTGAATTGTTCCGGTTTTTTCGGAATGGCAGTAGACCTCTTTCCAGGAGTTGCCATTCATGTTTCGCCAGGTTGAAGTGATGATTTCCTTCTTGTCGTCGCCATTCAGGTCTTCAAATTCAATGGAGTAAATAGGGATATTGATTCGTGCATGGCCCATTGGCTTCCATACTTGCTGACGGAGCTGAAAAAATTGGATCATGGTGTCTTTAAGATCGATTTCAACTGCGTAGATGTTCGCTGAATCAATCAATTTTCCAATCAGCAGCTGGCGAAACAAGCTGTCTTCTTCAATGACGTTGTTGCCGTAAAAAAAAGTACCACCCGTATCAGCCTGAGCAAGCGCCAAAGAGCTGGGTATAAACTTGTTGAGAATGGCTTGGGTTGTCTTTGTGGAGTCTCGGGTATCGGATAGAAATACTTCGTTTGGGATGATGTCATTTTGTGTCTCCACGCGATGACAGGCACAAAATGAGATCAAAAGCAATAAAAAGCTTAGTTTATAGTTGTTCATTTTGGTTGTGCAATTAAATATAAAAAGTTGTAGTAAATCGTTTCAGCTTACATTTTTATCTCGTTTTCAGAAACTTTAGACGTTGCGAAGCAATCCAAATTGTACATCGTGGTTTTGGCAATATTGCTCAAGGACGTTTCGGTGAGAAACCCTTGGTGGCTGGTAATCAATACGTTTTGGAAAGTCATGAGCCGGGCAATCGTATCATCCTGCAAAACCTCATCCGAATGGTCTTCAAAAAACAGCCCATCCTCCTCTTCGTATACATCCATGCCGAAATAACCAATTTGCCCGTTTTTTAATCCTTGAACCACATCATTCGTGTTCACCAGAGCGCCTCGGCTGGTATTGATCAACATCATGCCTTTTTTCATCTGCTGGATACTGGCTTCATTGATGATGTACCTGGTATCGTCATTGAGCGGCAGGTGCAGGCTGATGATGTCGGAGCGCTGATATAGTGTAGCACAATCGGTGTATTCCACTGCGTATTTTTGTTTGATGTCCTCGTTTTCAAACTTGTCGTAGGCCAATAAATGACAACCAAAACCATGCAGAATCCGGGCCATTACTTCCCCGATTTTTCCGGTACCCATAATGCCTACGGTTTTCCCGTTCATGTCAAAACCGGTTAAGCCATTCAAGGAAAAATTCTGCTCCATGATCCGGGAGTGGGCGCGGATCAATTTCCGGTTCAGCGCCAGGATGAGGGCTACCCCGTGTTCAGCTACGGAAAAAGGCGAATAGGCAGGCACTCTGGCGACCCGGATGCCGAGTTGTTTTGCTTTGTCCAGGTCCACATTGTTGTAGCCCGCCGAGCGCAGGGCGATGAAACGAATGCCATTTTTGTACAAGACCTCAAGTACGGGGGCTGAGGCATCATCGTTTACAAATAAACTGACCGCATCAAAACCAACACTCAAGGGGGCTGTTTCAAGCGAAAGCTCCACGTTGAAAAAATGCAGATCCTGATTGCCGTCATTTACCTGCTCGAAATAAGGCTTTTCAAATTGGTGGAAACTGTAGACTGCTACTTTCATTTTGGAGTGGTTTGGTTATTTGCTCCCGAATGGAGCTGTGGTAAAATAACAAAGTTCATCAGAATTAAGGGCATAAGCATTACACAATTGAAGCGTAATTTTACATGATTCACAGGTGTCTAACGCTTGTAGCCAAGACGAGCGCTTTGTTTTCGCGCTAATTTTCATTTATTTTGTTAAATGCATACCACCGCAACATGTTTTTGGGTTATGGGCATGACATTGTTTGATTCATTCCCAAAAACATGGCCATGAAAAAGCTAAAACTTACGCTAACTATTCTGAGTATTGCTTCTTTACTGTGCGCTCAAACGCTTGATCCCAATTTTGCGCCCAAAATATTGCGGGCTAGCGGCGGTACAACCATGGTAACTCAAGCAGACAACAAGTTACTCCTCGCGACTCAGAGTCAAGGATTTGTAAATGATCGAGCGGTGAGCTTTTTGTTTCGCCTAGAGGAAAATGGGGAACTTGACCCTAGTTTTCAATACCCAACGCTGTTGAACAATGCACCTACAACAATCAAGATCCAAAAAGACGGAAAAATCTTGATTGGTGGTTATTTCAAAGATTCGAAGGGGCAATTCATAGGAAGTTTGCTGCGCTTGTTGCCAGATGGAACAATTGACCCTTCTTTTTCAATTTTGAAAAATGAAAACTTTAGTTTGCAGCTATTAGAAGTATTGCCCAATCAGAAAATCCTTATTCTGGAGAATGCTGTAACCAACATTTCTCAAGTTCGGCTATTGAGTAGAGATGGGGCAGCTTCACCAAATTTCAAGGCTAATACTTTTGATGGATCAGTTGCCGCTATTGGGGTTCAATCCAATAATGAATTGGTGCTTGCAGGAACCAATCTCAAAATTGGAAATCGTACCCAAGCCGTTTTTCGCTTCGATTCCACCGGGCAAGTCGATCCTACTTTTAATCCACAACCTAAATCAGTATCTAATTTTATTGTACAGAATATGGCCATTTTACCCAGTGGAACGCTGGGCTTCTTAGCTGGTGATGGCTTTAATGTCAGTGTATTTGATCGAACCGGGCAACTCCTGGCCAATCATTCCTTGTCCAACGAAAGGGCCTCTCTTTACCGGGCCAGTAGCAATAGTTTTCTCATTTTGGGCCAGCGTGGGTATGAGGTATTTGAAAACGGAGAAGTACGTGATTTGCAGGTAGTGAATTCGAATGGTTACGTATTTTGGGCTACCGAACAACAAAATAGTCGACTGGTCGTGACTGGCGGATTTACCGCTATTGGCAACCTTTTTCGGGGAGGTTTGGCTCGTTTAATTAGAGATGCTTCTAATCGGCTTGTGGTTGACCTCGATTTTATGACTGGCTTATATACCCCTGGCATTGTACGGGATATTTTGCTGCAAAAAGATGGAAAACTGATCGTGGGTGGACATTTTCACAGGGTCGGCGGGCAAACTGCTACCCACATTACACGTTTGTTGCCCAACGGGAGCATTGATCCTGCTTTCAACCCCTTCATGGCCAGTTACTGGCGTGGGGTTTACAAAATCAGGCAGCAGTCCAATGGTTCGTTGGTCATTGCAAGTGAACGTGCGCCTAGCCAGTTCTCTGGCGAACTCAACGGTCTCAATTTGGCCAATTCCAATGGTTATGCTATTCAAACATTGAGCTTTCCTTATCAAGGTTCGGTAACGGCGATCAACTATCTGGCTTTGGGGCATGACAACAAAATCTACGCTGCGGAAGGTTTGGCTTACAATGTTAATGGGCGCAGTGGTCAGGAGTTTGCACGGTTTAGCGCAAATGGAGTGCTGGAAGCCAACTTCAATCAATTGTATGTCAATGGCCTGCGGCGTTTTTATGGGTTTACCTATGGAAAAAACCAAAAGCTGCTAGTGTTTGGAGAAGACATCCGCTACGATCAGTCAGATACCACCTCTCTTGTACAATTGCTGCCGAGTGGGGCACGTGATCAGAATTTTCGGTTGAATTTTAACAAAAGAGCTGTAGCGCTTACTGCCCTTTCTCTCGACACAACTTTTAGCTTATTAGGCGGGGTAATCCGCAATGGCTTCACCAGCACCAGTGCATTTTTGTTGAAATTGGACGCTACAGGTCAGATTGTGCAAGCACCTACGCTGACCCACACCAGCAATAATTTTCCGGGAGTGAGTGAATTGTTCGAACTACCCAATGGAAGCGTTTTGGTTACTGGAGTCTTTAATCGCTACAACAATATTCCAGTAAACAAGCACATTGTAATTGACAAAAATGCTCAACTCATCAGCAATTTTTTGCCAGAAATGCCTGCTGATGCGACTTATTCCACCACCGCCAATATCAATGGGAATAGCATGTATTTAGGGGGAATCTTCACTGCTCCAAACGGTGCCGTGGGTTTGGTGAAAGTCACCAACTTGTTTACTTCCAGCTCCACTGTCGTAAACAAGGTGAAGAAAGGAAAAATTTTCCCCAACCCCAGCGCCAACGAAACCTTGTATTTGGAACTCGATTCCCAGATTCAAAGCTCCAGTGTCCAGTATCAAATGCTGGAAATGGGCAGTGGCAAAGTGCTGGAATCGGGGCGTGTGGTGAACCCAGCTTTACAAAATTTTGACCTTAAAGCCTTCAAACAAGGAGCTTATGTGTTGAGATTGTTGGGAGAGGATTGGGAAGAATCGCATGTTTTTAGCAAAGTGAAATAAATGGAAGGGGGCACCCTCTGCTCGACCAGCGCACAATTGACTTGTGCCGGTCGAGCAGTTTTTTTTTCATCCCCAAAATACCTAACGATAGCGCACGATGCCCTTGTTGGTTTGATAAGCATGGACAACTTTGGCCTTGCTCAGGCAAATAAACTCATTTTCAGGTAGGAAAAAACCTTTTGAAGCGGATAAGGTACTACTGAGTAGTTGGCTTGGGCTAGCAATGATCTTGTTGGAAGAGCTGGAATTTAGTACGACAGATACTTGACGGCACTTTAATTCAGCTAGATTGAGATGTATATGATCACTAGTGTAATTCCTAAGCCTCACCAAATCTGCTTTGCCTTTAATCTGATGCATTTGGCTCTTTTTCAACTCTCGAAGGTAAGTTTTCATTCGAGATGTTGAGATGCTATCTCCTTTGGGTAAGCGATCTGGTTTTAGCAATGTAATGTCTAAATAGTCCGCCTCTACATTTAATGCTGCTATGTCGCATACTGCATGAATGTCAATGTTCTCTCCTTTCAATACCCCTTTTTGGATAAATGCTTTTATGTGCTGATAAATGTTAACTGAGTTTAGAGTGCTGTAACCGATAATGACCTTGACCTTGGTGTTTTGAAGCCCATTGACCATTGGAAGCTCTTCTTCAGTATTCATATTTTCATGCCACAACTTATGTCGCAGGTATATGTCTTCGTGCGCTCGGCTTCTATCCACCTCGATATTGCCCAGCAGAATCGAATCTCCCTGAATGGTGACATAGTCTCGTTTTGAAGGCAAGAGCAATACCGTATCGACGAATTTTAAGTCAATTTTCAAGGCGTCACTGGGGTCAACATAAGTTGTTCGAGCTATTATTTTACCGGATAAAAGTTGGTGTGGTCGATCAGATTTGAGCGGACTTGAGGTAGTGATTTTGTGTACTGTAGTAAAGTTGAAAAATGTGAGTACAAGTGGAAACGTTACAAATGAAAGCAAGGCAAGTACATGACTTGTTTTGATTGGCTTTTTCATGACAAGGAGTTTTGATTTTGGTGATACAAGGCATTGAATTCTTCGATAGAAATTTCCAGAAGCTGCATTGTTTTGTACACTTCAGGAAGGACTTCTTCAATGAATTCTTCTTTTTTGCGTTTTCGAGCCTTTTCCAATGCGTGCTCAGCAATGTAGTAACCGATACCTCTTTGATTGTGAAGCACTCCTTCTTGCTCAAGTAGCCCGTATGAACGCACTACCGTGTTGGGGTTCACCTGAATTTGTGCAGCCAATTCTCGAACAGATAGTGCTCTGTCACCCGGTTTGGATTTTCCTTTTAGCACATCCTCAATAATCTGATCGGCGATTTGAAGGAAGATGGCTTTGTGATTGTTCCAATTCATACCTCACGTTGTTTAAAAAGCCAATAACTGGACAAAAACATCAAGGGAATCAGCATTCCATACCAATAAAGCACCGCTTTTTTGCCTTCAATCCTAAAAAAGCTCATGTAACTCTCTGCTTGTGCTCCAATTACGCCCCCGATTGTTCCATCAATTTGACTTGAGCTTGAGTAGCTGGGCAAGTTCAAAAAATAGGCAGTTAGGGCTGCGATTAAAAATAGTACAGCCAATAGCAGCAATGAATAAAATAGATGAGCTCTTTTGAACAGAAGCGCTCCTGGTAAAAACAATGCTCCAATCATCAGCGGCAGAAAAAAAGCCGTAAGGACTAATTTGACTATTTCTTGCTCGTATAAAGGATAGATCATAAAGTCGGTTAACGCAAAACCAGCTTGCAATAAAATGGGCTTAATGGAGAAAAAGATCAATGAAAAAATTGCTGGGGTAAGCACAAACGGGAAGCTAATTCTAACCAGGTATTTTTCATATGGTTTCGCGGGAAGTTGCAGCAGCTGTATCGTTTTGAACTGGTTTTTCCATTCGGGAAATACATTAGCCAACTGAATACCAAATAATAGGAAAGACCCAAGCATGAACAATAGCAACAATAGCTCTTGAGCAATATTCATGTTTTGAGCGGCAACCACTAAGCAAATAAAGACCAAGACCATGTAAACAGAAATAGATGCTAATAGGAGTTTCCAGCGATTGGCCCATTCTATTTTGAAAAGCTGTACCATGCGCAGTATGCTATTCTTGTACATAAGAAGTTTCTTTTTTTAAGTGAAACAATATTTCCGGCTTTTCCACAATCGCTTTCAGCAATATCTCCAAATCCAGTTCGGTTTCCGGGTCACCCAACTCAGCGGAGTAAAGTGCCAGATATCCTCCAGGTACAGGCTCCGTGTACCAGGCGTTTTCAGCAGGTAAGTGGGTAGTGCGTTCAATGTAAAAGCGACGGTTCAGTGCCTCGCTAGTTTGATGAAACAAGAGCTTACCCTGGTCAATCATCACGACCTGATCAAACTGCGCCCCCAACTCCCGCACCTGATGGGTCGAAATGACCACCAAGGTATCTTCAGGCAAGTGGCGGGTCCAAATTCTGCGCAATTGAGATTTGGAAAAGATGTCCAAACCATTGCTCGGCTCGTCTAGCAGCAGCACTTTGACCTGGGTCGCCAGGGCAAAGGCCAGCATCACCTTTTTCTGCTGCCCAAAAGACAATTCACTGAGCTTGCCGGACACCTCCAGCTCAAACTCCTTAACAATGGCATCAAACAGCCGTTGGTCAAAACGCGGGTAAAAAGGTGCCAGTTCGGACAGCCAACGTTGGAGGGTACGCGCTGGCATTTCGATGGTTTCAGGTACAAACAGTACTTGTTGTTGCCAGGACAATTGCCGTTTGCGGGGCTCAGCGCCTAAAACAGTGCAAGCACCTGCCCAAGGAAAGCGCAAACCAGCCAGCAAGTGCAACAAGGTCGTTTTGCCCGCCCCATTGGAGCCTAGCAGGCCCACAATCCCGGGTTTGTCGATCTGGAGGTGTAGCCCCTCGAACAGCGGTCGTTTGGGGTGGTAACGAAAAAGGAGGTTTTGAAGTTGAATCATTGTAGCGGTGTGTTAGTTTACTAGTACACTACAAAATTAGAACACTTTTTGAATAAATCAAGCGAGCTTCCAAAAAAATGCGAGAAATTTTCACGGAAAGCTTATTTTGGGGAGTAGAAGCCCATTTTGAACCCTTTTTTTTGTTCAAAATTCAAACACAAACACCATGCTGAAAAAAATTCTGCTTGTTTTGGGAGCTATCCTCGTCCTCATTCAGTTCATTCGCCCCGAGCGCAATACCTCGAATGACCTTACCTACGATGTGCACAAAAAATACCCAGGGCCGTATTACGTGCAGGGTATTTTGGCAAAAGCCTGCAACGATTGCCACAGCAACAAAACCGAATACCCCTGGTACTCCAACATTCAACCCGTCGCCTGGATGTTGGCCAACCACGTCAATGACGGCAAACGGCACCTGAATTTTTCGAATTTCACCTCCATGAGAATTGCCATTCAAAACCATAAATTTGAAGAGGTCATCGAAACGGTGGATGAAGGCGAAATGCCATTGCCCTCCTACACTTGGCTGGGTCGGCACCCGGAAGCCAAATTGACCGCAGAAGAAAAAACTGCCCTGATCGACTGGGCCAGAACCAATATGGATTCCATCAAGGCTCAATACCCGGCGGATAGTCTAGTAATGCCCAAGCGGCCCGCACGCAAGTAATTTCGGATTTGGGATGTCGGATTTCGGAATAGCGTTGCTTCTGGCACTCTACGGTGTTCAATTTTTGTTGTTTCATTTGGAATGAAAAACTATCGTTGAGCAACGATAAAAACTTTGCGCAACGCCCCACCGAAATCCGAAATCGCAAATCCGAAATCCCGCAACGCCCCACCGACATCCGAAATCGCAAATCCGAAATCGCAAACCGCCCCACCAAAATCCGAAATCCGAAATCGCAAATCCGAAATCGAATGGCTAATCTCAACACCAAACTCAACAAAAGCAACACCTACGATGCCATCGTCATCGGCTCAGGCATGAGCGGCGGCTGGGCCGCTAAAGAATTGTGTGAAAAAGGACTCAAAACCTTGGTGCTGGAAAAAGGCCGCATGGTCAATCACCTCGAAGACTATCCCACCATGAACATGGAAGCCTGGGAATTCGAAAACCGAGGCGCCCTCAATGCCGAAGACCAGGAAAAATACCACATCCAAACCCGCAGCGGTTTTGTAGGAGAATCCACCAAGCACTTTTTTACCAACGATCAGGAAGATCCCTACATCGAAAAAGAACGTTTCGACTGGATCAGAGGCAACCAC
>JAIYAV010000110.1 GCA_027488855.1 Saprospiraceae bacterium
GAAGTGGCCTCTTCTGATTACCATCGTAATTTATGATTTCGCAACCACAAATTACTCGACCGATTCTCTTTTGCCAAATCCTTAAATTTCTGCTAGCAGAAATTTAAACATACTCTTAGAAAAAGGCATTAAAGATGATGTAAATATAGTGATATTGGGAGATGAAAATCTTTAGCGAAAAAAAATAGGCGATTATTTACAAGGCTATGGGAAGTTATTCGTGTGCCACAAGAGAGATAGCATTCGAAAATGTGGACAATTTCTCAGAGGACTTCTCCATGAGTGCAAAAGTAACCTTGAGCGAATGGTAGAGCGCATACCGGGCAGTGACTATGATCAATTACAGCATTTCATCAGTGAATCGCCATGGGATTCGTTTGCGGTGATGGAATCAGTATCAGAAAAAGTACACACGACATTGAGTACAGCTGCTGAAGGGATTGAAGATAAAACCTGCTCCCTTGGCCTGCTCCTAGACGAAAGCGGCTGGGAAAAATCAGGCAAAAAGAGCGTTGGAGTAGGCCGTCAATATATCGGACAAGTGGGTAAAGTAGCCAATGGTCAAGTTGGGGTCTTTGCCGCCCTGAGTAATGGAGATCAAGTGGGATTGCTGCAAAGTCGGTTATATCTTCCCAAAGAATGGACAATGGATAAAAAGCGGTGTGATAAATCGGGAGTTCCCAAAGCAGACCAGGTCTACCGCACCAAGCCGGAACTAGCCATCAAAATCATCGAAACATTGCCCCCAAGGGTTTGCTACGATTGGGTTGGTGGGGATTGTATTTATGGCAATTCCTTGACGCTTCGACGATATTTGTATGCTAAAAAACAAGCTTTCGTACTTGATGTAGGGGAAGAGTTAGGCGTTTATTTAACATTACCCCAACTATACATTCCTGCCAAAAAAGACGGACGAGGCAGGACTCCTAGCAATTATGTTTGTGATACTGCGCCCGTATTATTGAAGAATTTAATTACACAAATCCCGCCAGAAAAATGGGAGACCATCACTCATCGACAGGGCACCAAAGGCCCTTTGATTCGAAAAGCGACCATTCTTGATGTCTACATCTGGAAAACGGAAAGAGGGGAAGATATAGAAAAATTGCAACTGATCATTAGCACAGAAACGGACGGTACGGAAATAAAATATAGTGTATGTTACCAACCGCAAGGCAAAATGAGCCTCCAGGTGGCTCTCTTTCGGCAGATGCAACGCTATTGGGTCGAAAGAGCCTTTCAAAATGTCAAAGAACAATTGGGCTTACATCAATATCAAGTACGCTCTTGGAAAGCTTGGCATCATCATATTGCCCTAACTTTAATGGCTTTACATTTTATCTTGCAAATACAAAAAGAAAATCAGCCAGAAATGCCATTACTTTCTGTGCCGGACATTAAAATGGTGTTTGCTAAAAAGCTACTCAATAAACTCAATTCCGATAGCGGAATAATTGATGCCTTAACTTTAAGGCACTTCAAACGGCAAGTTGATCTCGATCGATTTTCTAAAGTGCCAAAGTAGAACTAAGTAGTGGGGCAAAATGAGTGCTCATTTTTTTAAGTGCCCCTAGTGCCCAATGTCATTGACTTAAGGAATTTTGTGTTGAGTTTGGCAGTGTGCATTTGTCTAAGAACCCCCGCCCCTTGAAGGGCTACGATTAGGGCATAGAATTTTTACGCTTGATAATGAATGGCTTACGTAGCCTAAGAACCCCCGACCCCTAAAGGGGAGTACATTTTCGGGAAGCCTAAAATCTTGCTTTTTAGTAAAAAAGGTAAAATTTCAGGTAATCAACAATGTACTCCCCTTTAGGGGTCGGGGGTTCTTAGGCAAAAGCACAATTCTGAAAAAAATGCACAATTCTGTGTCCTAATCGTAGGTCGGGGGTTGGTAGACTTCAGCACGATGCTGCGCTGAATGCACCTTGACATCACCCCTATGGCCGTGCACTCCGCTTGTGCACCCGCAAAGTCCGAATCACCCCTTTTTGATCATTGACCAGCGCGGCCAAATAAATCCCATCCGGCAAACCAGCCACCCGATAACGTGCCCCTTCCTGCGCCTCAAATTCCCGCATTTTGCGGCCAATCACATTGTACAGGACTACCCGATCCACATTGTCGATGCGGGTGATTTGAAAATAGTCGGTGCTGGGGTTCGGAAACAATTGGACGTTTTCCAAACGAATATCGCGGGTACTCGTGGTCACACTGCGGATGTTGACCTCAAAATTCAGCGTGGCAATTACCGTATCGGGCTTTGATGCAAAAGACAAAGTCACCGGAATTTTCCCCGTTCCTGCTGTGCCGTAAGGCAGAAAATACATAATCAAATCGGCTTTTTTACCCGGAGGAATCACAAATGGCTCGTTCAATCGAAACTTGGGATCGAGGTTGGAGGAAACTATTTCATCGTAGCAATTATTGTTGTCGCATACGCGGGTTCCCCACTTGCTGGGGCCGGTGAGGGCCATGCGGCGCCAGATGATTTTGGCAGTATCTTTGGAGGTATTGGTAATCGTGATGGGCACCTGTACATCCAGAAAAGGATCCGTCAGGTCAACAGCGGCGTCTTTTTTGGCTGAACTGGTTGAAAAAGTCAAACCGCTGGTCTGGGCAAAACAGCCCAGGCAAAAAAGCAAAAAGCAAATCGAAAGTAAACTATGTTTCATGGGTTATGGTTTGTTACTGTCTAAATTAAAATGAATTGCCACAAAAATACAAGTAAAACTATCAAAGGTCAAGGTTTGCCCCTGGGTTTAGGAGTAACTTAACACATCACTTGTCCCCAATAGGACAATTACGTTGTATATTGGAGGGCGTTTGATACAGTGAACCCTGACTACAACGTAATTGATCCTGTATTTTTATCGCCAGATCAAACTTTAACCTAATTCCTATGCACATCGTCATCATCGGCAACGGCATCAGTGGCATTACCGCAGCACGCACCTTGCGCCAGCTGAGTGCGGACTGTCAAATCACCGTGATCTCTGCCGAGTCCGACTATTTTTTCTCCCGCACGGCGCTGATGTACGTGTACATGGGGCACTTGCGCTGGAAGGACATCCAGCCATATGAAGATTGGTTTTGGGAAAAAAATCGCATTCAGCTCAAAAATGCCCGGATTCAGTCGATTGATACCGGGGCGAAAGTCCTGCACAGCGGCAGTGGCGAGCAAATCAGCTACAACAAACTGATCATTGCCTCCGGCTCGCAGCCCAATAAATACGGCTGGCCCGGTCAGGATTTGCAGGGCGTACACGGCTTGTACAGCAAACAAGATTTGGAGGCGATGGAAAAAGGGAGCATCGGCCTGGAGCGTGCCGCAATTGTCGGCGGCGGCCTAATTGGCATCGAAATGGCCGAAATGTTCCACTCCCGGCACATCCCGGTGACCTTCCTGGTACGAGAATCCAGCTTTTGGAATGGCGTCCTGCCCGCTGAAGAATCAGCCATGATCAACCGCCATATCCGGGAGCATGGGATCGACTTGCGTTTGAACACGGAGTTAAAGGAAATCATCGACGATGGTAGAGGAAAAGCGGGGGCGGTCATCACCAGCACGGGTGAACGCATCGCTTGTGGCTACGTAGGCCTTACCGCCGGGGTCAGCCCCAACATCGGCTTTTTGCAGGGCAGCGGTATTGCTGTACAACGGGGAATTCTCGTAGATGCCTACTTACAAACAAACGCCCCGGACGTATACGCCATTGGCGACTGCGCCGAATTGCAGCAGCCCGATCCTGGCCGCCGTGCCATTGAGCCCGTATGGTACACGGGAAGGATGATGGGGGAAAATGTGGCGCACAATATTTTGGGCAAAAAAACGGCCTATCAGCCCGGCATCTGGTTCAATTCCGCCAAGTTTTTTGACATCGAATACCAGGTTTACGGCCATGTTCCGGCGCAGTTCAATGCAGGTGAAGCAAGTTTCTATTGGGAACACCGGGATGGCAAAAAGGCCATTCGCATCGTGTACGATCGAGCGAGCAGTGCCGTGTTGGGCTTCAACCTGATGGGCATTCGTTACCGCCAAGAGGTGTGTGAGCGCTGGATTCAGGGTAAAACGCCGCTGGAGCATGTTTTGCAAGACCTCAGTTTAGCCAACTTCGATCCCGAATTTTTTCCCGAATACGAAGCAGCCTTATTGGAAAAATACAGCGCCGAAACTGGCAAAAGCATCCAACGCCGCGCCAAACGCAGCCTCCGTTCTGTCCTTCAATTTCTAAAGTTAAGCCAAGCATAAACCATGGAGCCAAATTTGTCGATCATCAATCAAAGCGCCCATTTTGGGCTTAACCTGGGGCAAAAACTGGGTTCTATTCTGGCTGGTCTGGGGCTGTTGTTGCTCAGTCTGGGCCTGTTTGGGGTGCAATTTCCCTATTCGTTTGCCTTTTTGATCCTGGCTTTGTTAATGCTCAGCGGCGGGATGCTGCTTTATGCTTGGTACACCTACAGCGGGCAAACGGCGGGCATCAAAAACAATGGGGTCTGGTTCAAGTCCCTGAGCAATCGGGGCTTGTGGGGCATGCTCAGTGCGGTGCTCATTACGGGTTTTTACGTATTTCTCTACTTTATGCCGCAATACCTGGGGCAAGGTCAAAACGGAGCGGCCAACAGCGGGCTCATTGCTTTTTTTGATCCTTTGAGTCAATTTTTGAAAAAACAACCGGCCAGCCAGTGGTTTGTCTACGGCGTTTTGTACACCCTGGGCATCCTGGTGATGGGCATCAAATTCATCTGGAAATACCGCCACAACCGCTACCAGGTTTTCCGCACCTGCTCGGTGATGTTTTTCCAAACGGGCATTGCTTTTTTGCTCCCGGAATTCATGCAACGCCTCAATCAACCCTACTACGATTTCAAAAACATGTGGCCGCTGGACTACGATTTTTTTGAAAAAGGACAGATGGATTACCTGCTCAATTCAGGTGGGGTAGGTTTGTTCATGATCGTTTTTGGCGTAGCCATGATCTTCATCATTTCGCCCGTGCTGACTTATTTTTATGGCAAACGTTGGTATTGCTCCTGGGTGTGTGGCTGCGGGGGCCTGGCCGAAACGGTGGGCGACCCCTTCCGGCAGCTGAGCGACAAATCGCTGCGCGCCTGGAAAATCGAACGCTGGTTGATTTACAGCGTTTTGGTTTTTGTGGTGATCATGACGGTGGCGGTTTTGTTCGCCATTTTTCACGAAAACCCAGCGGGCTATTACGTGACGCGGGACTTGTTTCTAGTCATTGTGTTGGCCATTTTTGGGGGCTTGGGTTTGCTCTTGTGGCAGCGCCCCAAGTATGTGCAACAGATTCCTCGCTCGGTCAAAATTGCCGCCAGCAGTGTTTTTGCACTGATCATTGTGTTGACCACTCTGGCTTATTTCACCAACAACCCAAATGTGTTTTTTATCCCCGCCGATTGGCTCAAGGCCTGGTACGGCTTTTTCATTGGAGCGATTTTCTCCGGCGTGATTGGGGTAGGTTTTTACCCGTTGATGGGGAGCAGGGTTTGGTGCCGTTTTGGCTGCCCGATGGCCGCGATTTTGGGTTTGCAACAAAAGTTTTTCAGCCGTTTCCGCATCACCACCAACGGCGGTCAGTGTATCTCCTGCGGCAATTGCTCCACCTACTGCGAAATGGGCATCGATGTGCGGGCATACGCGCAAAGGGGACAGGACATCGTGCGGGCTTCTTGTGTAGGCTGCGGGATTTGTGCGGCGGTGTGCCCACGGGGGGTGCTGAGGTTGGAGAATAGCGCGCTGGATGTGCATACCAGGGCAGAGGCAGTGCGGGTGATTCGGCTGGATGTGGAGAAAGGGGTGGGGTTGATGCAATAAAATTTGAGGGTGTGGATGCTTAAAAATCCTAAAGCCCCTCCACTTTCCAATCCGTCACGCAGCGCTCGGCAAGCTCCAGGTCATTTTGGAAAAAAGCTTCGCGGAGTTTCCAGACGGTGGGGCCGGGGGTCGTTAAAGGCAGATTGCCATAGGCTGCCATCAAGTGGTCGGTAAGCGCTTCACGGACTTCGTGATTTGGGTATCCCAGATGGTATACGTTGCCTGGTTTTCTACTTTCTAGGGTAAGATAACCCGTCTGAAACAGCAGAATGGGTAAATCCATATCGTGGAGCACGTAACTTTCAAAGGCACGTTCATTGACCTCAAAATGTTCAAGGTTAAATTCGGACCGGCTTTTGATTTGTTGAATCAAAAAACTGGGCGTACCTGTTGCAAACCAATGGTTGGCAAACTTGCGTTGGCTGCAAAACTTCATAAAAGAAACGGGATTGTACACATAGTGCTTCAAGTCCCAGGTGTAGCCGTTGTACCAGTACTTGATTTGATCCAACAACGCTTCAGGCGATAGCCCAAGGTCTTGCTCCGCTACCTGCAAGTAATCGGCAAAGTTGTACTCCAGTTCCTCTTGGGTGTATCCGGTAAGGGTAGCGTAACTTTGGTGAAAGGTAATATCTTCCAGGTGATTGAGTTTTGAAAACACACTGACCTGGCTGAATTTGGAAATCCCCGTTAGCATCAAAAACTCAATCTTGTCGCCAATCGGCTTGAGGATGCCGTAAAAATCACCCAAAATTTGGCGGTTTTTTTCGGCTTCTTCGGGCAGGTGCAACACATCCAGCATGGGTTTATCGTACTCGTCAAACAGCACGACTACCCGCCGTTGGTATTTGTGGTATAATTTTTCGACCAGTTCACTCAATCTGAAAGCCGGACTTTCCTCCGTTAGCTCCACCTCGTGCTCCACCGCGATCAAATCCAGGTGTTTGTTCAATCCCGTACGCAAGCCCCAATCTTTAAACCCCGTGCGATCCATGTAAAAATGCACCACGGGATGTGTTTTTGTCCAATCCCATTGATCTTCAATCCATAAACCTTTAAATAGCTCTTGCTTTCCGCTGTACAATTGGGCAATGGTGGACAGGAGTAAGGACTTACCAAAACGGCGGGGGCGGGAAAGGAATACTGCTTGAGATTCGCTGAGCAGTTGATGAATCTGCTGCGTTTTGTCTACATAAATGCAGCCTCTCTCCACGAGTTGATCAAAATGCTGGATGCCTAATGGTAATTTCTTCATGCCGCAGGAGTTGGTAGATCGTTGCAAAGATAAGTAATTTAGTGTTGAAAGGTGGAGGCTTCTGTGGTACTTGGGCGCTGGCGCTAAAAACCTTTAATTGTCTTCGAGAACTTTATTTTGAAAAAAGCCTGAAATAAAATATGGGGAGGGGTAAACTTGCATCTTTGAAGTAAACGTCATAAACTTGTTGTAACAAAATCAATGATAATTGGAGGCGATATTATAAACTTCTCACCGCTGTAGGTGGTGAGCCAACCGCTTATTTGCTATGTTAAAAACACCACTGTCTCGCTCTGAGGTAGCTAATGCCTATGGAATCACCACTCGTACACTTTACAATTGGATCAAGGATGTTGGAATTACCCGCAAAGGAGGTCGCTTGACCATTCCGGAGTGCGAGCTTCTTTTTGAGCGGTATGGGAAGCCGACGGGGATTTGGGAAAAGAAGGAAAAAGTGAAGGGATGATTTGGTGAATTTTTGATTCTACGAGGATTAAATTTTAGTCCCTCAGCGAATAAGCAATTTCAGTTCCGACTTTTTCCGGTTTTTTCCGAGTTTGGCATTGTATTGAGCGGTATTTTTGTAATACAATAGTCCGCGCAGTTTATTCGGACAGGATTTGAAAGAATAAAAAAAGGTCGTAATGTTAGAGTTCTCACACACGAACATACGACCTATGACAAGCATCGCCGGGATACTTGATACA
>JAIYAV010000073.1 GCA_027488855.1 Saprospiraceae bacterium
AAAAATGGTCGGGCTGGTTGGCTTATTTGCGCGAACCGGTGAAAGCCTTACCGAAGGATACTTCCAAATTTGTCTGGAAAAAGGAAAACGAAGAGAATGGCAGCCGCCTGGTATTACTCGAACTCGGAGCCAATCAAGAACGGCTGATCGGATATGTCAAATCCTACCAACTGGCGCGGGACAAGGCACGGATTGCCTGGTACACGACAGGCGGTGACCCAGAGCAAAAAGCTGGTGTATACGTTTTTGATGGCGAAACCCGTCAAACCAAACACGTACTGACCCAAAAAGGCAACGTCAAACTACTCACATTTGACCGCCCCGGTACCCAATTGGCCTTTGTGGCGGATGTGGATACCACCAAGGCTCGGGTTCGCCCTTTTGGTTTGTACCATTGGCAAAGTACGGCGGATAAAGCCCGCCTGGTGCTTGGCAAAGGCGCTAGTTTTTTACCCAAAGATTGGTTGCCCAGTGACAATGGAAACCTTTCCTTTGCCAAAGATGGCTCCAAGCTCTATTTTGGCATTGCCCCTCCACCCATCTTGATGGACACCATGCTGTTGGAGGAAGAAATTGTCAACCTTGAAGTCTGGTCTACCTCCGACGAGCGGATTTACCCCATGCAAAAAGTACAATTGGAGCAAGACCGCCGGCGCTCCTATACCTGCGTCTTACACGTTGCAGATGGCAAATTGGTGCAACTGGGCAGCCTGGATATTCCTGAAGTTCGCCTGAGCAATGAAGGCAATGGCACACAGGTGCTGGGCGTTTCCAACAAACCCTACCGAGTACAAATGACCTGGGATGCCGAACCTGTCAACGATGTTTATCTGATCGATGTACAAAATGGTAAAAATGAAAAAATTGCCACGGCTGCCCATGGCAACCCCAACCTCTCTCCGATGGGGAAATACGCTTATTGGTACAGTTTGACCGATAGCGCCTGGATGGCCTGGAACATCGCTAAAAAGAGCCTGGTCAAATTGAGCAACAACGACAAGGTGAAATTTTACGATGAACTAGCCGATAGCCCGGAAAACCCTAACTCCTATGGTTTTGCCGGCTGGACTAGCGAAGACGATTACTTCATGGCTTACGACCGTTACGACATCTGGATGCTCGACCCCACTGGCCAACTCAAGCCGACCAACCTGACCAACATGCGGGCGGAAAAAACGGAAGCACGCTACATCCGTACCGATCCTGAAGAACGTTCGATTGAAGAGGTCAAACCATTGCTGTTGCACCATACCAACGAGCTGACCAAAGAAGAAGGCTACATGTGGTACGACATCCACAGTGGCAAAAAACGGCCATTGCAAAAAGGTGCCTACAATTTCTCCTCGCAGGTACAAAAGGCCAAAAACGCCGATCGTTGGATTTTTACCCGCGAAAACTTCCAAACCTTCCCGGACATCGTTTATTCGACTGACCTGCAAAGTGTAAAAACCATCAGCCAGGCCAACCCGCAGCAAGCGGAGTTTTTCTGGGGTACTTCCGAGTTGACCGAATGGACGGCGATGGATGGCCAAAAACTACAGGGTATTTTGATCAAGCCCGCTGGTTTTGACCCGAAGAAAAAATACCCCATGATCACCTACTTCTACGAACGCATGACCGACCAGCTGCACCACCACTGGACGCCGGGCTACAACCGCAGCATGCTCAATTTTGCTCAGTTGGCCAGTCGTGGGTTTTTGGTTTTCATTCCTGATATTCCCTACCGCATCGGTTATCCAGGTGAAAGTGCCCAAAATTCGATCATCTCAGGGGTGACTGCATTGGTTGACAAAGGTTTTGTGGACAAAGACAACCTGGGTGTGCAGGGCCACAGTTGGGGCGGCTACCAAATTGCTTATCTGGTGACGAAAACGAATATTTTCAAGTGCGCCGAATCGGGTGCACCAGTGGTGAACATGGTGTCGGCCTACGGCGGAATTCGTTGGGAAAGTGGCATGAGCCGGATGTTCCAATACGAGCATACCCAAAGCCGGATTGGCGGTACCCTCTGGGAAAAACCCCTGCGCTACATGGAAAATTCCCCCATCTTTTTCCTCGACAAGGTGAGCACTCCACTGCTGATCATGGCCAATGACAAAGATGGAGCGGTTCCCTGGTACCAGGGCATCGAATTTTACATGGGCCTGCGCCGCCTGGGCAAACCCGCCTGGATGTTGAACTACAACGAAGAAGGCCACGGCCTGGTCAAACTGCAAAACCGCAAGGATTTCCAATTGCGCATGTTGCAGTTTTTTGAGCACTATTTGAAAGGTGCTCCGAAGCCGGTTTGGATGGAGAAGGGGGTTGCGGCGATTGAGCGCGGCGTTAAATAAAGAGGAGAGAGGAGAGATGAAAGATGAAAGATGAGAGATGCTACCGCAGGGACATTGACAAGGTCTTGTCAAAAACGCTGCGGTAGCATCTTTCATCTTTCATCTTTCATCTTTCATCTTTCATCTTTCATCTTTCATCTTTCATCTCTCATCTTTCATCTTTCATCTTTCATCTTTATTCACTTACTTTCAACACCAATTTCCCCATTTTCTCCCCCGTAAACAACCTCAAAAAGGTCTCATAAAAGTTCTCGATTCCCTCGTAAACATCCTCGCGGGTTTTCAGTTTGCCTTCCTGAATCCATTGGGCCATTTCGTGGGCGGCGGTTCCGTAGTTTTTGGCGTAATCGAAGACCACCATGCCTTCCATGCGTGCCCGATTGACGAGTAAGGAAAGGTAATTGCTGGGACCAGCCACTGGCGTAGTATTGTTGTATTGAGAGATGGCACCACAAATTACCACCCGGGCTTTGAAGCGCAGGCGAGTCAGCGCGATGTCGAGGATTTCGCCGCCGACATTGTCAAAATAAACGTCTATACCTTCCGGGCATTCCCGTTTTAAACCTGCCCTTACATCTTCGTTTTTATAGTCGATGGCACCGTCAAAGCCCAGTTCGTCCAGAATGTACCGGATGTTTTGTGGGCCACCAGCAATGCCGACCACTTTGCAACCTTTGATTTTGGCGATTTGCCCCACCACACTGCCTACTGCACCCGCAGCACCGGAAACCAGTACCACATCACCAGCCTTGGCCTGCCCCACGTCCAGCAAACCATGATAAGCCGTTTGGCCGGGCATGCCCAGCGTGCCAATGTAAGTAGGCAAAGAAGCCAGGGAAGGGTCTACTTTGAACCAACCTTTCCCTTCCGTAATGACATATTGTTGTACGCCTCCATTGCCTGATACGTAATCCCCTACGGCTAAGGTCGGGTGTTGATTGACCGCAATTACTTGCCCCACCGAACCTGCGCGCATCACTTCTCCGATGCCTACGGGTGGAATGTAAGACTTGCTGTCGTTGAGCCAGCCCCGCATGGCCGGATCGAGCGAGATGTAATGTTGCTGGATCAGGGCCTGGCCCTCGGCCAATTCGGGCACGGGCTGCGCTTCCAGTTTCCAGGTATCAGAACTGGGTAATCCAACTGGTCTTTTAACCAGGATGAGTTGTTTGTTGATCATGGCGAGCTGATTCGGTTTGTATACATCGACTTTAATCCCCAAGGTACTACCTGCTGCCACATTCCCACAATCCAAAGGAAACTTTTTTATCCAACGGATGCCCCGATTGTTTCAGAGGCAGGGCAAATTGCTCGCCTTCGTTGCGGTCTTTGGAGGCTGAAACATTTACGAGTATACTAAATCTCCTGCCAGAGATTGCCGTTTTTGCTGGACAATTTTTGAAGTTTGCCTTGCAAAAAAGCGTTTTCCAAATCTAGCTCTGCAGCTTGAAAATCACACCCAGTCAGGAGGGCAAACTCCTTGGTGGTCAAACTGGGATAGTGCTGAAAAACCTCCCTTGGATCAATCGTCTTTTTGCTAGCTTGAGGATACAGTTTGAGCAAAGTTTGTTCAAAAAAATCATAAGGCCGAAACCCATAAACCGTCAAACGGTTCAGTTCTGTATCCGTAAAAAAGAAGGTGGGAAAACCTCGGACTCCCATTTGGCGGGCAAAAGTCAAATCGGCCTGAAAAAGATCTTGCGCTCTACCTTCGTAATCGTTTTTGAATTGGGTCACATCCAGCCCGGTTTCTTGCGCGGCTTGTGCCAGGTGTTCCCACTTGGTGATGTTCTTTTTTTCCAAAAACACCTTTTCCCGAATGTTGCGCAGGAAGTTCAAAGCCAGGGTTTCGCCTTGCAACTGAGCCGCCTTAAAAGCTACCGAAGGCGGGTAAGAAGAGGGTAGGGGGTCTTCCAGCCAAACATCACCATCAATGGGCATCTCATAATGTGCACCCATCTCGTCCCAATGGGGTGCTACATCACTGGCCTTGCTGATGCCGCCGCTGTTGTATATCTCCCAGGAAGGCAACAAGCCGCCCATAAAATACTCAATGTCGAAACAATCACCGTATTCCAGCCTGAGTTTGCGCAGTTGGGGTTCAACGCACCAGCAGGTGGAACAAATGGGGTCGGTAAAGTAAGTGATGCGGATGGGTTTAACTACTTTTGCAGGAATTTCACAAACCCCGGTTTCCGGGTCGCAGAGCATTGCATTTGTATTTATGGTTTCGATGGCCATCGTTGAATAACTTTTTGCAAAGGTCGTTTGTTAAGTTTTGTAACACAATAAGTCAAAAAAATATGACTACCCACAATCAAGAGAATACAGAAGAAGCCTGTCCCGCCGAAGGACTACTCAAACTTTTGGCGGGCAAATGGAAAGCGCAGATTTTTCGTCTTGCCTTAGAGCATCCCCTGCGCTTCAATGCCTTACTGCGGCAATTGCCAGAAGCAAACAAACAATCCATTGCCTTAGCACTAAAGGAGCTGGAAGAAGCAGAATTGTTGGTCAAAACCACGATCAAACAAAAACCACTACACATTGAATATTCCCTATCTGAAAAGGGACTGGCATTGGTACCGATATTCAGAAACCTGGAACAGTTGGCTAATATTTAAATTTTTTCAATCAAAATATCGAGTTTGATGCCTGCTGGACTGAGTTTGGCCTTGGTCACAGCAATCGCTTCGAGTGCCTCTTGTCGACTAGGGTACAAATCTTCCAAAAACAAGATGTAATGTTTGCCTTTGGGAAAAAAACAAGGCCCCCAAATGCCATTGACGGGCACGCCCAATTTGCGGAAGCGTCCAATTGCCCGCTTGAGTAAATCACTATCGTAAAACACACCCATGCGCACCATAAAGCGTTGATCACCGACACTGCGTAAACGGCTGCATGGATAGTGGACAAAACCTTTTGGGGTATACACGACTATTTTTTCACGGGTGTTTTTCGCCTTTTCTGGGGTCAAAATCGCCTCTGGGCGGTAGATGTAAGGAAAGGTGTTTTTTATAAAGGGTTTGATATCTGTGGAATCAAGTACAATGTCCTGGATCAAATTTTCATTGCCATACAAGCGCTGCATGTAGGTGGTCATTTGTTGCTCGTACGTCGCTTCATCGACATAGCGGATGGGCTTCTTCTTGAATTCACGCGCCAAAACCAGGGTCATGGCACCGATGCAGGCCAGAATAAGCCCCATTTGTTTGTATACCGGGCGCTCAAATCGCAGCAAATTGTTGAGGTTTTGGCGCAGTGGCAAGTTGTTGAGCCAGTCCACAAACTGAGCCCACCAATCGCGGCTACTGATGTTCCTTTGTACAAATTGGGTGAAATCATTTTTGGTGAAAAACTGTACCACCCGCCGTTTGAGTTGGAATTCGGGATCATCAATCGAAGGGGCCATGTGTAGTTTTACCGCGAGGTCTTCACCTACTTCAACCATCCCAAAACCATTGTGGATACACTGTCGCCGCAATTCTTTGTAATAGGGATCTTCATAACCCGAAAATACATCGTGGGCATAAGCCACCCACTGGTCATCGGCAAAATATTGATTGAATTGTGCAATGGCGTAAATGTAGCGGTAACGTGGCAAGAAGCGCAATAGGTAATACCAGATGAATCCAAAAGAAAAAATTAAAACTTGTAGGAACAGCACTCCTCCCCAAAAGTAGTGCGGCAACAAGGCCAACCATTTTTGGACATGAGCCAAAATAAACAGCAAGGCTACAGTGAGATAAGCCATCGCCGCAGCATCCCAATAAATCAACTGTTTGAGAATGGTAAAACGCAGCTCATCGCGCCGATGGTAATCCGTTGCCTCAAAAGTGATGATAAAATTACGGCCATCTTCCTCCTTAAAAGCTAAAAAACCATCGGCCACAATCCCCCCAACTCCGCGCAAGTCTGAACTGACTTCAATATCACTAGCCCGCGGGCGACTCTTGTAATATCCCCGCAAAAACTTCAGTACCTCCTTCTTGATTTCATCCTCAGTTACCTGATTCATCTCCTGCTATTCACTTTTCGCTATTCAACTCTTCGCTTTTCACTCTTCGCTATTCGCTTCTCGCTTCTCGCTTCTCGCTTTTCACTTTTCGCTTTTCACTTTTCACTTTAAACGTAGCCCTTCATCGCATACACCAACATACCCAACCATTCCTTGAATAAGCCTTCCCAATCGCCCAATACACCCGGTTCAAACTGAACCCAAGCCCAGCCGCCCAAGTTGGTTCTTTTGTAATCGGTGCAGTAATAGTCAAACTCCAAACCAGCCTTGCGGAAACAAGCCTGAGCTCGCCGCATGTGCCAGGCTGAGGTGATCAAGACACAGGTGGCTTGCGGGTATTTGGCTTTGATGATTTTTGCAGAATAAAGGGCATTTTCCCAGGTATTGCGGGCTTGGGGCTCCACGATGACTACCTTGCGGTCGATCCCCATGTCTTCCACAAAATCAACCACTTCCTGCGATTCCAACTTGCCTTTGGTAATGATGTTCGAAGAACCTCCCGTGAGCAAAATGTTCCTGATTTTGCCTTGCTGGTACAATTCCAACGTTTGGGTCAGTCGATTCACACTGGCATTGAAATGATGCCGCCCGTCCTGGGGATAACCATTGGAATTGCTGTAGCCTCCCAACAAAATCCCAATATCATAAGCTTGCGTCAATTTTTGCGGCGGCAACTCCCACATGCCACAGACTGCTTCATACAAACCCTTGTTGCTGAAAAAAATCAAAAACAACAGCATGATCAACGCATAACGCCGCCGCCGGGCTGCTCGTTTGCTGATGAAGGCGAGGAATGCCAGCACTAGCACCCAAAACATCGGGCGAATCAAAAACAATAAGGCTTTGGATAGGAAGAAGAACATATTTAAAATGTAAAATAGCTTTGAAAAATAATGCTCAAAACCTCAGGTCGCGTCAATTTCAGCAAGCTGTACACAAAAACAATCCCGTATAGACCACCCCAAAAGTGGGCACTGTGGCCAATGTTGTCATTGCCATAGCGATCCATGTAAGCGGAGTAGGCCAGATAAAGTACTCCGTAAATACCTGCCGGGATGATCCAAAATACCCGATCCCAGGGGTTCATAAAGATATAGCCAAAAACCACTGCGGATACCCCTCCCGAAGCCCCTACGGCCCGGTAACCCGGATTGTCTTGGTGGCGGAAGTAATCGGGCAAGGCCGATAGTACGATACCGCTGAAATACAACAGGATATACAAAATAACGCCAACTTGAGGACCGAAATAAGCCTTGAAATAGTATTCTATGCCTACTCCAAACATCCACAAAGTGATCAGGTTGAACAACAAGTGATTGACATCCACGTGTACCATTCCGTGCGTGAGGAAACGGAAATAATCGTTTTGCCGCTTCATGTCGTAGGGGATAAACATGAGCTTGTGGTACATGTCGGGCCGACTAAAAGCTTGCCAGGAAATCAGGCCGGTCAGCGCCAACAAGGCCAAGGTAAAGTTCAATTGCTCCATTGCAGTTAACTGTTGTGATACGGTTCATTGCGCAAGATAGTCATCGCGCGGTACAGTTGCTCTAAAAAAAACAAACGAATCATCTGGTGGGAGAAGGTCATGGTCGACAGGGAAAGTTTGTAATTGGCGCGTTGATACACCGCTTCAGAAAAACCAAAAGCACCACCCACCTGAAAAACGAGGCGTTTGTAAGGGGCTTGAAACCACTGATCCATGTTGGCTGCAAATTGCTCGGAACTGTACAGCTTGCCCCGTTCATCCAGTAAAATAAGGCAGTCCTCATTTTTTAGGCGTTGGAGGATTTGCTCCCCTTCCTTGATTTTGAGTTGTTCGGGGTCGAGTTTGCCACCATTTTTGATGTCGGGAATCAGCACAGTTTCATAAGACAAATAGTGCTTCAGGCGGCGTTCGTAAATGCCGCAGCCCTCTTCGAGGTATTTGTCGGCGGTTTTGCCGATGTAGGAGAAGGTGGTTTTCACTTGTGTGCTTGATGGTTCTTATTTAAAACATAAATTCTTTATTCTGCTTGCGCCGCAGGCGCATAACTTCTAAGGTGATTTCCTAAGGTGAACTAAGGTGTCTAAGGTGGTGAAAAGAAAAAATGCCCTGCGGAGCAGGGCTAATGTTCACCACCTTAGACACCTTAGTTCACCTTAGGGGGCAACCAAGAGATTTAGGCGTTTAGTCCAGTCACAGGGAAGTAGTCTTCTCAATCACCAATGCTCCCACTTTCTCCCCCTGCTTCTGCCCATTCGTAATCGCGTCCATGAAGTGAATCCCGCCGTACAATCGCGAAATCCCAGCCTCTTCCGCCGCCTGTTTAAAGGAAGTAAAAGACCGTTTTTTTAGCCCAAAACGCTCTTCCACCGTGTCCGTATACGCAAAATTATCTCCAAAAAAATGGGTCAAAATGGTCGCCGCCGCCGAAGAAATGGTGGAATGCCCACTGAGGTATTCCGGGAATGGAGGGGTTTGCAAAAAGGGTTTCCATTTTGGATCAATGTACTTACGGATGGCCGTTTCGGGGCGAATGCGGTTGCTGCGGTATTTTTCATCCCAGCAGCAGTAAAAGCCATCCATCAGGCCGATAGCGAGTGAGGTGTACACTTGGATGGTTTTGGCTACACTTGCTTTGCTTTTTTTGCAGGCAATACCTGCAATGCCCATCCAATGCGCTCCCGGGGAGATTTTTTTCATACCCAGCATCAAGTGCCCATTGTCTTGTAAGGCGAAGGGGTTACAATCCCAAAAAGCGGCAATTTCCTGTTTCTCGGTGGTCAAATCCTGGGCATATACCTCCTGCATTTGGGCATAAAAGCCGGATTTTTTGACCGCTGAAAATGGTTCCGGGGGAGCTGGTTTGAATTGTGCTGCCGAATCCAGCGTAAAGGGGCGGATGGTATTGAAATAAGGCTCTACTGGCGCAAAATAACCTGGCGGGGTGGGGTACCAGGTTCCTTCAGTCCCCAGCGGCGTATAACGCGGATAATTGCTGATGCGGTTGTAACGATCGGCTTTGGCGTAGGGTAGGATTTGGGTGCTGATGGCTTGAGCGTAAGCCAGCGCATTATCCAGTTGATTCTGCTCTACCCCTACTATTTTTAATGAGTCCAGCCATTTTTTTTCTAAAGTATCCAGTCTTGGGCCGGAGGGTTGGAGCTTTTTGGCGGTTTCGTACATGGCCAGGGCCGCGGCCAGTTGATAGTCATATTCACCGGTGATGTTTGGTTTTTCGATTTTTGGGAAATCGTTCAATTTGCCGTGCATGGAAGGGAATTCCGAGTCGTGCAGGGCGATGACCTCATAAGCGGCCAGGCAGGTATACGAAAAGAAGCGAGCTGCCAGCGGCGGATTGCTGACATCGTGGATCATCACGTCGATCATTTGGGTAATGACTTTGGAGATGTCACGGGAGCTGATTTCGGGACTGACTGGTGCCTTTTTTGTACAAGCAAATAAGCTAAACAGTAATACGCAACTATAAATGTACTTCCGCATGAGTGGTGAATTGTTTATGGAAATGCATGCGTTGAATGTGGATGTTTGCTGTTTCTTCGGAGTCGAGACCCCCTTAAAGGCGTGGTCGATTGGTTCTATATTGGGCAACGCGAGCCCCGCTAGGGGCGAAATATGGGTAGCATATTGCGAGAAACCCAGGATTTTTCGAGTCCCGTAGGGACGGAATGTGGGTATCGTATCCATTTTGATACCCATATCACGTCCCTACGGGACTCGGAAAAACGCGGTGTTGGTGTTCTACCCAAATCACGCCCCTAGCGGGGCTCGCGTTGCGCAAAAGAGAATCAATTGATTCCAATTATCCAGAGGTTCTGGAACAACCATAAACTTGCGCACTCAACGACAAAAAGCTTACTAATCATCAAAACAGAAACGCCTTCAATCCCTGCTGGTTTACCCCAATAATCAACTTGTTCTGCACAGCCAGCACACTCCGCACATCCCCAACTAACCGCAAACCCGCCTGCTTTTGTGGAACTACACTGAATCCTCCCTTGCCATCCCCACGCAAGATCAGCCCATAATTGGCATCATATT
This sequence comes from Saprospiraceae bacterium, assembly GCA_027488855.1. Lineage (GTDB taxonomy): Bacteria > Bacteroidota > Bacteroidia > Chitinophagales > Saprospiraceae > Haliscomenobacter. Next base: position 10,394 of record JAIYAV010000073.1, read on the forward strand.
TGCCAAACTTCAAACGGGCCTTGCTGATGTTCCCGGCCAAGAACAAATCCTTTTTCCCATCCTGATCAAAATCCAAACTGCTGATGGCAAAAATGGGCGAAGCCTGAACTTCCAAGGGCAACTCCTTTTCCTGAAACTTACCTTTGGCACCAGCCACAAACAAGGCTGTTTTGAGGTAATTGGCTTCCAAACGGGTTGCGCCCTTCAGTTCTTCAGCAGTGAATACTTCCTTCAAAGTCGCATCCGCATAACTCTTGTAATCCGGGAAACGCCCCCGCATGATGCTCATTTGATCCAACAACTCATCGCGGGTGACGTAGGGATAACTGGTGCCCTGCTTGAAAAAACAGAGGATGGGATCCACCGCGCCGTTGTCGTCAAAATCTTTGAAGTACAGCTCTGCGGGTTCCTTTTCGCTGGCTTTGAGCTGGGAGTTTTGCCCCAAATTTCCGACCAGCAGATCCATTTTTCCATCGCCAGTTAAGTCTTCCAGCAGCAGTTTATTCCAACAACCCGCGTATTTTTTGTCAAAATAATCACTGGTCACATCGGCCCATTTTCCATTTTTTTGACCCCAAACCGTGATCGGCATAAACTCACCAACCAGGATCAATTCCACTTTTTTATCCCCATTCAAATCGTACCAGACAGCGTCGCTAACCAGGCCGATATTCGCCAGGGTAGGAGCGAGGCTGGAAGTTTGGTCTTTAAATTGACCCTTGCCATCGTTGATCAGGAGGTAGCTGCGCGGGATTTCGGGATAACGCCCGGGCACTACCCGGCCACCGACAAACAAATCCAGTTTCCCATCACCGTTCACATCTGCTGCACGAACACAACTTTTGCTGACCAACATCTTCGGTAGGGCATTGGCACTTTTGCTGAAATTGCCTTTACCATCGTTCAGGTACAGGCGGTCTTGCAGGGCTGCATCGTCGGGCAGGAAGTTGGCGTAACCTCCGCTGCACACGTACAAGTCGGGTGATCCATCGCCATTGGCGTCGAAGAACAGGGCATCGGCATCGTCGCTGGCTTTGTCGGCATCAAAAGCAGCCTGGTTTTTGCGTGTGAACGAGCCATTTTTATTTTGCAAACACAAAGCTCCGGCTTGGCCACTGCCACCTCCAACGTACACGTCTTCTAAGCCGTCGCCATTTGCATCACCTTTAGTCATACATGGCCCAACCTGAGAAAGAGGGTTGCTGAGCAGGGGTTGGCGTTTAAAATCATTGAGGGTATTGGTGGGGGAGGAGTAAGCAATTGGACTGGCCACTTCTTTAAAAATGGCTGGAGTGGCTGGTGCTATTTTTGATGCTTGAGCAGCCGCATTTTTTTCACTCAAAATCAATTGCTGATCTGCTTTTACCTGGCGCAAAACCTCACTTTTGCCACTCAACCAAGTGATTTTTAGGCTGTCGATTGTGCTGCTTTCGCCCAATCCAAAATGCAAAACAGGTGTAACGCTGGATTGATACCCACGGGTCGGCATTTGTTCCAGGTACTGCATTTTGTTGCCCTGGAAAATGGTCACTTTGGCACCCAGACCCAGTTTGTTTTGACCATCACCCTCCAATTTGACCTTGAGGTAATGGTGTTTAAAACGTTTATCCGCTTCGTTTTGATAGATGGCCGCAGCCAGATTGATGTTGTTCACCACCAGGTCCAAATCGCCATCATTGTCCAAATCGGAGTAGGCAGCGCCATTGCTATTGGAAGGTTGATCGACGCCCCAGGCTTGGCTTTGGTTTTCAAAACTCAGGCCATCCTTGTTTTTAAAGACGTAATTGCTGAGGTTGGAAGCTGGGATTTGTTGCACCAGTTCCAACACGTTTTGGCGCTGGATATTGCCCTGGTTGTTTTGGACGTAATCGCCCATGTATTTCAGAAAATCGAGGTTGGTGTAGTCGCGCAGGTAGCCGTTGGTGATGTAGAGGTCTTTCCAACCGTCGTTGTCGTAATCGGCAAAAAGGGCAGCCCAGCTCCAATCCGTACTGGAAATGCCCGCCAATTGGCCCATTTCAGCAAAGGTCAAAGCGCCGTTCACCAAACCCTGGTTGATCTGGAGCATGTTGCGCATGTACTGGTGGCCAAAACCTATGCGGAGGTTGAAGTCAAATTTTTCGTAGTTGTCGGGAGCCATCAGGAGTTTCTGGCGGCGATTGTCTTCGGGCAACATGTCGAGGGTGAAAATGTCGACGAGCCCATCGTTGTTGACGTCGGCGGCGTCGCTGCCCATCGAGAAGTGGGAAAAATGCCCAATGCTGCTGTTGATTTGATTGACAAAACCACCCCTTTGGTTGTTGATGTACAAAAAGTCGGGGATGGTGTAATCGTTGGAGATGTATAGGTCGATCCAACCATCGCCGTTGTAATCGGCCATCGCGGCACCCAGGCCGTAAGAAAGGGCAGAGCTGAGTAAGCCAGCTTGTTGGGTAATGTCTTGAAAAAACGGCTGGCCATTTGCTCCTTTATCTTGTCGAAACAGGCGCATGCCATTTTCAGGGTCGTCTACTTTGAGGATTTCGGCGGTGGTCGCCTCATCCAAAACCGGGAGCGAGCGAGGATTGTGGTTGAGCAAAAACATGTCCAGGTCGCCATCCTTATCGTAGTCGAAAAAGGTAGCCTGGGTGCTGGTGGCGGGGCTATTGAGACCATATTCTGCCGCTTTTTCGGTGAAAACGGGTTTACCATTGGGGTCTACCCCTTGATTGATGAACAATTGATTGGCGCGAGCTTCGGGGCTTACGCTGCCCGAGTAACAAACATAAATGTCCAAGAACCCGTCGCCATTGACATCGGCCATGGTGGTGCCCGTTTTCCAGGGGCCATCCCGGCCAGTTACGCCCGAACCAACCGTAATGTCTTCAAAAACCATGTTGCCCTTGTTTAAATAAAGGCGATTGGACTGCATGTTGCTGGTAAAATACAAGTCATCAAGGCCATCGTTGTTGACATCACCTACCGCTACGCCACCCCCGTTGTAGAAGTATTCGTACATCAGGACGTTGGTATTGAGTCCTTCCGTGATGACGTTTTGGAAATCCACGCCCGTTTTGGTGGGGTCGAGCAGGGTGAAAAGGGCGTCAGCGGGAGTGGTGCCTTTGGAAGGATCACTTTTGCACTGTGATAAAAGGAGAAGGATAGCTAGCGCAGGTGTTGCTTTCAGAATGGTGTAGATGGCTCTCATTATTGAACTTGTTTCAAAAGGTATGGTAGGCACAAATTTATAAAATAAAAGCAAAGGGGCACAAAAGACCATTCGTTCTCTTGCGCCCCTTGCATTTATCCTAGTTGAAAAACTTCAGGATTAATACCCTGGGTTTTGCACCAGTTTATTGTTCCGGTTGATCTCATCGCGATGGATCGGCAGGTAATACTGTTTGTCCAACCAGGCGCGGTTTTCCTTACCTGGGTCGATCTCGAACACTTTGTAAGTATAGTCGTAGTTGGTCGGATCGTACTTGTACAATGTCACGTTTTTACCCGCTTTCAGGGTACCATTGATGTTGATGCCATTGGCTTTGCGACCCAGGGTAGTGGGTGCAATCATCCAGCGGCGGGTATCGTGGTAACGCTGCTCTTCCAGGAACATTTCGATGCGTTTTTCGTTGCGGAAGCGCTGCTTGAGTGCATCACCGGACTCGGTCAGTGCAGGCATACCTGCACGGAAACGAATCTTGTTGAGCCAGTTGCGCGCTTCTGCGTCATTGCCCAATTCAATCAAAGCCTCAGCGTAGTTGAAGATGGCTTCAGTGTAGCGCAAGACGGGCCATGGTATTTGCTGCCAGGTGTTTTGGTCCACAATCGCTGGGTTTGGATCGATGAACTTGCGGGCATAATAACCAGTATAACTGCCATTCCAGTCTTCTACACTACTCTTACGCGTGTCCAAGCCAAAGGCTGGCACTTTGGTAGAACCACTTGTTACTTCGTAAGTACCCGTTTGAATTTGGTTGGCCGGATCCTTAGAGGCTACGGCGGCAGGACGTGGTTTCCAGTTTGAACCATCGTGCAGGATGGAAGAGTAGAAACGTGGATCACGATTGGTGTAAGGGGCAGCAGCGTGGGCTGGATTATTCCAATCAAATTTGCTGCCATCCATCATTTCATAATCGTCGATCATCAATTGGATAGGGGTGTTACCCGCCCAGTTGTTATAGCCATTAGGCCCGTTGAACAGACCTTGGCGGCCGCCACCTTCCTGCTTGAGGTTGATGAAATAACGCGCAAAAATCAATTCCTTTTCGCCACCGTTTTGAGACAAAGAGGCGTTTCTGTAATTGTTCACTGCGTCGGCCTGTGCAGCAGGTGCAGATAGACCCAGTTGGAAGCCGAAACCTGGCAAATCCAGTACCGCTTTGGCGGCATCACGGGCTTTTTCCCAGCGGGCTTTGCGGTCACCACTCACGTAGCCAACCAATTCAGGTTTGGCATAAGCGGCGAGCACACTTGACTTCGCTTTGGCCGTCGGCATGTCGTGCAAGTCACTTGCTGCGTACAACAATACCCGAGACTTAAGCGCCAGTGCTGCTGCTTTGGTTGCGCGACCCGCTACCAACGTTTTTCCATCCAATAAAGCTGCGGCTTCATCACAATCTTTGACGATGAAATTGACGACTGCTTCATAAGAAGCTCTCTCAGATAAAAAGTCGGTATCACTCAAGAGGTAAGGCTTGTCCACAATTGGAACGCCACCGAAATAGCGCGACAATTGCTGGTAGTAATAAGCCCGCATGAACTTGGCTTCACCTTTCAAACGATCTACCAGGGTAGGGTTGTTGAATTGTGGAGCTTCCAGGTTTTTCAGCGCCAGGTTGGTGGCACGGATGCGTAGGTACATGTTGTTCCAGCTCAAGGTGCCATTGATCCAACCTGGATCGGCTGGGTTGGAACGTGATTCAGTAATGGTCGTGATATTACGACCAGGGTGGGTGAACATGGTTTCATCGGTCAACGAAGCGAGCATTTGCTCATCGAAACCGCCATTGCCCAAACCAGCATAAATCTCCGATACGAAGGCTTCTGCCAGCGATCCATCAGTCCAAACCGCCGTTTCGGCGAGCTCGTTCAATGGTTGTGTATTGACAAAATCGTCATTACAACTGTTGATGAACAAAACTGCAACTAATGCTATGATGATGTTTCTCATCGTTACTTAGATTTTTTTTGGTGATATTAGAATGTAACCGTTAAACCGCCGTTGATTACCCGCTGTTGTGGGTAAAACTGGCCAGTAGCGCTGCTAGATTCTGGGTCAAACGCATCGAAATCAGAAATTGTAAAGAGATTCAGACCGTTCAAATAAATTCTGAAGCTGGTTATGCCTGCTTTTTTGATGATGTTTTCAGGAAGCGCATAGCCAATTTCGACGTTTTTCAAGCGGATGTAGTCAGTACTTCTGAACCAATAATCGTTGCCACCAGAGAAATACTGGTCACTACGATTGGCAATCCGTGGGTGTACACTGCTGGGGTTTTCAACCGTCCAACGATCAGTATACATGCTCAGTAGGTAGTTACCAATGTTACCCATTTCACCTGGGCTCACGTACTGTTTGGCTCCAGCAGAACCTTGGAACAAGATGTTCAGGTCAAAGCTTTTGTAGCTGGCAATCACACTCAAACCACCCTGGAAAGTAGGAATGTTGTTGAAGTCGGTACGTACGCGGTCGTCAGGAGTGATTTTTCCGTCGCCATTGAAGTCTTTGTACTTCATGTCGCCAGGACGCAGGGTATTGACAATGGCTTTGTAGTTGATGGTTTCAGCATCGATTTCGGCCTGAGTCGCGAAGACACCATCGTACTGATAAACTTGCTCGGTAAACATTGGGCGACCAGTGGTGCGCTGCCATTCTGGAGCACCAGGAGCCTCGTCCCAGAACAGGATTTTGTTCTTGGCATAACCCCCGTTTACACTTACATTCAATTTTAGTTTGCCAACGTTGGTGCGGTAGCCAATCAAGGCGTCAAAACCTTTGTTCTCAACTTCACCGATGTTTTGAGCAGGCAGGGTCAAACCAGTAGACTGAGGCACGGATGCGTTTTTCACCCACAAGATGTTGGTCCGCTTGTTGTTGAAGTAGTCAAATTCAAAAGTCACTTTGTCATTCAAGATTGATCCTTCCAAACCAATGTTTGCGTTGGTCGCGACTTCCCAGGTAATGTTGGTGTTGGGAATCCGCGCCTCGAACAAGGTTTTGGTTTCCACATTGCCCAGGATGTAACTTCTGAAGCCGTAAGTAGACAAGTATTGGTAGGTCGCGATTTGGTCATTACCCATTTGTCCCCATGATCCTCTGATTTTCAAATAGTTGATGGCAGGGATGGCATCCATGAATTTTTCTGAAGATACGACCCAACCACCCATCACGCCAGGGAAGAAGCCATAACGGGTTTCTTCGGGGAAGATGTCCGAGCCATCATAACGCCAAAGGAACTCCAGGAGGTATTTTTCCTTGAAGTTGTAAGCAACCCGGCCAAAGTAGTTCAAACGAGCGCGTTCAAAAGCACCGCCATTGTTGTTTCTTTCGAGGTCACCACCCGCAAACAGCTGATCAAGTGCTGGTGAAATGAAGAAACGACGGAAAGCCTGGAAATTGGTGCCTTCGATGGTTTCCCGGTTGGTACCTGCCAAAACAGTCAAGTTGTGGTCGTTAAAGGTTTTTTCGTAGGTCAAAACCCCACCCAACAACACGTTCAACTGAGTCGTGTTGTACAGGTTCAAGTTTGGCTCGGCTGGACCACGCTTGGCGGCAACCAATTTGGGTGTAACCCCATCGGCTTCAAAGCCAGTGCCACGCTCGTACAAAGTCCAGGGAGTTTGCCAAAGTTTGCGGTTGGTATTGAGTTTGTCAATCGCCGCAGTACCTGAGAATTTCAAACCTTTGATGCCGGGGATTTTGATGTCCAATGTACCGTTGGTCTGAAAATAGTCGCGTTTGTCTTGGTCATAACCCGTTTGATTGGTTGTGATAACCACTGGGTTTTCACCGTTTTCGATGTCTGGTCCAGGGCGTCCGTCAGGCCAGTAGGCTGGCTGTTGTGGCTTGCCACGGATCAACATGCGGAAGATAGCACCTGCTCCCCGGGTAGGGAAGAAGCGGTATTCCTGACGACCCAACATCCCCAAGTTCACACTGATGAATTCGTTGATCTTGGCGTCCAGGTTGATGCGCAGGTCGTACTGCTTGTAACCGGTAGCGGAGTTCACGTAAACCCCATCCTGATTCTGGTAGCCCAAAGACGCGAGGTATTTGAGGTTTTCAGTACCCCCGGTCATTTGCAGGTTGTGGCGCTGTTGAGGTGACCAATTTTTAATGGTCGCCGCATACCAATCGGTGTTGGGGTGAGTCCATGGGGAGGAACCATCGCGGTACTTCTGAAAGTCCTCAGGCTGGAATGGTGCTTTGCGCACCTGACCATTTGGACGAGTGTAAGTACCGGTAGTTTTGTAGGCAGTAGTTGCTGCAGCCCATTCGCTGGCAGGCAAACCATAAATGTCCAGGTCGTTCAACATTTCAGTGTACTGCGCTGCATCAGTTACCTCTGGTAATTGAGTGGGCTGAGTATACCCTTGGTTGAAAGAATAAGACAATTCTGGCTTGCTGACTTGACCCCGTTTGGTGGTGATCAGGATAACCCCGTTGGCTGCCCGAGAACCATAAATGGCTGCCGATGCGTCCTTCAATACCGAAATTTTTTCGATGTCGTTGGGGTTCAAACGATCCAAGCCCCCTGCACGAGCAGGAATACCATCGATTACGATCAAGGCATCGTTGTTGTTCAGTGTATTGGAACCCCGGATCCGAATACCGGAACCATCGTAACCAGGCTCGCCACTGCGGTTTACTGCTACTACCCCGGCCATGCGGCCAGCAATAGAGTTGGAAACGTTGACAGCGGGAGATTTAACCAAGTCGGAACCCTTTACACTGGATACAGCTCCAGTAACGGTTTCCTTTTTTTGTACACCATAACCTACAACTACTACTTCGTCGAGTAGCAGGTTGTCAGTGGCCATGGTAACGTCAAGATTTGTGCGACCAGCAAGGGCTATTTCTTGCGTGGTGTAGCCGGTGTAGGATAAAACTAGTGTAACGTTTGCATCTGGTGCATTTAAAGTAAAACCGCCGTCAATGTCAGTAACCGTACCCGTGGTGGTGTTTTTAACCAGGATACTTACGCCGATGAGCGGCCCACTATCCTTGTCAATCACTTTACCCGTGATTTTGGTTTGTGCAAAAGCACCTGGTGAGAGACACGCTCCTGCCATACACAGAAAGAGTATAAGCAAGTTGCGTAAATTGGTTTTTTTCATGTGTTCTGCCGTGTTTGATAGGTTATTAAAGAGTTAATAAGAATGCGCGATAAATGTAGAGAATACTTTTATAGATTTTGAAAAATTTTTAATAAAAAAAGAAAATTTCGTGAATTTAGGAAATTTAGGAATAAAAGAGAGGATTTTAATTGAGTTAAATTGTGTTGTGTAAAAAAAAGACCGCCGAGCACAAAATCTCGGCGGTCTTAAGCAATCAAAAAAGACGTTAAGCCTTTATTTCATTCTTTCTAAAATTAAATCTATCGCCTTATCCAATTGAGGGTCTTTTCCTTCGAGGCGATCTTTAAATGTGTTTTTTACGTAAACATCTGGTTTTACCCCGGTAATTTCCAGGTCCTTCCCATCCAAGGAATAACAACCCCAGGAGGGCAAGCGGTAAAAAGAGCCGTCGACCAAACCTTTGCCACTGGTGAAAATGATCCAGCGGTAAGTTTCCGTACCCACTACGGTCCCAAGCTTGAGGCGTTTGAACCCTTCCGTAGTCATTTCCGCATCGCTGAGACTGGGCTCGTTCACCAGCAGCACGATGGGTTTGGCAGCAGGAGTGAAGTTCGGCTGAGGTGACAGTTGCCCTTCGCGGTATTTCCACTGTAGATAAGGTTTTTGCGAAAGAAATTGTAGCACCTTATCGTGTACGTTGCCCCCGGTGTTGTAGCGCAAGTCCAGAATCAGGGCATCGCGTTGCCATCCTTCACTCACCATTTGTTTGAGGAAGTGATCCAGGGCACCGCCGCCCATGTCCTTCATGTGTACGTAAGCAATTTTTTTGCTGCTGCGCTCATCCACCCGTTTTTGGCAACCGGCTTCCCATTCGTCGTACAACAAGTCGTTGATGACAAAAGTACTGGTAGGATGGATTTTGACGGTATGTTCGGTTTGGCCCCGCATAAAGGTCAGGCTGATTTCTTCATCCAAGGAAGGTTGAATCAAGTATTGCTCGCGGTTGTTGCGGGGTACTACGGTAGTACCATTTACTTTGATCAAACGATCGCCGGGACGAATGTCTTTGTCGGTGCGGTCGGCAGGGCTACGCGCTACGATCCGCTCCACTCGATAAGGGTCATCGTTGGCAAAAAGGATGCCAGTACCCGCACTGCGGCCTTTGTAAAAAATCTCTTCTTCGCTGCCACTGGAGTTGAACCCCAGGTGTGAAGCATTCAACTCACCCAGCATCTCGCCCAACAGGAGCCGCAAATCACTACGCGTATTGAGCTGGGGTAAAAAAGCGGCGTAACGATCCCGGATGGCTTTCCAGTTTTTGCCGTGGAAGGTTTCGTCGTAAAAATTCTGCTCGATGTTGGCCCAGGCTTCATAGAACATCTGCTCAAACTCGGCGGAGAGTTTTTTGCGGAAGGTGTAATCCATTGCGATGGTTTCGGTTTTGTTGCCATCAACGTTGAGGGTAGCAATATTGCCACCTATTAATATGTAGTACTGGTTTTTGGCTGCGCTGATGTCAAAACCAAACCCGGTGGCGCCTTGAATCATCTCGGTTTTGGGCCGTTCGAAGGGTTCGAGCACCAGTTTCCACAAGTTGGGCTTGCCCTCATCGTGGTTGGAGGCAAACAGCAGGGTGGTCTTTTCACCGACTTGGATCACGTAAGGCGCAGACTGATTGCCCAAAGTAGGGCCAAGTTGTTGGATGCGCTCGCTCAGGTATGCTTCATCGATCTGGATCGGGGTCTTTTTGGCGGTGGAATCTTTGGCGGCGGGTTTCTCTGGTTTTTTTTCCTCTTCCTTGAACAATTCCTTCACCTTATCCGAACGATAGGGCGGATCGTAAGCCCGCAGCGACATGCTGTACAGATCGGCATCGCCCAAACCAAAAGGGTATGCGGGCTGGGTCAGGTTGCCGTTGAAATAAATGCTTTTGCCATCTGGAGACCAGCGTGGGGCTGCTTCGGTTATGCCGGTATTGGTCAGGTTTTGGATTTTTTTGGTATCGAGATTGTACACAAATATGTCGCGTTCAAAATTGCGGTAGGCGGTGTAGAGGATGTGTTTGTCATCGGGCCCAAACTGGGGCTCATCGCTGCCAATGT
>JAIYAV010000411.1 GCA_027488855.1 Saprospiraceae bacterium
ACTGGTGACTCGGGTACTATTGTTAATCAGGGAAAGGTTGCTGCCAGGTACACCAGTCGTGTTGGCACGATTAAAAATATCGCTTATTTGTTGGAAGGAGAAAGTATCCTTTACAAAATCTACCGAATCGAGCACCGGCCCAGAAGGCGACATCGCCATCACATTGCCCAAACAAATCAAACGGCCATCATTTTGGTACAGCCCGTAAGTATAGGAACCGGGTGCATCAATGGTGTCGCGGTTCTGCGGCTTGTTGTCCAATACCGCAATGTAACTGTTGGGACAGTTTTTGATGCCCAATTGTGATTTGGTCAGAACATAGGTGCACTGTGCATTCACTTGAACCACTACTTGTTGGTTACAATTGCAATCATTTTGTGCCTTCAAACCAAGGATGGAAATTGAAAAAGCCGCCCAACAAAGGGCTAGCCTGAACATGGGTTGAGTCAACATTTTAATGGAATTATAAAGTGTATTAATTCTAATTCAGACTAATTGATGGGCAAGACTTTGTATCCGTAAAAGTAAAGTGATTTTTTATATGATGCCGTGTTTTATGTGTTAATTTTTTACAAAAAAAAGCCAAAGTGCGCATTTCTGACACCTTGGCTGTTTTGCTGTAAAAAGGGTATTGCTAATTATTGTCCAACCGGCAGTACCACAAATCCGTTTTGTGCCAATTGCCCAAAATGATCATAAGAAATCCAAATGTAACCCGCTCGACCCCAGTCACTTCCCCAAGGGCTCATCAATTCGATCATCCTTTTGTCCTCATTAAAACTCACCACTGCCATGGGGTAAACTTGTGAAGGAGCACCCGTTGGTACCCAAATATCTTTACCGTTGGCTTGCAGTAGACTAGGATCGGCATTGAACTCCACAATGACCGGATTGCCGCGTACCAGGGCTTTGCGCAGTTCAAAGATTTTTTGCAGCGACTTGGTCAAGGGGGTGAATACGTGCAGGTAATTGGTGATGCGAAACTTGCTGGCATTGTACACGGCGTTGGTCAACTTTTGTGAACCATAGGGTAAAATAGCCGAATCAACGGTGCCATTTTGGGACAAAAACTGAAAGGCGTCCTTGAATTGCAGCGCTCGATTTTGCCCCAACAAATTGAGGGTAATGAAATCGGGGCTGAGGTTGATTTTATAGTTGTTGTCTTGATTAAAGTAAAATTCGAGGCAAGCGGCCAGGGTGTAACTCATTTCGGTGCCTACTTGTTCGATCTCCCGAACCGGCATCATGAAGGGTTTTACACTTTGTTCGCGGAGGTTGTCCAAACTGTTTGCCCGACCTACCCCTTTTACGAAGGGCATCATCATGTCGATTAGTCTTTGATCTTGTACCCCAAAAGCGGCGGCTTGGGTACTGCGTAAGTTGATGTCTTGATTTATTGGAGGAGTGGGATTTTGCGCTTGTAAATTGTTGACTATCAATAACCCCAAACCACATACCAGGCTGACACTTATTCGGTTCATAAAACTCATTTTGCAAAAAGAACGTTGGATTGGCTCACTTTGGTTTGTAACGTTTGAGGAAAAAATAAATATCTATGTGTAAAAGGAAAATGTAATCTCTCAGTTGAGGGTTTGTAGGTGTGCGTACTTAAGCGTACCTTTGTAAGCTAAATGGACAAGAGTCGGAATAATGGAACAGGAACCAATTGAACTAGAAGACAACAATCATCAGTATTCCGACAACCTCAGCGACGAATTTTACGAACATCGGATCATTGAGGTTGATGCAAAGCAATCACCTTTGCGGATAGATAAATTTGTGATGGACCGAATCGGGGATGTATCCCGCAATCGGGTGCAAAATGCAATCAAAACTGGAGCGGTACTGGTCAATGACCAAGAGATCAAACCCAATTTCAAGATCAAACCCGGGCAAAAAATCACCCTGATTTTGCCCAAATCCACGACGGATAAGTACCGCATCGTTCCGCAGAATATTCCGCTTACGATAATCTACGAAGACGAGGATTTGCTGGTGGTGAACAAACCTCCGGGCTTGGTTGTACACCCAGGAGTGGGGCACTTCCGAGGTACCCTCGTCAATGCCCTGGCTTATCACCTCAAGCTGGATCCCAACCAATTGTCTAGTGGCAATTTTCAGGAACGGGTTGGTTTGGTACACCGCATCGATAAAAATACGACTGGCCTTTTGGTGGTGGCCAAAAATGAATTTGCACTGAGCCATTTGGCCAAGCAATTTTTTTACCACACCATCGAGCGGACTTATTATGCCCTCGTTTGGGGCGAACCCGAAGAGGATAAGGGCACCATCAATGCTCACGTAGGCCGGCATCCCCGCTTCCGCAAGGATTTTACGGTGTTTCCGGAAGGGGATCAGGGCAAGTGGGCGGTGACGCATTACGAAGTGCTCGAACGTTTGTACTACGTGAGTCTGATTAAATGTACCCTGGAAACGGGGCGTACGCACCAAATCCGGGTGCATATGAAGTACCTAGGCCATACTTTATTTAACGATGAAAAGTATGGAGGCGACGAGATCAGGAAGGGGACTGTCTTTAGCAAATACAAAACTTTTGTTGACCATATGTTCGACCAATTGCCTCGGCACGCTTTGCATGCCAAGTCGCTGGGTTTCGTTCATCCGCGCACCAATAAATTCATGCACTTTGATAGTGATTTACCAGATGATTTCCAAGTTGCATTGGAGCATTGGCGGGTGTATTTGGAAGGCCGGAAGTCTTCGGCGAAAGGGAACATGAGTCAGCTTTAGCTTTGCTGAACTCCCATGAAACTCCCATGAAACTCCCACGAAACTCCCACGAATAAATTCGTGGGTTGGCACCGTGGAGTGGCCTCCCACGGATGAATCCGTGGGTTGGCTAGCTCAGCAACCCATGGCTTTAGCCGTGGGCAGGCACACAGAAACCAGCCCACGAATTCATTCGTGGGAAAGAAAGATACAGGCAGATACACGAGGATCATCTCGGGTTGGCCGAAAGAATCCTAACACAACCATGCAACTTTCACAACGCCTCAACGCGCTCATTCAACTCGGCCAACACCTACGCGGCGATGATGACTACCTCAAAGCAGTCATCCACCGCACCTCGTACCACAATCCCTGGTTCACCGCCGAAAACCAGGAGCGGGCCATTGCTGCCATCGCCGAACAGTTTTTAGCTGCTGCCGCTTTGGAAGAATGGCTGAGCCGCTATTCCATCCCTAATGAAACCGCGATGAAAACGGTAGGCCTGGTCATGGCTGGCAACTTACCCCTGGTGGGATTCCACGATGTGTTGTGTGTGTTTGTAGCCGGGCACAAGGCCAAGATTAAACTGTCGGAAAAAGACCCCTACCTCTTGCCTTATTTGTTGAAAATTTTGGAAAAAATAGACTCGGAAACAGCAGCCTATTTTGAAATCACCGAGCGACTCCTGGAAATGGACGCCGTGATCGCTACGGGGAGCAACAATTCGGCGCGTTATTTCGAATCCTATTTTGGCAAATACCCCAATATCATCCGCAAAAACCGCAATGGGGTGGCCGTATTGACGGGCAACGAAAGTAAGGATGAGTTGCATGAATTGGGACACGATGTCTTTCGCTATTTTGGTTTGGGTTGCCGCAACGTGGCCAAGTTGTACATGCCCAGAGGCTATGATTTTGTTCCTCTTTTGGAAGCTTTGCACGAATACCGCGACATCATTTTGCACCAAAAATACAAGAACAACTTCGACTACAATTTTGCCCTCTACATCCTCAATAAAGTGCAATACCAGGCCAATGGCTGCATCTTGATGATTGAAGAAGCCTCCCTGCATTCTCGGATCGCTTCCTTGCACTACGAATTTTACGATTCACTGGAGGCGGTAGAAGTAGAACTAGAGCGCCATGCTGAAGCAATCCAGTGCATCATTGCGCAACCCAATGTATTAAAAACCAAAACTTTCGCCTTCGGAAAATCCCAGGAGCCTGCCCTTTGGGATTACCCTGATGGGGTGGATAGTATGGCTTTTTTGCTCAGTTTAAATTAAAAAACAATGCGTTTTGTAGCCATTTCCGATACCCATGGCAAACACCAGTTTGACTTGCCGCCCGGCGATGTGATTTTGCACGCTGGCGATGTGTCTTCACGCGGGTTAAAAACAGAAATAGAACGTTTTTTAGACTGGTTTTCCAATTTGGATTACCAATACAAAGTATTCATTGCCGGCAATCACGATTTCTTTTTTGAAAATGCATCCCCATCGGAAATTCAAGCCCTGATTCCTAACAACCTGATTTATCTGAACGATTCAGGCGTAGAAATTGAGGGCATCAAAATCTGGGGTTCCCCCATTCAACCCTGGTTTTACGATTGGGCATTTAACCGCCAAAGAGGGCCAGCCATCCAAAAACATTGGGACTTGATTCCCGCAGACAGCGACATCGTCATCACGCATGGTCCAGTGTTTGGCATTCACGACCGGGTAGCGAGCGGCCAGCTGGTCGGTTGTGAAGATTTGCTTCCGGTCATCCAACGCATTGCCCCCAAAGTGCATTTGTGCGGACACATTCACGAGGCCTATGGAACCAAGCAGGTCAGCGAAACCTTATTCATCAATGCAAGTATTTTGGACCTTCGGTACACAATAGCGAACGATCCTGTCGTTTTTGATGTATAAAATTGCAAATATGATCTATAAATTACTCCTATGTGCCCTGGTAAGCCTCGTTTTGAGTACTGAAATAATTGCTCAAAGCAAAAATAATGGCCATGGGCCACCACCTTGGGCTCCTGCACACGGCTTTCGTGCCAAAACCCGGCATGTATACTTCCCCGAATACAACTTTTATTTTGACATCGAAAAAAAGGTGTACATCCATTTTCAGGCGGGTAAATGGACGGTCACCGCAGAATTGCCCGCTCGTTTGGGCAACATCAATCTGCGCAATGCTTCCAAATTTGAATTGGACATCGACATCGACAATCCCCAAATTTACAACAGCGAACACCAAATGCGGTTTAGACCAAAATATGCGCTGGCATACGTTTGTAAACCGAAAAAATCCCATTCGCAAAGGCTTGTTTAGCCAGAAGAAGGCTTCGGGGCAAAAAAATAATTCCTGTAGCCCCCAGATTATTTGCTGTTTCTGCTTTTTTGGCTATACTTACTGAGGATTAGTACTCAAGTTTAGCCAAATGAAATACAGCATCTTTTTTTTTTTTTTTTTAGCCCTTACCACCAGCATCCAGGCCCAGGAACAACTCAAACTCCCTGGACTGGAACAAGCCGTGGAAATCATCACGGATCAATGGGGTGTGCCCCATATTTATGCCCAAACCGAGCATGACCTCTTTTTTGCCCAGGGCTTTTATGCTGCCCGCGACCGCACGTTTCAGTTTGAACTATGGCGCAGGCAAGCAACGGGTACCGTAGCCGAAATTTTGGGCGACCGTGAACTGGATCGTGACCGGGGCGCCCGACTGTTTCGCTTCCGTGGAGACATGGATCAGGAAATGGCGCATTATCACCCCCGGGGCAAACAAATCATTACCGCATTTGTAGCCGGTGTGAATGCCTGGATTGTTCAAACCCAGTCCAAACCGGACTTATTGCCACTAGAGTTCAAACTCCTAGGCATCAAACCCGGCTTGTGGACGCCGGAAATTGTCATCTCTCGCCATCAGGGTTTGTTGGAAAATGTCACCGATGAACTGAAAAATGCCCAGGCTATTGCCCTCATTGGGGCCGACAGATTGAAAGAATTGCAATGGTTTCACCCCAAAGAGCCCGATTTGCGCCTCGATCCCAAAATCCCGGCGGCCCTTTTTCAGCAGGATGTCCTCAAATTGTACAATGCTTTCCGCAAACCGCTCACTTTTAAACCGGAAGATTTAATTGGTGCTGTTCGCAACCCCAATCAAAAGGACTACGCCAATCTTGCGGCGCTGGAAACGCAGGAATACCTGGAGGCCCAGGCTGATCGCAGCTCCAATGTGGGCAGCAACAACTGGATTGTCAGCGGCAAACTTACCCAAAGTGGTTTCCCTATGTTGGCCAACGATCCTCACCGGGCGATTTCTGCACCTTCACTGCGCTACATGACGCATTTGGTTGGGCCAGGCTGGAATGTGATCGGGGGCGGCGAACCAGTGATTCCTGGCATTTCCATCGGCCACAATGAATACGGCGCCTGGGGCTTGACCATCTTCGCGACTGATGCTGAGGATATGTACGTATACGAAACCCATCCCAACAACCCCAACTTGTACAAAGTCGGTACTGAATGGCGGAGCATGCGCATCATCAAAGACACCATTCGGGTGAAAGGCAAAGCTCCCGTGATTGTGGAACACAAATACACCCATCATGGTCCGGTGGTTCATGAAGACCGAGCGCTAAAAACCGCCTGTGCCGTTCGTTGCGCCTGGTTGGAAGTGGGCGGGGCACCTTATTTGGCCAGTTTGCGCATGGGACAAGCCAAAAACTGGGAAGAATTTCGACTGGCTTGTCAATACAGCCACATTCCTGCTGAAAACATGATTTGGGCCGACCGGGCTGGCAACATCGGTTGGCAAGCGGTGGGCATTACGCCGATCCGCCGGCAGCATAGCGGTTTGCTGCCCGTGCCCGGCGATGGCCGCTACGAATGGGACGGCTATTTGCCCATTTTGGAACGCCCCGGTATCTTGAACCCTGAGCAAGGATTTTGGGCTACTGCCAATGAAAATGTTACGCCCAATGATTACCAACATTGGGAAACGATCGGGTACAAATGGTCGGATCCTTATCGCGGCGACCGTTGTGCAGAGGTGTTGAGTAATGGACGTCGACATACCCTCCAGGATTTTATGAACCTGCAAACGGATTATTTGTCCATTCCGGCGCGGAATCTGGTGCCTTTGTTGCGCAATTTGCCCTGTGTAGATACCAGCGCGGAATGGGCCCGCCAACAATTGTTGCAATGGGATTTTCAATTGGAAAAAAACTCCATCGCGGCCACGCTCTACGATGCCTGGGAGCGGGAGCTGCGCAGCCAATTGGAAAAAATGCTTTTGCCTGAAAATGCCCGTTCATTGGTGACGATGCAAACCTATCGGATTTTGGAGTTTTTGATGCTGCCTGACGGAAAGTTTGGACCAAATCCGGTGCAAGATCGCAATGCCTTTTTGACCAAAGCCCTCGGGGTCGCCGTGCGCAATTTGGAGACTCGCCTGGCTGGACTGCCGCGCAGTCAATGGCAATATGGGCAGGAGAAATACAAACATGTAGTGATCCGCCATCCTTTGAGTAGTTCGGCTAGCCCCGATTTGCGCAAAAAACTGGATCATGGTCCACTACCCAGAGGTGGAAGCGCCCAAACGGTTGGTGCTACTTCGGGAACGTACAACCAAACCCACGGTGCAAGTTTTCGCTTGGTGGTAGATACAGGCAATTGGGATTATTGCCTGGCGACCAACACACCGGGGCAATCGGGGAACCCCGATCATCCGCATTACCGCAATCTGTTCGAGATGTGGGCAAATGATCAGTATTTTCCTTTGTTTTATTCGAAGGGGAAGATTGAGTCGGTGCAGTATGGGAAGTTGAAGTTGATGCCTTGAAGAATTGGCCCTTCTGCGAAAGGTTTGGTTTTTTCACCACCTAAGAAACCTAAGGCACTAAAGAGACACCTAAGCTTTTTTCATTGCAATCCCCACATTTCTATTGTAACTTGCCTACAAAATCGGAATATTATGTCCATTCAAATCCAGCGGCACTTGTTTACCATCGCAGACTACCACAAAATGGGAGCGGAGGGCATTTTGCCAGAACGTGGAATAGAATTGATCAACGGAGAAATCATCAAAATGAGCCCCATTGGAAGCAAACACAACGCGGCAGTCAACAAACTGAACAGACTTCTGGCGAAAATACTGGATGAACAAATCCTCATTCAGCCCCAAGGCCCTTTTATTGCCAATGATCTTTCCGAGCCCGAGCCAGACATCGCCTTGCTAAAATACCGCGAAGACTTTTACGAAAATGAACTACCTCACGGCACCGATATCCACCTGATCATCGAAGTAGCCGATACCACCTTTAGTTATGATACAAAAGTGAAATTGCCCTTGTACGCCGAAAGTGGTATCCCCGAGTATTGGGTGATTGATTTGAATAAAAAACAAGTGCATGTTTATTGGAATGCACTTGGGAATAGTTATCAGCAGAGCAGAGTATACCGCAGTGGAGAGGTCATTAAAGCACAGGGAATTGAGCTAGAAATAGAAGTTAGACAGATTGTATAAAGCAGTTTTCTTTTACAGTAAAGTTCAGCTTGAGGTAGGCTTTGAAACCTGCGACCCAAGCGTCAGCAAAGGATCGACGAGCGCCCAGGCCCTTGTTTTGAACCATCTAAGACATCTAAGGAACACCTCAGTCCGTTTTATGAAAAAGCTGAGGTGTTCCTTAGGTGTCTTAGATGGTTCAAAATCCTAACATTGTATACTTAGAGTTTGCTGCACCAACTTCGCCACCCTTACCGCTTCCTCAATACTCTCCGCCAGCACCGTCGCATGCCCCATTTTGCGGAAAGGTTTGGTGGTGCTTTTGCCATAAAAATGCAATTTCACCCCCGGCAGAGCCAAACAATCCTCCAGGCCTACGTAACGCGTCGGCCCACTAAATCCTTCTGCACCCAGCAAATTGACCATCACCGAAGGACATTTCATGGCCGTACTTCCCAGCGGCAGATTGAGGATACCCCGCAAATGCTGCTCAAATTGGGAAGTGTAACAACTATCGATGGTATGGTGCCCGCTATTGTGTGGGCGGGGGGCTACTTCATTGATCAGGATTTGATTGTCCTGGGTGAGGAATAATTCGACCGCCAATAGGCCACAAATCCCGAAGGTTTCGATGACCCGTTTGGACAATTCGATCGCCGCTTGCTCAATGGCCGGATCAATCCGCGCTGGGCAGATCAGGAATTCCACCAAATTGGCTTCGGGGTTAAAATCCATCTCTACCACCGGGAAAGCAGCGATTTCTCCACTGGGATTACGTGCCACGATCACCGCCAACTCTTTTTGGATGTCCACCATGGGTTCGAGCAGACAAGAACCTTGTAATAACTTGTGTTGCAAATCCGACTCGTTTTTGATCACCGCTACTCCCTTGCCATCGTAACCTGCCGTGCGGGACTTTTGCACAAAAGGATACAACCAACGACCAGAATGCACGGCACGACGCACGGCGTGTTCATCCTCAAACAATTCAAAATGGGAGCTAGGCAAGTGGTGTTCCTGGTAAAATAACTTTTGTAAACCCTTGTCTTTGATCAAGTCAAGCGCTTCGGGATGGGGATGAACAGTTACCCCTTGTGCTTGCAGCAACTCCAATGCTGCCGTGTTGACATGCTCAATCTCAATGGTCAGCACATCTTTATCCTGGCCAAAAGCAAGCACATCGTCGTAATTTTTAAAGTTGCCTTCCACAAATTCAGCGGCAACAACCCCTGCCGGAAAATCGCGGGATTCATCCAAAAAATACAGTGGCAAATGCCAGTTGGAAGCAGCCTGGCCGAGCATTTTGCCGAGTTGGCCACCGCCGAGTATGCCCACTTTGAAGGTGGGGGAGAGGATTTCTTTCATAGTTGTATGTTGGGGTTGAGGAGCATGGATCATCTCAATGAATAAACTCGACCAAAGCGACACTATTTGCACAAAGGACACCAAGGCAGCACAAAGAACACAAAGTTAGACGTCGACGCCTCTTTGTGCCCTTGGTGCTGCCTTGGTGTTCTTTGTGCTCATTTGTGTTTGTTTTGTGCCATTTGGTTTACTTTGAGCTATTTCATGCAAACTCAACGTCAATCTTTTTCCGCGAAATACCCCATTTTTTCTGAAATTATCCGCACGATTTATCCAAAATCGATTTATTTCGCTCCTACAATTGTACACACATGGCCAGAATATTGTTTAAAAATGCCCAAATCGTCAATCGGGGGCAGATCAGCAGTGGAGATTTATTGGTAGAAAACGGCAAAATCAGCAAAGTTGGGGGCGTGATTGAAGCCGCTGGCGCACGCGAAATTGTTGCTGAGGGCAAATACCTGATGCCGGGCATCATCGACGATCAGGTGCATTTTCGGGAGCCGGGTTTGACCCACAAAGCCGACTTGTACACCGAACCCCGGGCGGCAGTAGCGGGCGGCGTTACTTCCTTCATGGAGATGCCCAACGTCAAACCAGCTACTTTGACCCAGGAACTCCTGGAAGAAAAATACCAGATCGGCGCACAAAAATCTCTGGCCAATTATTCCTTTTTTATGGGCGCTTCCAACGATAATCTGGAAGAAGTACTCAAAACGAATCCACAAAACGTGTGTGGGGTCAAGATTTTTATGGGCTCCAGCACGGGCAACATGCTGGTGGACGATACCCAAACCCTGGAGGCACTTTTTTCTCAGTCCCCTATGTTGATCGCAACCCATTGTGAGGATGAACCAACGGTTCGAGCTAACGAAGCGACCATGCGCGAGCGCTATGGCGAAGAGGTACCTATGGCGATGCACCCCATCATCCGGGATGTAGAGGCTTGTTTGAAGTCTTCGAGCATGGCGGTGGAGTTGGCCAAGAAGCACAATACCCGACTGCACATTCTGCATATTTCTACGGCGGAAGAACTGGCCTTGTTTCGCAACGATATTCCACTGACTGAGAAGCGGATTACTTCGGAATTATGTGTCCACCACCTTTATTTCAGTGCCGACGATTACGCCACTTTGGGCACCCAAATCAAGTGCAACCCGGCGATAAAAGAAAAACGGCATCGGGAAGCTTTACTCGCCGCTTTGTTGGATGATCGACTGGACATCATCGCCACCGATCACGCGCCCCATACCTGGGCGGAGAAACAAAATACCTATTTTCAAGCGCCATCCGGCCTTCCATTGATACAACATACCCTGAATGTGATGCTGGAGTTTTACCACCAGGGTTTGATCAGTTTGGAAAAAATTGTAGAAAAAATGTGCCACGCGCCGGCTCAATGTTTCAATGTACACCAGCGTGGTTACTTGGATGAGGGTGCCTGGGCGGACGTGGTTTTGCTGGATTTGAACAAAGAATGGACGGTGCAAAAGGACAATGTTCATTACAAATGTGCCTGGTCACCTTTTGAGGGGCACACCTTTAAGGGGCAGGTGGAGGCTACGGTGGTGAGTGGGCATCTGGCTTATTTGGATGGGCAGTTTTTTGAGGAAAAAAAGGGGGAAAGGTTGACCTTTAGTGCCTAACTCCTAAGGTGTTTCTTAGGTGCCTTAAGTTTCTTAGGTGCCTTAGGTGGTGAAAAAAGAAAAAGCCTTGCGAAGCAAGGTATTAATTTCGCCACCTAAGAAACCAAAGGCACCTAAGAGGCACCTTAGTTTCGCTTAAACTTAGGACTCACAAACTCCCAGTCCTTAATATGCGAAGGCACATGCTCCCGCTCCACCACTTGATCCAACTCACTTACCCGTTGCGGAAACTCCCCTGCGCGATTCTTCTGCTCACTCCGGTCGCTGTTCAAATCATACAATTCCCACTTGGCAGCGGGATTGGTTTTCATTTGCGTTTTCACCCCTTTCCAATCGCCAATGCGCACTGCGATTTGTCCACCTTTTTCAGGATACTCCCAGTACAAAAAGGGATGTTGTTTTTGCAAGTCCTTTTTGCCCAAAAGTGTAGGCAAATAAGAAATGCCATCATTTTTAGGCGCTTCAATTTTGAGCAAGTCCGCCAGTGTAGCCATCAAATCGTATTGTACGGAAAGGTGATCACTCACTTGTCCTGGCTGAATTTTTCCTTTCCAACGTGCGATAAACGGCACCCGGATTCCCCCTTCATACACATCCATTTTTAGTCCCCGTAGCCCTTGCACACTGTTGAAAAAAGGCGCGTTTACCCCACCTACATCAAAAGTGGCGCCATTGTCGCTCGAAAACATTACCATGGTGTTTTCATCCAAACCCTGCGCTTTTAAGGCTGCCATGATAATGCCAACCTGATCATCCAGATACGAGATCATACCCGCGTAAGCCGAAAGGGGGTAACGCTGAGGGCTGTAGCCTTTGTCGCCAGTGTAGGGTTCTTCCGGGAATTTGCCAAGGTAAGGTGTGAGCGCTTTTTCAGGTACTTGTATGGACAAATGGGGGAGGGGAAAGGCCAGGTACAGGAAAAAAGGCTTGTCTTTTCGTTTTTCAATGAATTTCAAGGCTTTGGCCGTCATGTTGTCAACAACATATTCCTTGCCAATGAAATACTCAAATGGGGTTGTCGGGGATAAACGTTGGTGCACCGAGATAGGAGGATTGTTCAAAGTGTCCCATTTTCCATTTTCCCAGAGATGGGTAGGGTAGTAGTTGTGCGCTTGTTTTTGGCAGAGGTAGCCGTAGCTGTAGTCAAAACCTTGCAGATTAGGGTTACCCGTAGTGGTATGCATGCCCAAGCCCCATTTGCCCACAATGCCCGTTTGGTAGCCATTTTTTTGCAGCATATGCCCAATGGTGACTGTGCCTTCGGGTAAGGGCATTTGGCCACCTTCCATGTCGTCACTGAATTCGCCTAATTCGTAATTCCCTCGGATGTAGGAGTGCCCTGGATGTTTGCCAGTCAGCAGCATGCAGCGCGAAGGCGCACAAACGGGCGCACTGGAATAATGTTGGATAAAACGGATGCCCTCGCCAGCCAATTGATCGAGGTGTGGCGTTTTGATTTTTTCCTGGCCGTATACACCTAGTTCGCCGTACCCCAGATCGTCGGCAAAAATGTAGATGATGTTAGGCTTTTTGGGCTTGATTTCCAGTGGAGTGGAGGGGCGATATGCCAACAAAAGTGGCACCGAAAACAAGAAGAGGAGTACAATTTTATTCAATTTCATGTTGCTTGCGAACTACATTAGACAATATTCAAAGTAGTTTCGAAGATAGCAACAACTTTCAAATGGCTTCTATTTTTTCAAAATCCATTTTTTAAGTGTAAAATCCATCAAAAAATAGCTCAACACCGCCAATGAAATCAAAAAGGCACTAAAGACCATGGGATTGGAAAAAACGCCTAAATCCAGGGTGTAACGCCCCCAGAAATTCAATTTTCCCAGTAGCGGCAACCCTACATGGTTGCCCGATCCTGTGTGGTTGCCCAGCACATCATGCCCAGCAAAAAACAGACCCAAACTCAACACTGCAACGGTACCTACCAAGCTACCAAAAATACGCACCAAACCTTTGGGTAAAATATCTGTAGAGGTATGAATTGGCCGATACAAAGCAGGCAATTTTTCAGTCACATTGGCACTAAATCGCATGGAGGGATGTTCTGGCTCCATGGCTTGTAGGGTTTCTTGCAGACTTTTGGCTAGCTCTAATTCCTCGGCAAATGCCGCATCTTGCGCTAGCAAGTGCTGCACCTGTTCTTTTTCCTGAGGCGTACACTCCCCATCCAGGTATTTCCAGATTAAAATGGACTGTTCATTTTCCATACTCAGTGTTGATCCAAAGCGCTGGCCGTCAATTCCTGGCGCAACTGCTCTCTTAAACGAAACAATTTTGTTTTGACATTGGTCACACTCAAACCCGTAATTTCGGCAATTTCTTGTACCGATTGTTCATTCAAATAATAAAGCGTAATGATGCTGGCGTCACTAGGTTTTAGCCGATTGATGACCGACTGCACCTGGTGCTTGAGGTCGTTGTCCTGGGTCAGTTCAGCCGGACTTTTGCTATTTACATCCGGTGCCTGAAATGCGGTACTGCCCGACTCAATGCTTTGCAAAGGTAATTTTTTCTTGCGGGTATTGTCAATCGCAGTGCGGTAAGTAATGGCATACAGCCAGGAACTAAATTTGGACTCCTGCCGATAACTGCCCAGCATTTTGTACACCTTCAAAAACACATCCTGAGCCACCTCTTCCGCTTCCTCCCGTGAATTGAGCACCCGCATGGCAATGGTAAAGACATAGTTCTGGTATTGTTCCACCAGTTGGCGGAAAGCAGCCTGTTCTCCTCTCAGTACGCGCTGAACCAAAAGTAAGTCTTCTTCCATGTATTGCGTTTGCAAAATCCTAACTCAATCCAAGACGAGGTTTTACTTTTGCTAGGTTACAACTTTTTGGGAAAATATTCCAATCCGAATAGATATATTTGCGCTAGACGAACCCCTCAAGGGCGATAAAAAAGTGTCGATGCAAGCATTTGAATTCATCACTACAAAGGAAGGACTAGAACAATTTGCTCAAATCAACGCGGATGTTGAGTGGATGTGTTTTGACTCAGAATTCGTTGGGGAAAAAAGATTTACGACCCGTTTGTGCCTTATTCAGGTGGCAACTGTGCATGGTTTTTTTTTGATTGACCCTTTTCCACTCAAAAACCTGGATCCATTTCTGAAAATGATTGAGGATCCGAACATTGTCAATATCACTCACGCGGGCGAAAACGACTACCGTTTGCTCTATGCTACGCATGGCACCATTCCCAAGAATACCTTTGATACCCAAATTGCCGCTGGTTTTTTGGGGTATCGCTATCCTTTGGCTTTTAAAAAATTGGTAGAAACGGAGTTGAAAATCAACCTCAACAAGAGTTTCACCGTAGCCGATTGGGAAGCCCGTCCGTTCAACCAGAACCAGCTCAAATACGCCATTCAGGACATCGAACCCCTGTATGATTTGTGGAAAAAACAAGAGGCTGAACTTTCCAAGCAACAGCGCTTGCACTGGGCACAGGAAGAGTTTCGGGTACTGGAACGAGAAGCTTACTACGCCCGAGACCCGCACCACGAGGCGCTGAACAGCGATCTGATGAAGTCATTGAACAAAAGGGAGCGCCTGTTTTTACTGCGTTTGTTCGAATGGCGGCGCAAAACGGCGGAGGATAAGAACTACTCCAAAGAAATGGTGTTGCCCAGTAAATTTATGAGCCAAATTGTGCGCAGCATGCGCTCGGGCCGGGCAGGCTTGCGCGAAAACCGCCGCATTCCCGATAAATTCGCGGGCGATTTGTGGCCAGTAATGAACGAATTGTACATCCGCGAAATGAGCGAAGACGAAAAGTTTCTACTGCTCCAGGTGCCTTCTGAAGACGAAGAAAACGCCAACGAAGAAATCCTGACCGAATTTTTATACCTCATCATTCGCCATCAATGCATGCAAAAGGGGGTTTCCCATTCCTTGGCCCTACCGCGCAACTGGTTTAAAAAAATCAAAAACGATCCAGCTTTTGCCGAAGAGGTTTTTAACCAGGGTTGGCGCAAGGAATTATTCGGTGATTCATTCGTGCGCTGGTTGAGCCAGCCGGATAATCTGCGCATCGACATCAAGCCGGATGTGATTGAATTGCGGCTAGCAGACAATTAAAACCCTTATGGATAACTTGTTGGAAGTGCAAAATCTAAGCATTCGTTTTGGTGCCAACACCGTGGTGGATGATCTGTCCTTTGCCCTACCAAAAGCAAAAACTCTTGCCATTGTGGGCGAATCAGGCTCCGGAAAATCCATGACAGCCCTCGCCTTGTTAGGGCTTTTGCCTTCCGAAGCCCAACTTAGCGCCCAACAATTGCGTTTTCAACCCTCCGACGAACAGCAATTCCAGTTGCAAAATTGCCAGGCCAAAGATTGGCAACAAATCCGAGGCAAAGCCATTGGCATGATTTTTCAGGAGCCGATGACCTCGCTCAACCCTCTACAGCGTTGTGGCCAACAAATTGACGAGGTACTCCGCCTGCACTTGGGCCTCAACGCCCAGCAAGCCCGCCAACGCAGTTTGGAATGGCTCATCAAAGTAAAAATTCAGGATCCCGAGCGCATTTACCAGGCCTATCCCCATCAAATTTCAGGTGGGCAAAAACAAAGGGTCATGATTGCCATGGCCATGTGTTGTAACCCTGCCTTGTTGCTGGCCGACGAGCCCACTACTGCTTTGGATGCTACTGTCCAAAAGGAGATCATCCTGCTCATGCGCGAATTGCAACAGGAATTCAATACGGCCATCCTGTTTATTTCCCACGATTTGAGCCTTGTAGCAGGTTTTGCAGATCAAGTGCTGGTCATGCACCAGGGCAAATTGGTGGAAAAAGGAAGCAGTGAGCAGATTTTTGAACAGCCCCAAGCAGCTTACACCAAGGCGTTGCTGAGCTGCCGCCCGCCCCTGGATCACAAAGTGGAGCGTTTGGCCACAATTGATGATTTTGTAGAAAAAGATCCTCAAGCAACAGCTAAGGAGCCGGTCACGCCGATCATCCCTACCGCTGCTACCACAAATTTATTAGAAGTAAAAAACTTATCGACTTGGTTTCCGCTGCGCAAATCCTGGTTTGGCAAAACGCGCAATTGGGTGAAAGCAGTCCAAGATGCTACGTTTGACATCAAAGCCGGACAAACCCTCGGTCTGGTAGGGGAGTCTGGAAGTGGAAAAACCACCCTGGGGCGCAGCATTTTGCGTTTGATCGAACCTACTTCAGGAGCGATAAATTACAATGGTCAAGACATTGAAAAAATAGACGCCGAGGCAATGCGCCAATTGCGCCGGGAACTTCAAATCGTATTTCAGGATCCTTATTCCTCTTTAAATCCTCGCTTGCCGGTAGGTTTAGCGATCACCGAACCCATGAAGGTACATGGGATTGGCAGCAATGACCAAGATCGGGTGGAGCGGTGCATTGCACTTTTGGAGCAGGTGGGTTTGCAAGCCGATCATTTTACCCGTTATCCTCACGAATTCTCTGGTGGACAGCGGCAGCGGCTTTGTATCGCCCGGGCGTTGGCGGTGCAACCACGTTTTTTGGTGTGCGATGAGGCAGTTTCCTCTTTGGATGTCTCGGTACAAGCCACCGTGCTCAATCTCCTCAAAGATTTACAAGCCCAACAAGGTTTGACCTACCTATTTATTTCTCACGATCTGGCCGTAGTCCGCTTCATGTGCGACGATATTATGGTGATGAAAGATGGTGTGATTGTGGAGAAAGGACCAGCAGAACAGGTTTTTGAAGCTCCAGCGCATCCTTATACGCAGGCTTTGTTGGAAGCTTCTCGTTAAACCGGGAACTTTTTGGGGTGAAAGATGCTTTTCCCTGCAATTAATCCCTTTTTATGGCAAAAATTCAAATTCGAGGCAAAGACTTAATGAAAATGGGGTACCCAGAAGGGCCCGTGATCGGCCTTTGCATCAACCTGATCCCCAAACATTACAAACGACATACCCAGCAACAAGTCGACGAACTCCTACAATCCATCCTGGCGAATCCGAGCGATTATGCTGAGGATGCAGTACTGGGTCGCATTGTAGAGGCATTGGTGCAACCGGAAATCCAGGGACCAGTCCTGATTGACCTGTTGCCAAAGGCCAAAACTTACCCCGTTTTTGGCGCAGAAAAAATTGAAGCTGGCGCGATTCAACAAATGGAAACTGCCATGCGCCTGCCCGTTACGCACGCAGGTGCGCTCATGCCCGATGCGCACCAGGGCTACGGTCTGCCCATTGGTGGAGTATTGGCTACTGAAAATGCCGTGATCCCTTATGGTGTGGGCATGGACATCGGTTGCCGCATGTGCATGACCATTTACCCTGTCGAGCCACAAGCACTGGACGCAAAACGCAGCATGTTCAAAAAACTGCTCTTGGAAAATACCCGCTTTGGGTTCAGCACTTTTGAAAAACCAATGGACGACGCCATTTTTGAGCGCCCAGAGTTCAAAGAGGTGCCCAAGTTGCGCTCTTTGAAGGGAAAGGCCTGGGATCAAATTGGTTCATCGGGGTCGGGCAATCACTTTGTTGAGTTCGGCATCGTGGAAATCATGGATGAGCACAACGAGTTCAATCTGCCCTTGGGCAAATACCTGGGCTTGATGTCGCACTCCGGTTCACGTGGATTGGGTGCTACCCTGGCGCAGCACTACACCAAACTGGCCATGGAAACCTGCAACCTGCCAAAACAGGCCCAACACCTGGCTTGGCTCGACCTGAATACCGAAGCTGGGCAGGAATACTGGATCGCGATGAACCTCGCGGGCGATTACGCCTCGGCTTGCCATCATCAGATTCATCACCGCATGGCGAAATCCTTGGGTGAAAAATCCCTGGCCATCGTGGAAAACCACCACAACTTTGCCTGGAAAGAAACCCTGGCAGATGGCAAGGAATACATCGTGCACCGCAAAGGCGCTACTCCAGCGGGTAAAGGGGTACTTGGCGTGATTCCAGGTTCAATGACCGCACCAGCATTTATCGTCCGTGGTAAGGGGTTTGAAGATTCTTTGAACTCCGCTTCACACGGAGCGGGTCGCCAGATGTCGCGTCGTCAGGCACTCGGTGCAGTGACCAAATCCGAGCTGGACAAACACCTGCGTACCCATGGAGTGGATTTGCTGGGAGGTGGTTTGGATGAGGCACCATTTGCGTACAAAAACATTCATCAGGTGATGGCCGCCCAGGAATCGCTGGTGGAAACGATCGGCACCTTCCACCCCAAAATTGTCCGCATGGAAGGCGACTCGTAGGGGCAACCCTCGCGGTTGCCCCAGTTGGTATGGCACCCGCAAGGGGCAGGGTCGATTGGTTCTATTTTTAAACCATTTTGGATTGGGCTGCGCCCAATCGTTTTTAATAACCGCGACGACGCGACGGCGCGACGATTCATTTGGCTGCGCCAAATGCGCGAC
>JAIYAV010000383.1 GCA_027488855.1 Saprospiraceae bacterium
CGAGACAAAATACCCACATTTCGTCCCTACGGGACTCGGAAAATCCTGGATATCGCAATATACTACCCATATTTCGCCCCTAGCGGGGCTTATCGCCATGTGCAAAACTAGAACCAATCTACCCTGCAGCTCCGGGGCAGCCTCTCAAACTGTACGGTGTGCTGCTGACTAAAATTTAAGTTGACTAAACTTTGGAAGTTTAGTCAACTTAAAAACTTAAAACCCATTAATTCTTGGTCTTGAGATCGTCGGCGATGCGCTCCATCCGGTTGGCAACGCTGTTTTTGAAATCGGCCCAACCTGCTTCGATGTTTTCACCGACCTGCTTCAGGTCTTTATTCAATTCCTGGCGATCTTGTTCCAAGGCATTGCGGCGTTCAATCCACCGCACTTTTTCTTTCTCATTGGCTCGTTCTATTTTTTGATCCAACTCGGCAATCGCCTGGTCTAATTCACGGCCTTGTTGGCGCATGTTTTCAGCCAATTCATCGCGCTCAGTGCGCATGGCCTGGCCAACATCTTCTGCGGCTTCTTTCAGGTTTTCGCCAGCGCGATCCATGTCTTGCTGGGCTTCTTTAGCAGCTTGGTTATTTTGGCAAGAGGTGGTGCTTGAAAACACCCACATGGTGCCTAGGGCGATCAAAAGCACAAAAGCGAAGTTTCTCTTTTTCATGGTACATGATTTTACTTACCTTCTCTGGTAAAAAAACTATACCACGAATTGATTGATGAAAAGCAGCGGCAAAGTGGGGAATTGTGTGGAATTTTGGGGTGTTGATGCTACTAACGTTTTAACCAAACGGTAAATGTAGCGCCCTGGCCTTCAATGGAGCGCACCTCGATGTTTCCGCCGTGCAATTGTACAATGCTCAGGGCACCAGCCAGCCCCAGCCCTACCCCATTGACTTTATTGGAAAAATAGGGTTCAAAAATGCGGTTGCGTACTTCCCTGGGAATGCCGGGGCCATTGTCCTGGATCACGATCCCGATTTGTTTGGGAAAATTGACGACGCGAATGGTCAGCTCGCCCTGGCCTGCCTCCATGATTTCAACTCCGTTGATGATGATATTGAGTAGAGCTATTTTCAATTTTTCAAGGTCAACCTGGATCGTTTCCTGCTCCAGTTCATAAGCTTTGACCAATTTGATGTTTTTTAAGGCGATGCGATCCGCAGCCATTTCCAGGGTTTGTTCCAATACTTCTTGCAAAGTAACGGCTTGTAAGCTGAGTTGGCCAGGGTTGCTGGTTTCCAACAAGGCTGTGACCAGTTGGCCGATGCGTTTGCTGTTGCGCTCAATGATTTCAAGGTAATCCGCCAATTCGGGGTCTTTGTTTTCCAGCAACAATTGGCCTACCGCCAGGTCGATATTGGTCAAGGGATTGCGAATTTCGTGGCCAAGGGTGCGCATGAAACGTCCGGTTGCGGCCAGTTTTTCTACCCGCATTAACTCTTCGGCTGCTTTGGTGCGTTCGAGGGTATAACGGATGCTGCGCTCCAGTTTTTTAGCGTCCAGCTCGTGTTTCTCCAGATAATCAGCTACCCCTGAACGGATGGCTTGCACGTCGACCTGGGTGTCTCCTTTTCCGGACAACAAAATAATGGGTACCCGCAAGTCCAGTTCCTTGGCCACCGCAAGTAGATCCAATCCCGTGCGAAAACCCAGCAGGTAATCAAAAAAACAAAGGTCGAAATGTTGGGTGGCAAACAACTGCAAGGCCTGGTCGTAGGTGGATGCCCAGGTAATAATAAAATTATGCCCGGTGATGCGTTTCAAATATTCAGTGGTAAGAAAAAAATCATCTTCGTCGTCATCAACAATGAGTACCTCCAGTGTTTGAGCCATGTTTAGTTTTTTTTATTCAAAGGGTAAAACGATGGCAAATATTGCCCCTGCGCCGGGTACGCCAGTGGCTTTGATCACACCACGGTGGTTGTCCACTACTTTTTTACAAATGGCCAGGCCAATGCCGGATCCCTGGTATTCTGAAACGCCGTGCAATCGTTGAAAAATGTTGAAAATTCTTCCTGCATTTTCCTGATCAAAACCAATTCCATTGTCGGCAAACTCCAGCACACAATAATTCCCCTCTGCCCACAACTCAACCTCGGGCAGTTCAGCAGCAGTGGTCTGGCGGTAACGAATGTCGATCACCGTGGGGACATCCTTGCGCTTGAACTTATAGGCGTTGTCCAGCAGGTTCTGAAAAAGTTGTTGCATTTGGGAAGGTACCGCCCTGATCAGAGGAAGGGTATTGGGCATATTCAAAGTGATTTCAGGCTGATCAAGCAGGTTGTTATCGGTCAATACCTCTTGCAAAATTTGTCCTAAATCCGTTGGCTCCATTCCTGTATCGCTACGAGTAGACCGCGAAAACGACAACAAATCATCCAGGAGGCGCTCCATCCGTTTGGTTGATTCGAGGATACGTTCCAGGTACAGTTGACCATCTCCAGTCAAGGCTTCAGCGTAACGGTCCGACAACAGTTTGCCAAAAGATTGAATTTTGCGCAATGGGACGTGCAAGTCGTGCGAAGCCACGTAAGCAAAGTCTTCCAGCTCCTGGTTCGAGCGGTCAATGCGTTGGGTGAGCAGTTCGAGCTCGCGCTGTTTGCGGGTGAGGGTAGCGTTTTTCATGTTGTACTATTTGATGTTGTACATTTTCAGCTTGTTGTATAAGGTCTTTCGATCAACCCCCAACAATTGAGCTGCTTTGCTTTTATTGAAACGGGTTTGGTACAGCACCTGCATGATCATTTGGTATTCAGCGCCCTGAGCGATGGATTTCAGGTCAGTATGCGCAGGAATCGGCGTTGCTTCCGGAAGGGGTAAAGCACTGAAATTCGGGCTTTCCACCGGAAGAGTCTCATCGGTTTGGTACCCAGCAGCATGTTCAGCCGACTGAGGACTTGTTTCTATTTTGTCCTCCATACCCAAACGCGCGTAATGGGTAATTTCAAAAGGCAGGCATTTGGATTCTATCCAGGGGCCATCGCTCAACAAGGTGGCACGTTTGATCACGTTTTTGAGTTCCCGGATGTTGCCATACCAGGGGTAGTTCAAAAAGAGTTGTTCCACTTCGGGGGTGAATCCACTGATGCTGCGCTGAAGTTCTGCGGAGGTTTGTTGCAAGAACTGTTGGGCAAACACAATGATGTCTTCCCGTCGTTCGCGCAAAGAGGGCATCTCGATGCTAAACTCATTGAAGCGGTGGAAAAGATCTTCGCGGAATTTTCCTTTTTTACTTTCTTCCAACAAACGCTCGTTGCTGGCTACGATGATCCGAACATCCAGGCTGATTTCCTTGCCTCCGCCAATGCGTTTCAGCTTCCGTTCCTGCACTACTCGCAACAGGGAAACCTGCACATCATAAGGCAAGTTGGCGACTTCGTCCAAAAACAAGGTACCTCCATTGGCCATTTCAAAGTGCCCAATTTTAGTTTGTAAGGCCCCGGTAAAGGCCCCTTTTTCATGCCCAAACAATTCGCTGTTGGCCAAATCCCGGGAAATGGCCCCACAATCCATGGCAACAAAGGGCTGGTTTTTGCGTGGGCTGCGATCGTGAATCATGCGCGCAGCGGCTTCTTTGCCCGAGCCACTTTCACCATAAATGATCACACTGTAATTGGTGGGCGCAACCAGGTCAATTTGTTTGTACAGGGCTTGCGCCATTGGACTTTGCCCGATGATGTAGCCCTGCGGGGGGGGACTACTGCTAGCTCGACTTTTGGTTGTTTTTACAGCTACATTTTCTGCTGTGGCAGCATTGAATTCAGACTGTGGGTGTGCTTTGGGAGAATCCAAGGCGCGTTGAATGCTCAGTAGGATTTCATCCGGTACAATGGGTTTGGTGATGTAATCCAGGGCGCCTAGTTTCATGACATTGACGGCCGTGCGGATATCGGAATACCCAGTCATGACGAGTACAGGCAGATCGGGATGATGTTCGCGAAAATGCACCAACAATTGGCTGCCCTCCATATCGCCCAGGCGAAAATCGGTAATCGCCAAATCGAATGCCTGGGCTTTGGCTGCTGCTATACCCGCCGCGCCGCTGTGGGCGGTGACTATTTCGTAACCTTTGCGGGTCAGAAAGCGCTGCAAAAGCAGGCACAAATCCAAATCGTCGTCGATGGTCAATATTTTTGCACGGCTCATACTGTTTTGGTTAGTGGGCAAAAATAAATGTTCATTTTTTATAGCCCCTTGCGCATTTTTGCAGCGGGTAAATGTAAAATTTCGCGGTACTTGGCCACTGTTCGCCGGGCCAGTACGTAACCCTTTGTGGCCAGTTTTGCTACAATCTCCTGGTCAGAAATGGGGTTACTTTTGTCTTCTTCGGCAACGATGGAGGAGAGGGCGTCCATGATTTCTTTGTTGGTCACTAGGTCTCCGTCGGCATTGGCGATCCCCTGATTGAAGAGGGATTTGAGGTGAACAACGCCAAAATCCGTTTGGGTGTACTTGGTGCTGGTCACCCGTGAGATGGTGGATACATCAAAACCCGTTAGGGCTGCGATGTCCTTTAAACCCATTGGTCGCAACTGTTTGGCGTCTCCGCTTTGAAAATATTCTTGCTGGAGTTGTACAATGCTTTGCATGGAAAGGAGCATGGAGTTTTCCCGCATTTTAATCATTTCAATGAACCACACTGCGGCATCCATTTTAGATTTCAGGTAGCCGTGGCTATCTTTTTCAGTGCCCTGGCGCCTGGCCTTGCGCAATTGCTCCAATTTGTCCGTCATGGCGCTGCTCAAACGCAACTCAGTACTTCCCTTCATCAAGGAGACGCTAAAAAGCCCTGCTTCATTTTGTTCGATCAGGAATTCGGGAATGATGTTCTGGTTTTTGTAGAACTGCAGGCCATTGTCGCCAACGGGTTTGGGACTTAGCTTGGTGATGAGTGCAATGGCGTGTTGCAGTTCTTCGCTGCTGATGCGTAAAGTGTTTTTGATCTGATCGTAATGGTGTGCACCCAAATCTTCCAAATGGGCATTGACAATTTTCCAGGCGTTTTGGATGTAGGGGGTTTGGCTGGGTTTGTTTTCAATCTGTAGCAGGAGACATTCGCGCAAATCCCGCGCTCCTACCCCCATGGGTTCGAGGGATTGCAGGGTTTCCAATTGTTCCAGCAATTCATCTTCGGTAGCGTATAGTTGTTGGGAAAAAGCCAGATTGTCCAGAATGTCTTCCAGGGCAATGCGCAGGTAACCGTCGTCTTCCAGATTATCGATCAGGTAATGGGTCAGGGTTAAGGCGCGTTCGGACAGGGCGAGCATCGTCAATTGCTGGCGCAATGGCTCGCGAAAATCGTTTTGCTCTACCAGATTGCCCAAAAAGGGGAATTCCGCAGTCGATTTTTCTTCGGCTCGGGTTCGGTAATCGGGAATGAAGTCCTCTTGTTGGTAGCCTTCCAGGAACCCGCCACGCTCGTCATCGATGCGGGTATCTGTCTCGGCAGAACGTTCACTATCTGCATTTAGGCTTGCACTGGTTGTATTGCCTTCCAACACCGGGTTGTCTTCCAATTCGTCATGAATTTTCTGTTCCAATTCGAGGGCATTGAATTGGATAAAATTCAGCAGCTGGATTTGCTGTGGCGACAGTTTGAGCAACTGCTTTTGACTGAAGTGTTGGTTTTGACGTAGCATACTTAGTAAATCTAAAAAAGCATGCCAGGGATGAGACACACACCAAGTTGGGTTTTTTTGGGGTAAAAATTCTACATTTCGGGGAATTTAAAAAAATAAAATCGTGTATATGTTGCTATAATTCTGGTAAAGTACTGGTTTGACGTGGTTACGTTTGTATAAAAAAAATTGCCAGGAGCCTGGCCCCTGGCAATAGCGTTACTCGAAATGATGAAATGTCCTCACTTGTCGAATAGACTTTATTAAGAAAAATGAGCATGCACATCATTGGTGGTGGAACGGCCTTCTTTTACCACTTGTTTTACACCCTTTTTGCCATCCTGGGTGATTTCCTCCAGGGTGTTTTCGGCTTTGTCTGCCAGGTCTGAGGTTTTGTTTTTGGTTTTTGACCACCAGCTTTCTCCTGTTTTCAGGATGTGACTGATGAAGTCGTTCAATTCATGGGCAGCGACTCCGGCACTTGATTCTACCTTACCTTTGGTTTTGTACCAGCTCTTTTTGCCTTCTTCAACCAGCTCTTCCAGGTATTCTTCCGATTGTTGTTTTGCTTTCGCGATGTTTTTGCGGGTCTCTTTACCGGAAGCTGGCGCAAGAAGGATTCCCAAAACCGCACCAGTTGCAGCACCGGTGATAAAGGACATTAACAGATTTTTGTTGGACATGATCTGGAGATTTTGTGTGAACGATAAGGGCAAGATGAACGTGAGACCATCAGAAATGATTCACTGTTTTCGCTTGCTTACGACTAATCTACCAAGAATATCATGCCAGGTATAAAGTGTGGCGATGTTAGGGCGTTGTGTAGAAAACTGTGGAAAATCAACCTCATGTGGAAGAATAGTCCCAAAAATCGGCTTGATTCTGGCTCCGTTGTTGTATTTTCATCCAATCAACGCTGGAATGACTTTTGCTTATAAAGGGTGATTAGACTGCCAGAACAAACAAGGTCTATTAGATTCAAATACCCATGGAAGACCAGAGAAGTTTACTCATTGTTGATGACGAAGAAGACGTTTGTCTGCTTTTGAAACGTAGTTTTCGGCAGGAATTTAAAACCGTGGAAACTGCCAATTTGCTCCAGGAGGCCGTGCAGATAGCAGAACGCTTGCGACCAGATATCCTTTTGCTGGACAATAATCTGCCGGATGGCTTAGGGCTAAACTTTGTCGAAAAATTCAAATCCATCAACCCGGAGATGTACGTCATTTTGTTCAGTGCCATGGATTTGCAGCGGGAGGCGATTGTGGCAGGGGCGGATGTGTTTTTGGGGAAGCCTTTGGATTTGGGGGTGATGCGGGAGGTGATGCGGAGATAGAGGCGATAGCATGTATTCTACTAATTACCAAAAATGCGCTAAAGTGTACACATCCCGCTAACCTTCAATTTCCCTCAATTAACTCCGGGTACCTCCTCTTAACAATTGCCTTTTCTTCCGCATTCAATTCATTGATATTAATGGGCTTATCCTGAGGTCGCGTCCCTTTCTGATTGAGCCTGTTCATCAGGCTCCAGTTGCGAATGGTTTGCCCTTGTTTAGGATCAGCAGGTTCTTGTGCTTTCAAATCATAACGGGTAAAATCAATCACCTTTTCCTGATCGTTTTCGTTCCGATTGGACAGCAATGCCAGTCTGAAATCTTTATTCATGAACCATCTGATTTGCAGACTTGTATCTGATGCACAAACTCCAGAGCCGCGCTGAACGAACCGATAGTTGATGTTTTTGTTGTTTTTAAATTGTTTCCGCCAGGCCATTCCCAATTCTCCATGGGTTATGCCTTTTGTTTGGGGCCAGCGTTTGCTTATTTCACTCAGCCAGATATTCAGCCCTTCCATGCCATCGTTTTTTTTGTTGACTTTCAAAAGGCTTAATTCCCAGATGCAGGTTACCCAGGCAAAATTATTGAGTTCATATCCTTTATCGAAATGCGCGGCCGTCGTTGCCAGCATTTCTTTGGTTCCCAAGGGTGTACCTTGCCGAAGAATGGTTTCGATCGGGCCAACACCTTGCCGGCTGCCACACCTCACTCCATTGATAAATTGAGCAGCGGGATATCTTGCATTGATAAAATCAACGGTCCAACCATCGAGGTTGACACAATCGATCCGGTCCTTTTTGCTTTGTGCGGGTTTACAGAAATGTTCGCTTGAAGGATAATAAGGATAAGAAATCGAACCCTCTCCATCGCCATTGTCCACGGCATACTGGCTCCAGATATTTCCCTGGCAAACATGGATCCCCTCCTTTTCAGCCAGGTATTTGAGGTTATCAGCAGCGAGGAATCCCGAGATAACGCTCAGCGGGCGGTACCCGCCACCGACCAAATCCGAGACCATCTGCAGCCCTTCATGCAAATCCCGATTGATTTGCGCTCGGGTATTGTGCATATTGGCGAAAAAGCCTCCGGGAATAAAGGTGATTTCATCGCCATACTTTTTATGGTAAAAAACGATCTGCTTCTTTAATTCCACATAATTCTCGCGCTGGTCTTTAAGTGCCAACCAGCTAAGTGCCCAGGTAATTTTGGCCCCTGGCAAGTTTTTCTCAATGGTTTCCCGGAAAAGGCGGGCTGAAGCGGCAGTATGTATTTCTGATTCATCGGTTCCGATAGCAGTATCTCTCCTTACCTCAATCTGATTGACCCTGATTAAGGAACAAATCGTGAGAAAACGGTTCCCCATCAATTGCGGGAATTTATTTTCCTGAGCTTTTATGCTTTCACAAGATACCCATGGGATGATTACACTCAAAAAGAGTATCCTGATGCTTATTTTTCCAATTTTTTCGAGATTTCCCATATTGGAAAATGATTGGTATTAAATTCAGGCCAATCCTTTTCAGGACAAATTTTAAGCCGAAGCATCAACAATATTTTTATCGCCCTTCTCCGGCATCACCCCCTGCAAAATCCCCGCAATCCCCATCACCAACAAACATCCAATCAAGTTCAACCACAAATACGCCACCCGCACCGGAATAACCAAGCCAAACAGGTTCAAATCAATTTTGTACTCACTGAGCACATACACCACGATGACGATGATTTGGGTCAAAATAGCGGCAATGAACACCGCCCGTCCTTTTACTTTTGGCTGGAAAAAAGCCGCCAGAAACACCCCAAGGATGACCCCATAAAAGATGGAACCGATAATGTTGACCGCCTGGATCAAATTGTCGAACAACTGGGCAGAAAAGGCAAAACCCAGGGAAATCAAACACCAGGCCGCCACGAAAAACTTGGACATCCGCAAATAATGCCGATCACTCGCCTCCGGTTTGTACAAGCGCTGGTAAATGTCGATTACCGTAGTGGTGGCCAGGGCATTGATTGCCGAAGCACCCGAGGAGCACGCAGCAGCCAAAATCATGGCTATGAGTAAGCCTATCACTCCAATGGGCATGTATTGCAACACGTAAGAGATAAAAACATAGTCGGTATCCTTGGTAGCCGCGTTGGGCACATGGTCTTTAATCAGGGCTTTGGCATCTTCACGCAGTTGCAATTCGGTGGCGTGTAAGGTTTCTACTTCCGCTTGTGCCATAGCTGTACCTTTGTCATCCCCACTGCGCATGGCCTGCATCATTTGGTCAACTGCTGTGCGCCGTTGTTCAAAAACCACTTTTTGCTGGGTTTCCAATACCTGATACTGCTCCGCTGCGCTGCCACTCAGGCGATTCACGTTGTTGGAATTGAAGTGCAATGGGGCTTGATTGAACAAGTAAAATACAAAAACCAGCACCCCTACCCCCAGAATCAGGAATTGCATGGGTACCTTGATCATGGCATTGAGCATCAAGCCCAAACGCCCCTCGGCCAGGGACTTACCACCCAAATAACGCGCTACCTGCGACTGGTCGGTGCCAAAATAGGAAATGGCCAAGAAGGCCCCCCCGATGATGCCCGACCAAAAATTATATCGATTGGATAAATCAAACTCAAAATCCACGAGGTTGACTTTGCCCATTTTACCCGCAATGCTCAGCGCATCGCTAAAATGGACATCGGAAGGCAATTGGAAAAAAACGATCCCCGCTGCCAAAAACAGGCCCAGCCAAATCACCGAAAACTGCAAGGTTTGGGTGTAACTCACTGCTTTGTAACCACCCACATAGGTATAGGCCAGAATCAGCCCAGCAATAAACAGAATGGTAAAATTCAGCGACCAACCCAACAATTGCGACATCACGATGGAAGGGGCAAAAAAGGACAAACCCGTGGAAAAGCCCCGCTGCAACAAAAACAAAAGCGCGGTAAACACCCGGGTATTCACGCCGAAACGATTTTCCAGGTATTCATAAGCGGTGTATATCTTGAGCTTGTAGTAGTACGGAATGACAAAAATGCTCAGAAAGATCATCGCCAAAGGCAAACCAAAATAAAACTGCACAAAGCGCATGCCATCTTCGTAAGCCTGGCCGGGCAAGGAGAGGAAGGTGACCGCACTGGCCTGGGTAGCCATGATGTTGAAACCAATGACCATCCAATTCAGGTCGTCGCTGCCGCGCATGTGGGTTTCCGAAGACCGGATATGGCGGGTTCTCCAGATTCCGTAAGCTGCGATTCCAATGAGGGTGGCCAGCATTACCAGCCAATCGATCCAATTCATAGGTTGTCAGGCAAATAATCGAGTAATCAAATAAAACAATACAATCAACACTGCATTGAATACAAAGACCAGGAAATAAACTTGATTCCAGGACTTGAAAAAGGGTGGTCTATCGAGCATATATGTAAGGTTTAAACATGAATCATCCCAAATTTCTTGAACATCACGAAAGCGACATTTTTTTATCACAAAGGAAAAAAAGAGGACACAAAGGACACAAAGCGAAGCGTCGTCTACGTCTAACTTTGTGCCCTTTGTGCTTCTTTGTGCTTTCTTTGTGAAAATTATGTCGCTTTGGGTTTATTTTGAAAATTCGGGATGATTCATGTTTATTTCCCAATCGAAATCATATTCGCAAAAAGCCGGAACGCCCCTGGAACGCCCGCAGGCAATTGCCGGAACCAGGAATAACCCGTATAAATGTAATACCCCGATCCATATTTGGCCACCAGCAAACCACCATCGCGGGCGGGTTCCCCAGGGTCATTGGACGAGAGGATGGCGTCAAAATTCGTTTTGTCCCAATCATTCGGGAAATACAAGCCACGTTCTTGCACCCAGCCGCTGAAGTCCTGAGCCGTAATTTTGTTGGGTTGATTCAGGATTTTGTGCTCAGGTTTCAGGAAACGAACCTCGGCATTTTCATCGGTCACCCGATCACGGGACACACTCAATTTATAGGGGGCCAATTCACTGGCTTCGACTTTGTACTCAAAGTTGGTATTGTATTGTACGATCAATGTGCCTCCTTTGCGGGTGTACTCCATCAAATTGGTTTGCCGATAGGACAAAGCGTCGATGGTATTGTAGGCCCGAATCCCCATGATGACGGCATCGTATTTGGCCAGGTTTTCGGGAGTGAGGTCTTTTTCACCCAGCATGTCTACTTTATAGCCGATCTGTTGCAAGCTGGCGGGAATGTCGTCTCCTGCCCCAGCTACGTACCCCAATAGTTGCCCCGCTTTTTTCAACTCGATGTGGGCTACCTTGGCTTCAGCATTGAGCAACACGGTTTGAGCCGGAATATGGTCGTACTTGATTTCGAGCATTTCCTTGCTGTAATTCTGCCCATCAATGGTCGCTACCGGGAAAATTTTTCCTTCGCTGGCCCCTGATGGAGGCGTGACCATAAATTTGATGCTCTTCTCATCACCTTTTTTGGCAATGCTGAAATTGGCCTCAGCGGGTTCCACTTTCCAGCCACTCGGCACACCCAATTTGAGGGTTCCGCTGATGTTTCCTTTCCCGGCTTTTACTTGTATGCTAACCGGCTTGGCAGCGTTGTCGGCGAATACCAATACTTTTTCACTCACTTTAGTAAACACAGGGGGAATGATCTCGAAAGGGCGGTAAATTTCTCCTTTGGCCGGGTCTGCATCCTTGTACACAATGTCCGTTTCGTAGACGATGGGAACCCCCGCGATTTTATAGTGGTAACGAGCCTTGAAAGCGCGTTGCGTTTCGGGTTTGCCCCGCATTTGTTGATCTTTCACGGCATACATGCCTGTCGTGCCAGGCTCAGTCAGCCAATAAGCGCTGGTATAGGCCATGTCTTTGTTCAGGCGCACTTTACGCGGCCAGATCAGTCCCTGGTTGTTGGCCAACGGCTTGTTGAATACGGTATCCAGCCCAATCGGATCGATGCTCACTTTATCCAACACCACGATGGCCGGACTGCGGTTGATGACCTCGGTACGGATGGTCATTTCGTCGCCAGGAGCAGCAGAAAAATCGGCAGTGGCTGTTTCGTGGTAAAGGCCCAAACAGGCTTTGATCACGTCTTTGATCTCCACCAATTTCACCCTTTTCCAATATCCGTCAGGCAGTTTTTCAATCAATTGATAGGCTTTGACCAGTTCAGGTACACTGGCCGCTGGATTGTCGAAGCGAAATTTGGTTTGCACTGCCGCCAAGATGACACCGATGGGTGCCCCACCGGGTACGCGGGTCCAGGTGGTATTGATGCCTTCAAAGAGGTCGGTTTTACTTTTGGGTTCGTCGCCTTTGATGAATTCGAGGTACTCCTGACTGGTACCCCGGGTACCCATCGAACCGAAGCCCTGGCAACGGTGTGAACTGCGGCTTTCGGCAGCAATTTCAGTATTGGATTTGCCCAGATTGGGGAAATATCCTCCAGCTTCTACACTGAATAGTTTAGATTTATCGGCTTTTTCAAAAGCGGCGCGGCTGCCAAAGAAAAACCAGGAGATGTTGAAAAACGTACGGCGGGGCTGCCAGGGCTTGACGTAAGCCAATTGCTCAGGATAAGCCTGGGGGTTGTTGGCCAAGTCAAATGCCTCTACCGAAAGGACGGCAGAAGCCGTGTGGTGGCCGTGGGTAGTGCCTGCGGTGCGGTGGTCAAAACGATTGATGATCACGTCGGGTTGCCATTGGCGAATGGCCCATACAACGTCGCCCAAAACATCGTTGCGATCCCAGGTTTGGAAAGTTTCAGCAGGGTTTTTGGAAAACCCAAAATCATTGGCGCGAGTGAACATCTGCTTGCCCCCATCAATACGCCGGGCCGCCAGCAGTTCCTGGGTACGCAACAAACCCAGCAGTTCCCGAATTTCGGGACCAATCAGGTTTTGTCCGCCATCCCCACGCGTAAGCGACAGGTAAGCCACATTGGCCTTGCGCTCATTGGCAAGATAAGAGATAAACAGGGTATTTTCATCGTCGGGGTGCGCCGCAATGTACAGGGCTGAACCTAAAAAATTCAGCTTCTTGACGGCTTCATAAATTTCCCCGGAGGTGTAACGTTTGGGTGCCTGGGCACGGATGGAAGTAAATGGAAGGCTGAATGCCAAAAGGAAAAAGAGTATACTCCAACGCTGCATAGGTGATTCGGTTTTGTTGCGGTAAAATCGAGTGCAGCAAATATACATTTTGAAATGCAGAAAGTTGGGGAAAGATGGGTATTAGGTCGTTTTGAGTGCGTATGGGGGGAAAATGGGATGTAAATGCAAGATTTAGAAAAGAAAGCCCATGAATAACAGGCTTCCTTTCATTCAGGTAGTGGTTATTTCCTTTTTGGCAAAGCCTGGCGAGTCCACAACGCGCCCAGCAAATCGACAACCCCAAAAAGAATCAAAGTTGGCCCTGCCATTTTTAAGAGCACGAAAGCTCCAAAAAACAAAATCACGGTCATGCGAGAAGTAACGGTCATGCGGAAAAAGGTGACCAAATCGGACTTGGCGGCCTCCCAATAATAATAGGCCAGAGTAAGCACAAACATTCCAATAACCCGAATCCATACTTCGGAGGTTGAAGGCAGTTGGAATAGGTTCAAGAGCATATTCGGGACAATCAGAAGGGTAAGTCCCAGTCCTACCAGATAAATAGAAAAGTAAAAAATGGTTTTTGCTGCTGCACTCATATGATTAGGATTTAAGGTGACAAGGGGGGCATAAGCACAGCCGGGCGATTGTTTTTCC
The DNA here is from genome assembly GCA_027488855.1 of Saprospiraceae bacterium. Taxonomy (GTDB): domain Bacteria; phylum Bacteroidota; class Bacteroidia; order Chitinophagales; family Saprospiraceae; genus Haliscomenobacter. The sequence goes on from JAIYAV010000383.1 coordinate 13,696, forward strand.
AAATGTAAAAAATTGATTCAATAAAGGTGAGAATCGAGGTCTAAAATCTAAAATACCACCATTAAGCTCGAAGCTCCGACAAAATTTCCTGCAAATTCTCTTTCAAAGGAGGAAGGTTCAATGTAATAATATCCCAAATGCTTTTGTCATCAACTCCGAAATACTCATGAATCAGAATATTTCGCAGACCAATAATTTGACGCCAGGGTACATTGGGGTACTGAGCTATTAAATCTGGAGAAATCCGATTTGCGGCTTCTCCTACAATACCTAGCTGCCTAATGCAGGCATCTAAGCGCATGTTATCTTGTTGAAACTGTTCAAAGGTGATTTTTTGAGTGTAGGACTCTATGGTTTTTATGGCTTTAAGCATGTGCTCTATCCGCCCTTTATCTCCAAACCTATCGGGCATAAATCAACGTTTTTTCTTGATGAATTGTCGGGCCAATAAACTCTGAAAGCCCTCGCGACGACACCAAATCCACTTCACGGCCCAATAGGTCTTCAAGGTCTAATTTCATGCCGACAAACTCAAGACCCACAGGTTGCGTGTAATCGAGTTCTACTAAAATATCCACGTCACTTTTTTCTTCAGCTTCCCCTCGCACAAACGAACCAAATAGATAAGCCTTCAAGACAGGCTTGTCTTGAAAATAGTGACGAATCGTTTGTACTTGTTGGTCGTTGAGGTACATTTTTAGTGTTTGACTGGATAAAATTAGGTTTTTTTAGGGGCTTATACAAGATTCCTTTGACCCAACTCAGACAAAAAAATGAATAATTTTGTCTGAAACATGTTTTTGAAATCAGGTTTCAGACAGAAAAAATGATTTTTTTGTCTGAAACCTAAAAATAGCTACTTTTAAATAGACCAAAAAATCTAAAACCCCGCCGTCACCAACTCCGCCAACAGCCCCCGTACCTCTTCCACATTCGCCAGCGTATACCGCGCAGCACTCTGCTCCAGCCCAACTTTCACCGTAAAAGAATGTTCCTCTGGCAATACCCGAAATACATCCTCATCCGTGCGGTCATCGCCGATGGCCAATACAAAATCCCAGTCTTGCTCATTGAGCCAGCTCAGGGTCGCTTTGCCTTTGCTCACACTGGCATGTTTGACTTCCACTACTTTGTTGCCTTCCAGTACTTGCAGGTCGAGGTTGGCGGTGATGTACAAAAGCCCGTCGCGGATTTCGCGTACCCGTTTTTCGCCCAGGTCGCGGTCGATGCGGCGGTAATGCCAGGCCAGGGAGTAATCTTTTTCTTCTACAAATGAGCCGGGCGTACGTTCCACCAGGTGTTCCAGCACCGGGCGAATATCTGTTTTCCAGGTATTGGACAAGCCCGGGTTGATTTTCCACTGCCCATTGCGTTTGATCCACACGCCGTGTTCGCCAGCCATGTCGATGCCGAGTGGGCCGAGCCAGGTTTGGAGGGTTTGGTGGTCACGGCCACTATTGATAATCAATTTGTTGCCCACAATGCTACTCAACTGGCTCAACAAACGCATCAAATCCGCGTCGGGCGCAACTGCCTGGGGATCGGGATGAAAGGACATCAGGGTACCATCGTAATCCAGGATGATCAGGCGATTCTGGGCACTGCGGTATTTCTCCAGCAGGGCATTGCGGTGGGGGCCATGCAAGAGTACCATGTTGTTGAAGGCTTGTTGTTGTTCCATGAGTCGTTTTTGTTCCTGCACAAAAGTATTCGCCCAATGTTTGACATTGTAGCGTTTGAGGTGTTGTTGCATGGTTTCCATGCGCCAAACCTGCTCATTTTCGTTCATTTCCAGAGCCTGTTTGATCACCTCCGCCATCTTGTTGATGTCGTGCGGGTTGACCAGCAAGGCGGAGCTCAACTCATTGGCAGCCCCGGCCATTTCGCTGAGGATGAGTACGCCCCGTTTGTGTTCATCCTTGGCGGCGATGTATTCTTTGGCCACCAGGTTCATGCCATCCCGTAGGGGCGTGATCATCGCGATGTCCGCTACCTGGTACAAGGTACTCAACTCATTAAAATTTAGGGAGCGGTACAGGTATTGGATCGGCATCCAGTCAAAGGTACCGTAGGCACTGTTGAGTTTGCCGACCAGGGTATCGATGCTCTGCTTGAGCTTGCGGTAATTGTCCACGTTGGAACGGGAAGGCACCGCAATCAGCACCAGCGACACCTTGCCAATGTATTCCGGGTAGCGCTCGATGAACTGTTCAAAAGCCTTGATGCGCTGCGGAATCCCTTTCGTATAGTCCAGTCGATCGATGGAAATGATGATGCGGCGATTCCTGGCCAGTTGTTTGATTTTGAACGAATCGTCGTTGGCAAACAAATCGATACCGGGGTGGGCATATTTTTCATAATCAATCCCCATCGGGAAAACGTCCACATTGATCAGGCGATTGCCTACGCGCAGTTTGCCGTACAAGTGCTCGTGCCCGCCCAAACGGTAGGCCGCACTGAGGAAGTGGCGCATGTAGCCAAAGGTGTGGAAACCGATTTGATCGGCGCCCAAAAGACCTTTCAACAATGCTTCGCGCCAGGGCAATACCCGAAAAATCTCGTAAGAAGGAAAGGGAATGTGTAGAAAAAATCCAATCGAGTTCCGGGGCGCAAACTCGCGGATCATCGCAGGCAACAGCATCAATTGATAATCGTGCACCCAAATGAGGTCATCGGGCTGGATGATGGGTTTGAGGGCTTCCGCAAATTTTTGATTGACCAAACTGTAAGCCTCCCAATATTCGTCCTGATAGGTGGTGTATTGAGTAAAATAGTGAAAATGCGGCCAGATGGTTTTGTTGCTAAATCCCTCGTAGTAGAGCTCAATTTCTTTTTTGCTCAAAAAAACGGGGACCAATCCGGTTTTGAGCAGGTCTTCACGCACCTGATTCTGGGTTGCCAGATCAACAATTTCTTCCCCAGGCCAGCCCACCCAAACCCGCTCCAGGGAGTCATCCAACGAGTTGAGCCCCGTAGCCAGGCCTCCCGCACTGGATGAATAACTTAAGCCCGCGCCATTTTGCTGAATGGTGAGGGGAAGTCGGTTGGAGATGATGACGATGCGGCTCATTGATTGAGAATTTCGGATCTCGGATTTCGGATTTCGGATGGAGCGTTGCCTTTGGCATTTATAGCTCGTTTAGTGTTTGGTTTTCAGTTTTGAAAACCAAATTGGGATTAATCAAAATTCCTGAACGCAAGCAGTAGCCAAAATCCGCAATCTCGAAATCCAAAATGAAAAAGGCGAGCCTACGATCTGGCCCGCCTAGTAACATCTTTCAACTATTTCATTCATAAAGTCCGGCTTACTCCGTCCTAATGAACATATTGTCTTTTGGGAGCAGAGGACATCAATTGCCACGTGCTTTAGCGCGTGGGTCGAGGTTCATCCTCTTGATAGGGCTTTAGCCCAAGCCTTAATGCTTAAGTGAGGGCTGAAGCCCAATTCAAAGTTGCACTCCGAATCCACGAGCTAAAGCACGTGGCAATTGAAACCCTCCAAGCAAAATTTGCAGTAGTGTGGGCTTATTCTGCCTTTTTCTTCCGCCGCGTTTTGAACATTTCGACCACTTCTTTTTCCTTGAGGAAGCCGAAATCGACAAAAGCCGAGGCGACAAATTTCTTGATGTCCTGGTAGTCCTTGCCCCGCTTGTCGACAAATCGAGTCAGTGAGCGGGTAACGAAGTTCATCGACAAGTCTTTCAAACCCTGGTTGAACTGTTCGTTCACAAAAATGCGCATGTAGATCGAGAATTGTTTCGAGATGTCGAACAAATCGGGATAATGGCGCTCTTCCAGGTTGCTGATGAAGCGATTGAAGTATTGGAAAACGGTTTGCCGCACACATTCGTTGATGGTCGACATCCCTTCATGTTTGTTGTAAAACACTTTTACCGCTTCGTGTGCTTCCTCGTTGATGTAGCCTTTATCGTGAATGATGTCGAGCACTTGGTAGTATTCGCTCAACTTGTCGTTGTAGGTTTTATCTACGAGCGCTGACATTTTTTTGTCTGCCTCGGGCAAAATTTTAAGTACCGGATGGTGGTGCAATTCCATCAAAAAATGCAGGAAGCGCTCGCTGAATCCAGTCGATTTTTCCCGAACTTTATTAAAAATGTTGCTCAGTTGTTTGCGGCTGGCATCGCTCAGGTCGTAGAACATCGCGTAAATGGCCATCACCTGCATGTGCTCGGTAGTGCCTTGCAATGATTCGTTGAGCACAAACTTGTCCAGTGGTTCCAACAAACTGGCATTGTTCACCTTGACCGAAGCCCGGTGAATCAAAAAGTTCTTCAGTGGATTGAAGAGCACAGGAAGGTCTGCGGCAGTATTTGGAAATTCTGCGGTATGGAAATGATCGTTGCGAAATTGATTGTGGTAACGATCCAGTCCCACCTTACGATCGCTGTCCCGACGGTAACGATCCAGCTTTTGCCCTTGCAGGTAGTAGCGGATGCGTTTGTTGGTGATGCTGTTGATCAGGTTGGTGATCCAGATATCGCTGCTCAGCGCAAAACCAATTTGAATGGTTTGGCCAATCCGCTTTTTTATGATTTCAAAATTGGTGGAGCCACAAATGGCCAACAGAATGTCCTTGAAGTGCTCTTGTGGGCGCACGTACTTGACCTGCTGGTTGACCTCACCTCGCAGCACGGAATACCCCAGGATTCTGGGCAAAAACAAGCCCTCGAAGATCGGGTCGAGTAAGACCAACTCAAAGGAAATGAGTTGCAATGGATTGTCTTTGGCAACCGCTTCGTAAATAAGGGCGATGCGTGGTTCGTATAACTCTTTCAGGCGCGTGAAGTCTTCTTCCTCTTCGCTATCCAGGTACCGGGCCAGTTCGTCAGATTCTTGAATTTCGGAGGCGATGGTTTCCAGTTCTTCCAAGTATTGCTGATCGAGTTCGTACATATGCCTGCTCTTTTTAAAGGCAAACCTGATAGTGCAACTTAAAGCACTACCAGGTCCGCGATATATTAATGATTAAAGTATAGCCTTGTTGGTTTGGACAAAATTTTTTGTCCTTTCTTCACCATATGGCAAAGATAAATTCTTTGGGGCGAATCTCCAAATGAAAGATTCAAGTTTTATTCAGGGTTCGAACTTAGCATCCGAACCCTGAATGGCGCTGCTTATTCAGCAGGTGCTTCGCTGGTTTCTTCAGCAGGAGTTTCTTCAGCAGTTGCTTCAGTCACTTCTTCTTCTGCTTCAGCTACTGGCTCTTCTACAACGGGTACGGGTTTAGCCTTGGCTACACCAGATACTGCCAAGCGGAAAGCTTCTTTCTCTTCAGCAGTTTTTTGTACACGAGCAGCGGTTTTCGACTCCTTGGCATCAACCCAAGCTTGGAACTTCTCGGTTGCTTCTTCAACGGTCATGGAACCTTTGGCAACCCCACGCATGAGGTGCTTGCGGTAATACACTCCTTTGAAGCGCAAGATCGCACGAACGGTATCGGTAGGCTGAGCACCTTTGCTTACCCAATCGTAAGCTTTGTCACGATCGATTTCGATGGTGGCAGGCTTGGTCATTGGGTTGTAAGATCCCAGATTTTCGATGAAACGTCCATCACGAGGAGAGCGAGAATCGGCTACCACAATTTGGTAGAATGGGCGTTTTTTGCGGCCCATGCGCTGCAATCTAATTCTAACAGCCATTGTTGGTTAACAATTACAAGGTTAAACCATGACCTACTTACCTTGACGAACAAGCGGTAGGTCCTGAGCGCGGCAAATGTACGAGGAGTTTGGGGATTTTGCAAGTCCGTTTCCCGATTTTTTAAAATCGGGGTAAATGAGAGAAATAGTTGGGTTTAAAAAAAATCGCCAGATCAGCAGATTTAAGTTTGATCAGTTTTCAAGCTGGCATTTTCACTTCGGCTAGTTAGCTCCCAAATCCACTTTGTGACCTTGTAATGTGCACTGGTTTTGCTTAAATTTATCTTCGCAAAAGCAACTTCAACCAAATTAGCCCGTTTTTTAGAGGATTTAGATACCAAAGCCCTTCGAAATGGCAATTTTACAGCCTTTAGTTCATCTAATGAAAGACGATACTATTTTTCAAAACCATTCATTGCTTAAGCAGCTCATCTCCCATTTTGTCGAGCCAACTGAGGAGGAATGGAACGAATTCCTGAATGTTGTTCAATACGAGAAATTTAAAAAAGGTCAAAAGATCGTATCAAAAGACATTCCTTGCAATAAACTTTACTTCATTGTTGAAGGGGTTGCGAGGCATTACACCTTGGTTGAAAACGAGCTAGAAATAACAACCTGGTTCAATTCAGTTGGCAGCCTAGCAACAGATTATGCCGGATTTACCACCAGTGAACCACAACCATTCATCATTCAGGCCATCACACCCGTCCTTGCAATAAGCATTACCAACACAGCCCTTCAAAGTTTGTATGATAAAAGCCAAACCTGGGAAAGAATGGGGCGACTGATCAATCAGCACTATTTAATTGAGCTGATTAAACGAAACAATGGCATGTTGAACAAAACGGCTCGTGAGCGATACGAGGAGTTTTTACTTTTGTATCAGCCCCTTTTTAAAGTTGTGCCTTTAAAATACATCGCATCCTACTTGAATATAAGCATAGAAACACTAAGCCGATTGAGGTCAGATAGCTATTGATTTTTTGATATTTATCAAGAGATTGGGCAGGATATAACCCGTAATTTTCGGCATCACAAAAGCCGAATATCAAATGACAAGGTACTACTATTTAACTTTAGCTGCAATCGGCCTAAGCCTGACTGGCTGTTTGCCTCCTTCCACACCCTACCCCAGTTTACCACCAGCAGTGGTAGTTTCACAAGCCCAGGCATTATCTGATAGCTTAGAAACCTACATTTACAAATGGAGGCAAGGATTAGTCCCCGCTAAGATTCCAGCCCGCCTGATTCCACGAGGGATTTCGGATTGCCAAGATTTTTATTTAAAACATCCCGATTCAGTTTCAGCGGCAGAAACTTGGGCCGTTCGGTATGCAAAACCAATCAATAAGGATTCATTGTATGCGGGGATTCCAGATCCCAAGATTACTTATTTATTGCTGGGCACAGCCTTGGCCCCATTTGGCAGCAAGTTGGTCATTGAAGGTGAGTTTCCGCACTGTCGTTTTTTTTCCATTCAAGTAACGCCGCCTCTAAATGGGTTGGAATACTATGCCCAACGCCAATTTGGAACCGCTGAAGTGTCCATAGTGGATGCAGACATCATTCCGGAACCTGGCAGTGAGAACCCCTTCCGCGTCGGTGCCAATCGAAACGCTAAAAACCGAAAGTACAAGGTAACTTATGACTTAACGACAGGTAATCCAACCTTGCTCAATGGTTCCGCTCACAGCTACCCTTACCGAAAAAATTCTAACGCACGTAAAGGTGGTTTAATCACTTATCAAGGGCCCTTGGGTTTTCAAACCCTGGCCGGAACACCTTTGCCTCCCGACCAGCAAGGCCCCTGGGATTTGGGTAACGTTTGGATACGCATCTATGAACCCGACAACAATGTGGATGCTTTAGGAGGAGTACCTTTTCCCAAAGTGTATTTTGAGCTCCCCACTGGTGAAAAATATTTTATTGGCTCTGATTTTTCCAAACTCCTCACACGGGCCAACACAACCATTCCCAATCGCAACACCCTTACTCAACCCAACCCAAATTTTGGCCCATCGGTGGGCTGGTTCAAATCCTGGGGAGTTTCCCGAGGAATTCTGAATGGCATTTGTCTCAGCAACAATTGGACAGATAGCACGGCTCGCGTGAGGCAGATTGATTTGGGTTGGACTGGGAGAGGTGAATTCCAGCCAGCGCCAGGCAACATTGAACCCCATGCTACCACCAACAACTACATCAGTTATTTCGGAAGGACCGTTACCGTTCCACCTGGAATGGTTGCAGTGCTTACGGGCAAATTGCCTACTTTTCCATCGACAAGAAATGGAGAAGGAACGATGACAGGTGGGGATTTAAGGTATTGGAGTGTTTGTGGGATTGACGTAGATCCTTTTTCTCCTTTGCCCGCCACCACCATTCACGCCATTTCTGATGCGGATGTGATCATTGATGGGAATAGAAACTATGTCATTGCTTTTTCTCGTCCGGGTGATAAGCCCCGAAACGCAAATCCAAGCAATGGCGTTTCCTGGGTTGATTGGGGAACGCAAAGCGAATTGGGACTTCTGATCCGCTGGCTTTGTATTGCGCCGGATTGGCGCTTTAGCTTAGCTCCGCATGAACACAATCTGGATTTTGCACATTCCGATTATTCAGCCACCTTGTACGACAAAACACTCGTTGGAACCAACTGGCGAAATGGTTTCATGAAATGTTATCTTCCAAAAGTTCACTACCTGAGCAAGGCAGAATTTGAAGCCATTGGAACCAATGTAAATGCCGAAAATGTGCCCGTTTGGGTAGATAGTAGCAATGTCAACACTGGCCCTGCAGAATCAAAATTGGGCAGCGTATTTGTTTCAAGCAATTTGGATGCATCACTGGCCAATGCGGGATTAAACCTAAAAGATGGCAATAAGAATACTGCCTGGTCCAGTGCATTTGGGCAGCCGGTAGCATCGGCAATCATCGATCTAGGCAGTGTAAAAATCATCTCAGCCGTAAAATTGTATTGGGACTTGTTGCTTTTTGGTAAAAACTACACCCTACAAGTCTCAAACGACAATGCCAATTATACCACCGTTGCGGGTACCAGCAATGGCAATGGAAACGTCGATTTGTACAAGAATTTGCAAAATGTAAAGGGCAGATACGTAAAACTCAGTTTGACCAATTACAACCTTGCCTATTATCGTTTACTGGAATTTGAAGTGTACACCAACGACTGTAACTGTAAAGCTCCGATTGTTAGCTCGATTGGATCGAATATTCCCACAAATGAGCAACTAAAGGTATTCCCCAACCCAGCTCAAGAGTTTGTAAACATTCAAAGTAATTTGACGGGACGGCAAACCATCAGCATTTACAACATGCAAGGCCAATTGGTATTTGAAACTACCTCCACAAGCAGTAGCACAAAAATCAATATTGCTGCACTTCAAGTTGGGACATACTTCCTAAAAATAAGTGGCCAACAACAAAGTTTTGTGAAGAAACTCCTCAAAGTGCGCTAGTGTTTTTCAACACCCTGATCACTACCTATCCAGTCAAACATAGTCCAGCCAGCATCGGCCAGATAGATCAGGTTATCACGATGGATAGCTTGTTTAAATACGAAAGTTTTTATTAGAGGAAGGGTTTGATTGGTTTGATGGGAACCTAAAACAACAGCTTAGCCAAATCAACTCCAACCGCATTGCACCTACATCCTCCCGTATCACTAGTTTTTTGTATTTTCACCCCAAATACTTCGCAAATGCGTTATTTCAACACTTCGGGGCCGAACTTCCCGGAGCAACACTATACCTTATATCGGGAAGATCTGTTGCAAACTGGATTAAATCTGGTAGAAGGGGAGCGGTATTTCACGATTTGGGCACCACGTCAGACGGGGAAGAGCACTTATTTCAGGCAATTGAATGAGCGTTTGACCCAAAGAGGATATAAAGTGGCTCAATTTAATTTTGAAAATTATCGGAATGCTCCTCTCAATGATTTGTTGATTGAATTAGGTGAAGTATTCCAGCAACTAGGCTACCCGCTACCGATTTGTCAATCCTTGAGTGAATTTTCTCGTATCGTAAAAACTTTTGGAGAAGGTAAAGTAGTCCTCATTTTTGACGAAGTTGAAGGACTCAACCCAGATCTTTTTGGACAATTTCTGCACACCATCCGCAATCTGTACCATTCCCGCCAAGAACATTGTTTAAAAAGTGTGATTCTGGTGGGTGTAAGCAATATTGTTGGCGTAGCTGAAGACAATGCCAGCCCTTTCAACATTACCGAGAACCTCAATGTGCCTTACTTTACTGATGCAGAAACAGCCGAACTCCTGCAGCAACACGAACAGGAAACCGAGCAGCAATTTGAGCCTCGGGTGATCCAAAAAATCAGCGAAATCACCGCCAACCAGCCTGGCTTGGTCAATGGATTTGCCTACCAATTGGTGGCTCGGAACAAAGCCAAACCGCTGATCAATTACCAAGACTATTTGGCGGTGGAAGAATGGTACTTGACCGAAGCCATCGACAAAAACTTCGCCAACATCCTCAAACAGGCCCGGGCATTTCGGCCTTTTATTGAATCCCTGTTGTTTACGGATATTGAAATTCCTTTCCGAATCGACCGAGAGGCCATCAAGGTATTGCATACCAATGGTTTGATACGAAAAGGAGAAGGGGGAAATGTGCAATTCTGGGTACCCTATTACAAAAAACGCTTGCACGATGTGTTTTATCCCTATACCAATGGTGAAAAAGACCGCATTAGCGCAACGATTTATGCTGCTGACTTCTTTCTGCCGGATGGCCAACTTAACCTTGATTTGTTGATTGATTTCTATAAGGCTTATGCCAAAAGGCGGGGCTTCGGAATCTTTCGTGAAAAAGACGAACAGGGTAAATTTGCGAGCATCAAAGAGGCTGGGCTGATTTACAGTTTTGAGACTTTTTTGGCAGCGTTTGTGCAGCAAGCTGGGGGCAAAAGTTACCGCGAGGCCAACACTGGATTGGGAAAAAGTGATCTTTTGTTAAATATTCAGGGTAAAGAATTCATCGTAGAAGCGAAGAAATATTATGGTTTTGCCCAGTTTGAAAAGGGTAAAAAACAACTGTCGTATTACGCCTCACGCCTGGGTTTGACCCAAGCAGTATACCTCGTTTTTACGCCCAATCACTTGCGCTATCCACCGCCAGTAGTGGAAGGGAATGAGGTACTCAATGGCGTCGAAATCCGTACGTATTTGGTGGAGTATGATGAGGAGAAAGATTTTGATTGAACAGAAAACTCAGCCTCTTCCAAATCCAAGTTCAAATCCCGAAATCTGGGCGGTGATTGGGTCATTGGCATTGGTGTTCACAATGCCCATTTCCGCAGGCCCAGGGCCAATAAATTCGCTTACCTTTTCCTCTAAGTGGATCAATCCACGCTTGGGGTCGATTTCAAGAAAAGTAAACAGAGGGTCTTTATACGGAATGGTGCTCCGCAAGATGGGATATTGCTTGTCGATGGCCTCACTCAAACGAACCCGTTGGTATTGTTCCCCCACCCAACGGTAGGAAGCGCTGTTGATTTGGCAATAATGGATGCCATTGATTTGGGTAAGGTAATTGGTATGGTTGTGACCGCTAAAGCAGGCGATGACCTTAGTGAATCCTGCTTTTTGATTGGCGGCCTCCAATACTTGCCGAACCACGGAGGCATTGTGTACCCCTACTTCGGGGTCTTCTAGGGTCTGGTGGGAAAAGATCAAGGTAGGCAATTTGGTTTTTTCCAAATCCGCTTGTAGCCAGCTCAGTTGCTCCGGGCCAAGGAGCCGGTTGTAACCCGCCCATGGCTTGGGATTAGGGTCGTTGCCGTCCAGAAATACAAAGTGAAAGCCTTTCAAGTCAAAAGAATGGTAGCTCTGCTGGATGCCGTAATAGGCCATGGTTTGTTGGCGGGTAAAGCCTCCATCCATGTCGTGGTTGCCCAGCAGGTGATACTTGGCGCCAGGGTAGGCATTCCACAGGTTGAGGAAGTTTTGATTTTTAGGAATGGGCTGGCAAAAATCGCCCATTTGTAGGATGAAATCGGGTTTGCGTTTTTGAGCAGCTTTGAGAAATGTGGCCAGGCGATCGTCGGCATCATACATGGCGTCTTTGTGGATGTCGGCAATGAGGCCGATGCGGATTTTTGGGGCTTTCCTAAGCGGGATGCCCAGCAGGAAAGGAATGGAGATTACGGCGGTGTTTTGGAGGAAGGAGCGTCTTTGCATGGTAAGGGCGATTATCGATTAAGTCAAAGATAATGCCCCCTTTCCATAAAGGCTTAATCCAGCAGATGAAGTAAATGTAAACTCTACCGATGCGGATGCTCCAACACCTTCTCCTCCTCCGACCGATACACAATCGGCACCCCCAATGCATCCAGCAAAAAGGAAAGGATGATGAGCAGTACAAAGAAAATCAGCACCTTGCGCCCGAAGCTCATCTTGGGGGCGGCGGGAGGTGGTGGTGGAGTATTGGATTTGGCCATGTAGTGAAAGATGAGAGATGAAAGATGAGAGATGAAAGAGGCTACCGCAGAGACTTAGACAAGGTCATCGTCAAAAACGCTGCGGCAGCATCTCTCATCTTTCATCTTTCATCTCTAATTAAAAGTCCACCCTAAACCTCAAATTGATCCTCCGTGAGGTCAAATAAGTCGGGATGGCGTATTGTTGTTGAAAAATTGTTTTGATCCAGTTGTTGCCTGCCTGGTTTTGTACGTCGAGGAGGTTGAACACTTCGAGGCTGAGCCAGGAGTTGCGGGTGAAGCGCAGGTAGTGGTTCGGTTTTTTAGCCGCCATTTTGAGGCGATCCCACATCTGGATGGAAAACCCAATGTCGACCCGGTGGTAGGGGTTGAAGCGGTAGGTGTTGCGGTACACGATGTTGTTGCCGCGCAAACCGTAGGGAAGTCCACCACCCACAGTGAGGTTCAAGTGCATCTTGAAATTTTCGTTTTTCGGCAGGTAATCCTGGAAAAACATCGAGAGGTTGAAAAAACGGTCAGTTGGACGGGGTACGTCCTTGACCTGAGTTGCTTCCTCTTGTCCAATTTCCCGCACCAGGTGCTGTACGCCCAGGATGCGCTCACGAGCCCGTAGAAAGGAGAGGTTGATGTAGGATTCTGCGCCGGGCACAAACTCGCCGTTCATCCGCAAGTCCAAACCCGTGATGTAACCTTCTGAATCGTTGAGCCCCGAGTAGCGAATGCGCACGTTTTCAATCTCATACGATACCATGTCCCAGAGCGACTTGTAATAGGCCTCCCCGATCAGGCGGAATTTTTTAGGGTTTTGGCCCATGTAAAAATCGTAGGTCAGGCCCGCCACCAGGTGCAGCGATTTTTGCGCTTTGAGGTCGGTGTTGACGCTGCCGTCGGGGGCACGCATTTCGCGGTAAAAAGGTGGCTGCACGTATAAGCCCGCCGCCAGGCGATACGAAATGTCCTTTTCACCCTTTAGTGGTTTGTACAACAACTGTGCCCGTGGCGAAATCAACATTTCCTCGTTCAAATCCCAATACGTGGCCCGTACTCCCGCCGAAATCCGCCATTCACCCTTGCCGTTGTTGCGGAAGGTGTAAGTATCTTGGAAAAAGCCATTGATGCGATTGGAACTGAGTTGGTTGCTCGTTTTGAGTACGTTGAACAGGTAAATATTGGCAGTATCGTAAGGAATGGAATACCCCGCTGAATCCAGGCGTTCCCATTCATTGATGCGGTCATTGATGTTTTCCTGCTGGTATTTGAGGGCCCATTGCAGGAAGTGGCTGCTGGTGACTTCGGAGTTGAGGTGCGTGGTTTGCAACTCGATGCCGCCCCGGTGTTCCAGGTTGGTCACTTCGATGTTGAGAAAGTTGCGCACGTACAGGTGCTGGGTGCCCGTGCCCAATTCGGAAATGACATCTCCAAAGTTGCCGCTACCAAAATTGGATTCAATTTCGCGCAAGCTGTAATCCCCAATGATGTCAAAACGTTCGTTTTCATCCGAGCGGAAACGTGAACCCAGGAGTTTTAAAAACAGCGGATTGCGCTTGCGGTCGGGCAGATAAGTAAGCGAAAGTCCACCCATTGAGGTAGTAAAATCGTCAACTTCCCGGCCTTCAAATACCGTGTACAATTGCAGGGCGTAGTTGATCAAACCAAATGCGCTGGAGCCCTCTTCGGGGACAAAAGTAAATTGTGAACGGTTGTAGTTGCCCAGGAAACCGACCTGCAAATCACGGGTAATGTCGTAGGTGAGGTAAGTTTGGACGTCCGCAAAATTGGGAACGTACTCCCCTTTCACATCCAATGAACTCAACAAATAGCGGTTGGTTTTGTAGCGTGCCCCAGCGAGGTAGCGAAAACGCCGAAAATTGTCTTTCCCGGTTTTAAAACTGCCTTCAATATGGGTAGAGCCGCCCAAAAAACTGGCCGCAGCCGAAGCCCGCAAACTATCAGGCCGTTTGTACTTGATGTCGAGTACCGAAGATTGTTTGTCGCCGTAACGCGCCTCGAAGCCTCCAGAAGAAAAGGACAGGTCCCGCATCAGGTCGATGTTGGGAAAACTCAAACCTTCCTGTTGCCCAGCGCGAATCAATTGAGGACGGTAAATTTCAAAGTCGTTGACGTACACGAGGTTTTCGTCGTAGTTCCCGCCCCGCACGTTGTATTGAGAGCTGAGTTCCCCCCCGGTTCCACTGCTGGTGCCCAAGGCAATACTTGGCAGAATACTTTCCAGGTTGCCCGTGGTGGTGGGTAGGACTTTGAACTGATCTACCCCTTCGCGCACCATACCCGCCGTTTCGAGTCGGCTTTCCCGCACCACAAACTCAACGTCGGAGTCGACGGGAGCCAACTCTACGTCAATTTGTTTGGCGCTGCGGGGCGGCATGGCTTTGACGTTTACAACTGATTCCTTGTAACCCACCCGGGAAAAAACCAGTTCCAGATCACGGTTGGCGGGTACATCCAGACTATAGCGGCCATTTTCAGAGCTCGACGTATTGATTTGGGTGCCTTTTACATAGATGGTTACCAATTCAACCATCTGATTGTTGGAGCCATCTTTAACGATTCCGGTGATGCGGGACAGGTTGTCTTCCTGAGCGAAGGCAGACAATGTCCAAAGAAAAAAAAAAAAAAAAAGTAGGATTCTTTTCATGTCAATTTTGTTCAAACGAGTCTAGTGTTTGGTTTTGGCTGCGCCAAAACAGTAATTAACCACGACGAAACGACGAACACGACGATTTCGCGCTTCGCGCGATTGGACGACGCTTGCGTCGTGTGATGCGGAGCCTAACGTCGTGTTCGTCGTTTCGTCGTGGTTAATTCCATCAAGCAGCGAAGCTGCGCTTTAGCAACTTGTGTTAGAACTGATCTGGGGCGTTGGGCAGCTTAAAATTTATACACCTCCTCCCCGATCGCCTTCAGTTGGGCGATGGTAGTTTCGGGATCTTTGGCCGCAAAAACACTATTGCCCGCTACCAGTACATTGGCACCAGCTTTGAGCAATTCTTCGGCGTTTTGCAGGCCTACCCCACCATCAATTTCGATCAGCGGATTGAGGTTTCGCTCTATCAAACGATCTTTTAAGCGGCGGATTTTAGGAAGGGTACGATAAATGAATTTTTGTCCGCCAAAACCCGGATTGACCGACATGATCAGGATCAAATCCACGTCTTCCAGGATGTCGTCCAGGAGCTCCACCGGGGTATGTGGGTTCAAGGCTACTCCGGCCTTGGCACCACTGGCTTTGATTTGCTGGATCGTGCGGTGCAGGTGCGTACAGGCTTCGTAGTGCACTGTGATCACATCGGCGCCTCGGTCGCGAAACTCGGAAATGTATTTTTCGGGTTCTACGATCATTAAATGAACGTCAATGGGTTTTTGGCACAGTTTTCGCGCTGCTTCTAATAAGGGGAATCCGAATGAGATATTCGGTACAAAGCGCCCATCCATGACATCGAAGTGAAGCCAATCGGCTTGACTGCGATTGACGAGGTCCATTTCGGCGGCCAATTGAGTGAAATCAGCGGCGAGAAGCGAAGGCGCAACGAGATGTTGGCTCATTTAATAAAAAATTTTATATAATACTTGAATTTTGTAAAGAAAAGCTTTATTTTGCACTTGCTTTGAGACAAAAATAAAAAAAACCGGTCGGGTAACCCAACCGGCTTTCCAAAAAGAGCTTTGAGAGGCTATCTACATACCAAGGACATCTCGTTTGACATCCTAAAAAATTCTTTGAGAAACAAAATTTGTTTTGTTCACGGGATTATAAATGCGTTTTCAACTGAGGTTTTGGTTTTAGTTTTGTCGTCCTGGTTGTTAGTAGTTGATCGCTTATTTCCTTCTGACAATACAAATGTCTTATCTTTTTTCCCGTCTGCTAAGTACATCTTTTCAAATTACTGGTTTTTTTATTAAAGCAAAATTTCACCCATCTTACTCATTTCCAATCTTTTAAACTCAATTTAAAACTCCCTTTTTAAGGAAAGTACAGCCCCTTTTTTTCTTTCAAAAACGTATTTTTTGCCCATTTTTTAATTTCTCTCCTGCAAATCGATTGAAAAAAACACAACTGCTTGCTTATGCCTTAATATATAGAGCCGCTATCTGAAATCAGAAGGGTGAGCCTTGAAAAAAAAGCTGACAAAAACTTGACAAGTTGACGACATAGTTTTTACATTTGTGGCTAATTCTTTGTAATTCTTTTTATTCGAGAAAAATCGTCCTATAGTATTGATCATTTTTTTGCGTTTTCCTGATCGATTTAGTTATCGTTTCCTCCCTTACTGGCTATTTGCTTTGCTCACTGAAATAAGTTGAGCTTTCTCAAAACCGATTTTTGATCAGTGCCCGTATGAATACGTATCGCTTTTTGGCTGTGTGCTTGGTATGCACGGCTTGTAGTTCCGAAGAATTGCCATTCGAAAACGAAGGCAATCCACTTTTGGCTGAAAGTAAGCAGCTCAACTGCACCAATCAACGTTACGAACATACCATTGATTCGCTCTGGGACAAAGTATCTACTCGCCTGGATCAAGTATTGCCTGATACCATGCCTCCTGGTCGCCGGGAGAACATGATCAAAATCCGCAATGCCAGCCTTTTGAAACAGTTCAAGATTTTTTATACTACCCTCGATACCCTTTCCTTAAATTTAATCACCCGTAGCGGTACAATTGACTCCCTGATTGCACTCCAGCTAATGGAACTAAAAGTGCAACGCGAGACACTTGAAAAGCGGGTGTTGGGTTTTTTGATTAAAGTGGAAAAACAAAGCCCAAAGGCAGCCACACGATGGAACAAAAAATTCCTGGAGGCAGCCGACGAGGCTTGTCAATAAACCGATTCATCCATTCAAACAAGTTAATAATCCTATGAGAAATTGGCTACACTCTCTTCGAAACCTGGCCATGATGGCCCTACTGTCACTGGCAGTGTTTACTTGCCAAAAAGATGACCCTACCGATGTAATTGAAAATCCAACCGGAGACCCCCTGAAGGAAACTTACGAACTGGCCTTGGCCTGGAACAATGTACAATTGGATGTCGAGCGCTTTTCCAGAGGTTACCGCCCTCCCATTGCCGCGCGTACCTTAGGCTATACAGGCTTGGCGGCCTATGAAGCCATTGTCAATGGCATGTCGGGCAAATACAATTCTTTTGATGCCTATTTTAAGGGCCTTGATATTCCAGAACCAAACGCCAAGGAGGATTACTACTGGCCAGCAGTGTTGAATGCCACTTATGCGCGTTCGATCACTCATTTTTATCCTACGGCACCTGCGGCACAACTGTTTGCGGTGTATACCATTGAGCAGGATTACAATGAAAAATTCCGCGCCACAGTTCCCAATGACGTTTATGTGCGCTCGCTGGAATATGGCCGGCAGGTAGCAGATGCTGTATTCAATTGGTCAAGAACGGATAAAGATGGCGATGGAGCGTTTTTGCGCACCAGCGACCCCAACTACGTTCCACCAACTGGCCCTGGCAAGTGGCAACCCACTTTCCCGGATTACTCTCCAGCCTTGTTGCCTTATTGGGGCAAGGTGCGCACCTTTGTAGCTGATGCTACCGATAAGTGCCCTGAGCCACTGGCATACAGCACCGACCCCAATTCCGATATTTACAAACAAGCCTTAGAGCCATTCAAACTGGTGAATCAAATCAAGGCAGGTGGAGCAGCTACTGAGCATTGGATTGCCGACTTTTGGAGTGATGATTGCGCTACGCTGACCTTTACTCCAGCAGGGCGTTTTATTGCAGTAGCCAACCAATTGATTGAAAAAGAAAAATTGAGCCTGGGTCAAGCTGTGGAAGTCTATGCTCGGATAGGTTTGGGACTTTGTGATGCAGGTATCCGTGCCTGGCACCAAAAATTCACCCACAACTACGAACGTCCAATTGATTACATCCGCGAAGTGATGCCGAACGCAAGTACCTGGAATTCGGTGATGTGCCCCGATGGTTCTGGCCGTTATTTCTCGCCACCGTTCCCAGCGTATCCATCGGGTCACGCTACTTTTGGGGCGGTTGCTGCTGAAATTTTCTCTGGTATTTTTGGGGAAAACTATCAGTTCACCGATCGTTGCCATGAAGGCCGTACCGAATTCATCGGCAAACCTCGTTCCTTCAATAGCTTCCGCCAAATGGCTGAAGAAAATGCGTATTCCCGCTTGCCAATCGGTGTACACTTCCGCATGGATGCGACATCAGGCGTTGCATTGGGTTATGGCATTGGCAAAAAAGTGAATAGTTTGCCTTGGCGCAAATAATGATTTGCTGACAACAAAAAGAGGCTGTTTCGTAGAAAAATGCGAGGCAGCCTCTTTCTACATTGGCGCACATAAAAAAGGGCATTGCCCATTAGATGGATGCATTGCCCGTGATTTGAAGGTATAAAAAGGGTAGATGTCACTCACCATTGAAGCTGGTGAATGCTTGAGGTAAAAAAAAGGGTTCCGCAATAGTATTTACGGAACCCTTCCAACGCACTCATGAGATTATAAGTCCCCAAAAATAAAGGCCTTGGGGGTGCCAAAAAATTTTACATTCAGTGGGAAAAAACAATTTGTCAGTGTTGGTCCTTGTCGTCTTAAAAAAAATTAGGTCGTCGTCGTCGTAGGAATTACAATTTGCTAGCGTGAGCCGTTTTTTATTCCAAAGGATGTTGTTTGTCCTTCTTCATGATACAAATGTAAGCGGACGATATTGTGGAATTAAGTACAATTAACTATCTTACTGGACTAATGCAGGGGTAGTTGTTTGGTTTAAAATCTTGACAATCAATTTTTTAAACCCATATTTTTGCCTAAAAAATAATTTTTTACCTTTTTATGAAGGACAGCAAACTCGTAAAATACATCTCCGAATTGGGTCCACGCGACCGGGAACGCCTCCGTCAGTTGGTACAATCTCCTTTTTTTAACCAACATAAACCAACGATAGACTTGCTGGAATTGATCCTCAAGTCGGTTGCAAAAGGGGACGCTCCACTGAATCGGGAGAAAGTATACCAAAAGATTTTTCCGAAGAGCACTTTTGACGAACAGAAGTTGCACAATGTGATGTCGAACCTTAAAAAACTGTTTCACCGTTTTTTGGCGATAGACTACATCGAGAAACAACCTCTGTTGGAAGACTTATACACCCTGGAGGCAACTTTTGAGCGCAACCAGTTTGAACTCATGAACAATCGTGCCAAACTGCTGGAAAAACACCTGGCCGATCAAAAATATGAAGATTATTTTTTCCATCACGCGCACTACCGGATGGATTACAACCTGGGGTATTACGGCGGCCACTATGTGGATCGAACCAAGACTGAAACCTTCCAGTCCATGCTAGATCATCTTGATCGCTCTTTTTTGATCGAAAAGCTCCGCAACTGTTGCCACTTGACCGCCAATTCGATGCAGGTCAATACCCATTATGACTTTGGACTACTTACGCCCCTGTTGAAGCACGTTCAAACCCATTATATCGACACCCCTGCAAGCGACCAGGATTGGTCGATCCGCTTGTATTGGACCATTCTGCAAACCATGCAGGATGAAGGCAATGCAGCACACTACCTGGAACTAAAGCGGATGCTCAACGAATCCTTTGACCATTTCAGCCCCGAAGCAAAACAGGATTTGTACGGATTCGCCAGTAATTATTGCATTCGCCGCAGTATGACGGGTGATGAAGACTATAAGCGTGAGTTATTCGATTTGTACAAGCGGGGGTTGGAGACCAAACTCCTCTTGAGCAATGGGATGATCACCGAGTACAACTACAAAAACATTGCTACCCTGGGCGGAAACTTGCGCGAATTTGACTGGACGGAGAATTTTTTACAGGAATACAAAATGTTACTCCCAGTTTCAAAACGCGACAATGTATACAATTACAACCTGGCCTACTTGTTTTACAATAAAAAGCAGTACAAGCTGGTCTTGTCCAATCTGCTGCACGTGCAGTTCACCGATGTGATGTATTATTTGAACTCGAACTTCTTGATGTTGCGCACTTATTATGCCCTCAAGGACACCGAGGCATTGTTGTCGCTGATCGAAACTTTCCGCATTTTTGTGATGCGCAACAAAAAAATGTCGCCTACTCAGCGCAAAGAATACACGAATTTCCTGCGTTTTGCCAAAAAATTGGTGGAATTGAAGCACCACGGAATGTACACCCGTAGTGCCTTGGAAGAGAAATTAAAAGCCCTGCGGGCAAAAATAGAGGCAACGGATAGTGTGATCAATCGGAGTTGGTTGTTGGAGGAAATGGGGGGGTAGGAGCCTTGCTCAACCGCCCCGAAAGTTTGAAACTATTCACGACAAAGAAAATTAGCACCAAAAGACACAAGGGTAGCACAAAGGGCATAAAGCCTCGTCAACGTCTAACTTTGTGCCCTTTGTGCTGCCCTTGTGTCCTTTGTGCTAAAAAAATGTCGCTTTAGACATTATTCTTTTGTGTTATTTTAAAACTTCCCCTGCAAGCCCAACATAAAATTAAACCTCCGGGAATTGTACCCGTACAAGTCAAGCAACTGTTGATTGCCGAGATTCCGCAAATCCAAAAAGACTTTCAAATTCGGCTTGATCCGGTATTCCTGGTACAAATCCAGGGTCAGATAAGGATCCAATTCCACCTCGGAAGATTGGAAAGTGCTGTTGTCGAAATAATTGTCGATGCGTTTGCTGACGCTGCGTACAGATAGGCTGGCCTCCCATTTTTTACTCAAGCTGTAACCCACATTCAGGTTGACGGCGTGTTTTGGGCGACGAAGCAGGTTAAAATAGGTCGTGTCCCGGCCTGAATTTAAGGCGGTGGTCACTTTGCCATCCACATAAGTGTAGTTGAAGCCCAGCTTGAGCTTGTCCCATTGCACTTGCCCCTCAAGCTCCAAACCAGCGTCATCCTGTTGGTTAAAATTGAGGTATTGACCAAAAGGTGGCGCAGAGGTAGAGCGGAAAACGATCACATCCTGCAAAGAACGTTGGAAATAAACGGCCCGAAACTGAGTGCTTTGATTTTTGCTGAACCATTGTGCTCCTGCCTCAAAATTGGTACCCGTTTCCGGTCTCAGTTCCTGGTTGCCATATATTGAGAAGAGTTGGTACTGCGTAGGCGCTTTAAAACTGCTCGACAAGTTGACGAAGGCTTTGAATTGTTGCTTGATCAGGATGTAGGGGTTCACATTGTAAGTCGTGAAGGTGCCAAATTCGGAGTGTTGATTAAACCTCCCCCCTACTTCAAACCCAAAAATACCAAGCTTGGACACATTTAAAGAGGCGTAGGTACTCAGGAGATTGGACTGGGTAAAATCGGCCTTCAATTCGTCCACATATTCTCCAAAATCGCTGATCGAGCGGTACAACTGACTCATGTTTTGGCTGCGGTTTTCGATGCCCAACAGGAAGTCCATTTTTTGCCCAAACTTAACATTGCCATAGGCTTCCAAAAAATTGGATTTGCCTTGGTAGTCGGTGCGGGAAAACTTGTCGAAAGCCGTCGCCGGTACAAAAGTCGAGTCGTCTTCAAAAATCCGCTCGGTGGCGTTGTACACATAGTTTGCGGTCAAGCGCAGGTATTGTTTGTCAAAAACCAGACCTGCTCCACCCAAAAGGTTGTTGCTTGCCGTGATGTAATCCCGATCATCCACAAAAGCACCCGCGTCGATGTCCGCAGTATAGGTATTGTAGTTGAATAGGCCCTTGAGCAAAAGGCCCGGTACAATGCGCTGTTTGAGTTGCGCGCTGAGGTTATTTTCCACAAAGCCATCCTTGTCAAAACCGCCTTGCCCTTTTTCATCAAAAGCTGAGGAAAAACCCTGGCTATTCAAGTGGCTGAACTGAGCGCTGTAGCTGGTTTTTTCACTTTGTCCACCCAGCGTGAGGTTCCCTTTCCAGGTGCCGTAACTGCCTGCTCCCAGCAAAGCTTGCAGCTCCAGTGGCTTTTGGAAACTTTTTTTGCTAATGATGTTGATGACCCCGGCCAGTGCATCCGAGCCATACAGGGTAGATTGCCCGCCCTTCAGGATTTCGATGCGTTCGATTTGATCGATGGGGATGAGGTTCAGGTCAAAATTGTTGTTCAAATTGGCAGGGTCATTGAGGGGAATCCCATCCAGCAGAATCAGCGCATAACCGATGCCAGCCCCCCGAATGTACACATTCTGATTGGTGCCCAGGTTGTTTTGAGCCCCGTTGATGATGATTCCGACCTGGCGATTGAGCAATTCAGCCAGGGTTTGGCCGGAAGAGCGCTCCAAAACTTCGGTGCTGATCACCGTAAGTACTTTGCCGGTTTGGCTTTGTTTGCGCTCGTGTTTGGTGGCCGTGATGACCACCTGATCGAGTTGTTTGGTAGAATCTGCGGTTGTGCTGTTTTGGGAAAACAGGAATCCCGGACCTGCGCATAGACATAGCGCCAGTGCCAGCGTGTTGAATGCTTTAAACATGGTTAAAAATTGTGGCATACCCCTAGTCTTTCCATACCGGAAATCAGCTTAGAGATGGCCATAAGCAATAAGGTGACAAGCACTCGACCCAAACCCGTCCGTCCGCGGGTGTCGGCTAAGGATTATCAGCGGCAGGTCTCCTGGCTCGTTTCATTGCCGCCAGCCTTCCCGGAGTTGAGATTTGCTCCAGTGGCCAGAAAAGGGCAGCAACTAAAAAGGCTGTGCGCACAGCCTGATCGAAACTTACAGTTGCGGGGACAGCTCCGGTTTTGCACCGGATTCCCTATTAAGCCATGCACCACCCGCCGGGTGGTATGGCACCGTAGATCGGGGGTAAAGGTAGGGAATGGAGGGAAATTTGGCAAATAAAAAAATACGCTGTACGTTAAAAAGAACGGGCGAAAATCGTATAAAATAGTACTCTAAACCCGCTTGTCAAGTGCCACACCTGAACAACTTCAAAATTTGTAAATCATAGACTTATTACAGCGATACACTTGCGCCAGCGGGTACTTTTTTTGTCCACTTTCTTGAAATATTATTTGCGTATCATTCGTTTTGTATTTATCTTAGAGATGTTTTTACGATCTATTTTTCGAGCGTTCAACTATAACTAAACCATATTTTTCATTTTAAAACAACTTCAGTTATGGCAATCGTTTCAAATTTTGAGTTACTACTCAATCGCATCGCCAGTGGTGGCGACCCAAACCTACCCGCTAACGTACTGTTTCGGCGCGTCGTTCAAGGTTATTTCCTCACTATTTCAAACCCAAACCCGACTACCATCACGTTTCAGTTGCGTTTCACCACCAATGCGGCCACCAACACCGATTTTGGTGACCCAAACAACGCTTGGTATCGTGGCTTTGTCGGTTCTAGTGTCGGCAACGCGAATCACGTTTTGGTCGTAAACCGCGAACCGGACAGTAACGCCTTAGTGAGCAACATTCAACAAGGCTTTTTGCCTACCGCCACAGTATTTGGGGCCGCTCGGCAATTCGTCCCCGCTGCGCCTTTGGCAACAATTCCGATCTTAGGCGGCCAAACGTTCTCAATCGCCCTGTTGCCCAACACCAGCAATCCTTTGGTTTTGGGCACCGCAAACTTAGCCATTCGAGGCTATGCAGAAATTTTGGTGACCCCTGCGGTAAATCTAGACCTTATTGTCTCGGCTGAACACCGTGGTACTTTCCTAGACAACGACTACCCTTCGGATTCTGCAGAATCATTGGATTTTGATCAAATCGCCTATGCTTTGCCGATGTTCAGTGGCGGCTCTCAGGTTAAAGTGTAATTTTTTTAAGCACTTATCTGGTATTAATTTAGTCTATTTTCGCAGTAACGTGTTGTAAATAAACACTTTATTGCAATAGCCAATTAACACATTGTGCTTATAAAAATCCTTTGTAATTGAAAACGGTTGATATCTGTATGGATGTCAGCCGTTTTTCTGCTATTGAAGCCGAAGCAAAAAATAAAAAGGAATCGAGCAGGGAATCGAATTGGGTGAAACCAAGCTCAAGGAAGAGTTGCTCAAACATGCTGTACCTGAGCTCGTACAATTAGGCCTAGAAGCGGAAAGAATTGCAGCGATTTTGGATTTGGAGGTAGAGGCAGTTCGAAGGGTGATGGAAAAGGGTGTACAAGAAACCCTTTGAAATACCTTTATTCTGGCATCTTATCACAAAGATAAACTGATGCGTGCGTGGTTTTGAGCAATGAGTGATTCAAAATACCTATTGATACCCATGCTTTTTCCAAATCTTCTTAGCTTCCGCCGAAAACAAAAAGTCAAAAAACCTGCGACTCGCCTCTGGGTGCTGCTTTTGCCCATAGCTCGTAATCACCGCCGCCTGACGAATCGGCTCATGGTGTTTGGGATCAATGTCTACCCATTTGCCTTTGCCGCGCATCTCTTCAGCCATCACCATTGACTTGGCAGTCAGCCCCACTTCACAGGCACCAGCCAGGATGTATTGGGTGGTTTGGGCTATACTTTCGCCATACACCAACTTCGATTCCACTTTTGCATACAGCCCTTTTTTCTTCAGCCATTCAATCGCCGCTCGTCCATAAGGGGCCGTTCGGGGGTTGGCCACTGCAATTTTGTTTACCCGAGCGTCCAACAGTATTTTACCATCTGGCTTAAGCACCAGCTCCGACTGAGTGCTCCACAATACCAGGGTGCCTTCGGCATACACCTTGGGGGCATTGGCCGTCATCCCAGCTTTTTGCAGGCCTTGGGGATATTCTTCATCGGCGGATACAAACACGTCAAAAGGAGCGCCTTGGGTGATTTGGGTGCTCAATTTGCCGGAGGAACTGTAGTTGATGTCCACCTTCAGTTTGGTTTTGGCTTCAAAGGCTTTTTCAATGTCTTCGAGGGCGAAACGGACATTGGCGGCGGCGGCCACGGAGAGGTCTTGGGCTTGTAGGGGGAGAGCAAAGAAAAATAAGGCAGCAATAATAGAGGGCAGACATTTCATACAAAGTCATCTTGTTTTTTAAAAGAACCGCAGGCTCCTTTTCAGTTGCGAAAAGAAGCCCCGGTTGCCGTATATAACCTAATATCAATAGACAAATTTGGATTTGGCTTACTGCTTCACTAAGGTGTTCTTAGGTGCCTAAGGTGGTTCAAATTAAAAAATCTAAAGTTTTCAGAACCAACTAGGCTCATTTTGAACCACCTTAGGCACCTTAGAACACCTTAGAATGATGCGCCCTTGGCGCTTACCAGGAAGTCGCAGCTAAAATAGCGTTATATTTTAAAAGAAATAACGAAAAGCAAAAAAAGTTCAATCAAATGCTATTTCGTCAGCTTGATTCAGGGTTATTCCCCGCGCAGTAAATTTTGGGTTTCTTGCTGTAAAAAGGCTTCAAAGCGTTGGCGGAGCTCGCGGTAAGTTTGAATGAGTGTTTGGGCTGTCTCACTGAGCTGGGCTCCCCCACCCTGCTCGCCGCCTGTTTGGGTCACAATCAGTGGCGTTTCAGCCTGCCGATTGAGGGACTGTACCATCAGCCAGGCTTTTTTGTAGGACATACCCATTTCTTTGGCCGCTTTGTTGATTGAGCCAGTAGCAGAGATGCGTTCCATGAGTTCAATCCGCCCCGGGCCAAGGAAGGGCTCATCGGGGCCAACGATGCGTAGCATGCCACTGACTTTATAGGAGGAGCTATTTTTGAGCTGGTTTTTGATGTTCAAGGTTTGGTGGGTTATATCACGGCATACTGTAAGCATGCTTGCACATCTTCGAGTTCAATCTCCAATTCTTCTACAACTTCTTGCTGGGATAGACCAACTGCGAGAAGCTCTAATACATCAGTGACACGGATCCTCATTCCGCGAACACATGGCTTTCCTCCACATTGATCAAGGTTGATAGTGATACGTTCTAACATGATTTACATTTTTGACAAAGTTAATGAAAAAATTGCTCTAGTCCACAATTATACAGTTCCATACATCTCAATCAGGTGAAAAATTTTGAGTTGCAATTTATTTTTCAAAAACCCTATCTAAAAACTAGACTTTTAAGAATATCCCCCTATTTTTGCCAGCAAGTAGTTTCTCACCAACTTATTCTGGAAAACAACTTGCACAACTATGATCTTCACACAATCACCAAATATGCTTGAAAGAATTACCCTCAAACACATTACACTGCTAATCATAGCCATGAAAGTGGCCATGGCCCTGTATCTATTTTGGGGCATCATCAACAAAGGAGGCAGTGAAACAGCCTTTGCTTTTGACTGGACATTTTTGGGCTATTTACTGACTGGATTTGTTGCTCAGCTGATCGACGGCGCTTTGGGTATGGCACATGGCGTCACCTGCACCTCTTTGTTGTTCTATTTTGGTGTTTCACCAGCAGTGGCTACGGCCAGCGTTCACACCACCAAGGTCTTTACCGCTGGAGCCTCTGGATTGTCACATCTATACCTGGGAAATGTAGATCGAAAGCTGTTGTTGCGCCTCATTTTGCCCGGCATTTTGGGCGCGGTTATTGGCGCCTACATGATCTCCGAAGTATTAGATGGCAAATGGATCAAGCCTTACATCACCATGTATTTGCTATTTCTGGGTGTGTTGATTCTTTTGAAAAGTTTTCGCACCCAACGCCCCAAAACCGAAGTGAAGTTTGTCTCTTTGCTGGGCGCATTTGGCGGTTTTTTTGACTCCATTGGCGGTGGTGGTTGGGGGCCAATTGTCACCTCTAATATCGTCAATCAGGGAAATGACCCTCGTGAAGCAGTAGGTACAGTGAATACAGCAGAGTTTTTTGTAGCTTTTTTCAGTACAATGGTTTTTCTGGTATTTGTGGTAGTGGAAAGTTGGCAGGTTGTGCTAGGGCTCATTGCAGGAGGCTTATTGGCTGCACCCTTAGGTGCCTTGTTAGTTCGTCAAATTCGCCCCAAAACCTTAATGTTTCTGGTAGGTATCACCATTATCTTGTCCCAAAGTTACAATTTGTACAGCTGGTTATTTTAACCTGTAAACTCATAAAAAATCCATCCTGAAAAGGGTGGATTTTTTTGGGATAAAATTCTACTTTTTTGATGTAATTTATCAAATAACTTCTATTTATTTTCCCATATCCAAACAAGCAACACTTATGAAAAATTTATTTTACGCACTCATTCTTTTGGGAATCAGCACCTGGTTCCATTCGGCCAGTGCCCAAAACACCCTGGTAGAAATCAGTGGCCAAGTAAAAGACGCCGTTGCAAAAACACCCCTGGCCAACGCCACCGTGTACATTCGTGAACATGAGGCTGGCGCGACTACTGATGACAATGGACAATTTGTAATCAAAAGCTACCTCCGTTTTCCCTTTACCCTGGAGATCAGTTTTATCGGCTACGAAAAACAGGTTTTTACCGTAGAAAATGAACGCGCCAAACTCCAGTTTCAATTGCAGCCCCTGGTGGTGATGTCGAATGAGATGGTCGTTACTGCCTCACGAGTGGAGGAGCGCCTGTTCAAGTCGCCCGTAGCCATTGAAAAACTGGACATTCGAGCCATTCGGGAAACGCCCGCCGCATCCTATTACGATGCCTTGGAAAACGTAAAGGGGGTGCAATTGACCACTTCGAGCTTGACCTTTAAAGTACCCAATACCCGGGGCTTCAACAACCCCAACAACTTTCGCTTCATGCAATTGGTCGACGGGGTGGATGTTCAGGCCGCTACCCTCGGGGTGCCCCTTGGCAACACCATTGGCCCGTCGGAACTGGATATTGCTTCGGTGGAAATTACTCCTGGCTCGGCTTCGGCTTTATACGGAATCAACTCCATCAATGGTTTGGCTCATTTGCGCAGCAAAAATCCGTTTTTAACCCAGGGTTTGAGTTTTTACCAGCGTGTTGGCTTGAACCATGTGGACAACATTGACCACGACGCTGCATTGATGACTGAAACCGCCTTGCGCTTTGCCAAGGTTTTAGATAAAAATGAAAAACTGGCAGTAAAGCTAAATGTCAGCTACTTCCAAGGTATCGACTGGGTGTCCTCGGCTGCCGTTGATCAAAATGCCGGCAACAGAGCCTCGGCCAATCCCGCCTTCCCGGAACTGGGCAGCGGCGCAACCAACCCCGCCTACGATGCCTGGAACCGCTACGGCGATGAGCGCAACAACAACGTAGCCGTAGCCGTCAACTACCTGGGCAAACGCCAAACCTTCAACGTGCGCCGCACGGGCTATTGGGAAAAAGACCTGACCGAACCCCAGGTAAGCAACCTGAAGTTTTCGGGTGGCCTGTTTTACCGCCCTTTCAAAGATTGGGAGTTGAGCTACAACTACCGTTACGGGAGTATGGATGGCACCTTCCAACGGGGCAACAAAATCAGGCTGAACAATGCGGTGGTGCAAAACCATTCGCTCGAGCTCAAGAACAAGCGCCTGACTGCCCGGGTGTATTTCACCGATGAAAACACCGGAGATTCTTACAACCTCAAACCATTGGTAGACAATTTTGAATTGACAACCAAAACCAATAAAGATTGGAGTGCCCTGTATCAAACTACCCTACAAGGTGGCATCGACCAGGGTAAATCCCTGACTGAGGCTCACCTTGCGGCCCGTGCTCGTGCCGACCAAGGCCGCCCCGAACCAGGCACTCAGGCATTCCAAGACCTGAAAAACAAGATCATCAGCATCAACAATTGGGATCATGCTTCCCTGATCGCTGGTGCCCCTGCTACGGGTGGAGCAGCGCTCTGGCAACGCAGCCACTTGTACCATGGCGAGCTACAGTACGATGCTTCGCATTGGTTTAAGGAAAAAGTGAGCTTGTTGCTGGGCACCGATTTGCGGGTCAATGAGGTGATTCCCGATGGCAACAACTTTGTTGATTTTAGTCGCCCGATTGAAGAGCGGGCGCTTCCAGGTGGCGACAAGGTGCATTATTCCAAGTTGGGTGCTTTTGCTCAGGCCACCAAGTTGTTGTTTGAGGAAAAATTAAAACTGGTTGCTTCGATCCGTTACGACCACAACTACGATTTTCCCGGACGTTGGAACCCGCGGGTGGCCGCCGTTTTTTCGCCCAACGAAAAATGGAACTACCGCCTTTCCTACCAGTCGGGGGTACGTTTCCCGGCTTTGTTTGAAGCGCTTTCTTACGTCAACAATGGCAACGTACGGCGGGTAGGTGGTTTGGCCAAAGTGAATGAGGGACTGGGCTTTCTGGAAAATTCCTATACCCTCAACTCCCTGGACCTTTTCACCGCAGCAGTCAACAAAGATGTGGCCGCAGGCAGTACCCGCAACGATGCCAGCCTCAAAAACCGCAACTTATTGGTGGTTGCCAACTTGCCACAGTTGGAGCCGGAAGCAGTACAGGCCTGGGATGCCGGGGTAAAAAGTGTTTTGTTTGGCAACAAAGTGGTACTCGACTGGGATTTTTACTACAATAGCTACCGCGGCTTTTTGGGTCAGGTAGAGGTTGCGGTGCCGCTGGATGGCAAAGTAAATACCGATGCAGCAGTGCTAAATATGTTGGACCGCAACAAACAAGTGCGCTACCGGGTATTTACCAACGCTACAAATACCTACTACAATTATGGTTCAGCGCTGCGTTTGAGCTACAACTTTTACAAAAAGTATTCGCTCTCCGGCAACCTGAACTACAACGACTTGCAGACCAAAAACGACAACGACATTTTCATCACCGGGTTCAACACCCCCACCTGGTCAGGCAATGTCCAGTTTGGCAACCGGGAAGTGTTGCCCAATTTTGGCTTCAACCTGGTCTGGAAATGGCAGGATAGTTTCCTGTGGCAAACACCTTTGGCAGAAGGGATAGTTTCTTCTTTCTCTACAGTGGATGCACAGGTGTCGCTACAAGTGCCAAAATGGAATGCTTCCTTTAAATTGGGAGGCACCAACCTGGCGAACCAACGTTACATTCAGTATGCTGCTGGGCCTACCATTGGTGCCTTGTACTACCTGAGTGTAATCTGGGATATTTGGAAGAAGTGATTAAAATCAAAGCTGATCAGCAGGATTGTTTTTATCTTTAAAGATTGAATACGGCGAGGTGAATTAATCTCAAGATTGCTAAACCGCTTTCAATCCAAGTATGTTCTCATTCCATACATATACCTAAAAACAAAGAATATGAGTCTGCGTCTCGGCGATATTGCGCCCAACTTCCAAGCCCAAACTACTGCGGGCGATATTGATTTTTACGAGTACCTGGGCACCGGCTGGGGTATCCTTTTTTCACACCCTGCTGATTACACTCCGGTATGTACAACTGAACTAGGCCGTACTGCTGCACTGAGCGGCGAATTTGCGAAGCGGAACACCAAAGTACTGGCCGTAAGTGTAGATCCACTGGACAAACACAAAGGCTGGGTCAATGACATCAACGAAACCCAGCATGTGGATGTACAATTCCCCATCATTGCGGATGAGAACCGGGTAGTGGCTGGCTTATACGATATGATTCACCCCAATGCTTCGGAGACCTTCACTGTGCGTTCTTTGTTCATCATCGGGCCGGACAAGAAGGTAAAACTGATGATTGTTTACCCTGCATCTACGGGTCGTAATTTCAATGAAGTCCTGCGGGTATTGGATTCCCTGCAACTGACCGCCAATTACAGCGTGGCGACTCCTGCTGACTGGAAACATGGCGAAGATGTGATTGTGGTTCCTGCGGTATCTACGGAAGCGGCAATTGAAAAATTCCCGAAAGGGGTGACCATTGTGAAGCCTTATCTGCGCTATACACCACAGCCGGATTTGGAAGACTAGAAACAAGTTTTTAATAATCGAGTATATTTTTCGGAGCGCTCTGTTGCAAAACAGGGCGCTACTTTCCCACGAATAAATTCATGGGCTATCTCCACGACTAAAGTCATGGGCTGGCTTCCCTTCTACAATCACAAATAATCTACGAATGAATTCGTAGATTATTTGAACACCACCTTATAAATCACCCAAGTTCCTGGTTTCCCATTACGCCATTTCGGGCCATTCTCAATAAGGTGTTCCGCAACCTGATCACAGCCGAAACCCAGAGAACGCAGTACACCGATTCGGGTAGGCGTACCATCTTTTTCAAAAGTAAACTCCAGGGTGACGTCTCCACTGACAAAGTTTCGTTTTGCTTCCAAGGGTGTCTCGATGTTTTTTTGAATGTATTGTTCAAATTGCTCAAAACCGCCTTCTGGACTTGGATAACCCACCCCTTCCCGGCGATCGCTGGCATCGAAAGATTTTTTTAGCGCTTTGGTTTTGCGTTGCAGCACTACCTTTTCGTCATTGTCATCCAGGCGCAGCGACTGCGTTTCAAATTCAGGATCAATGACCTTCACTTGTGCTGGGGCCACGGAAGGCAGTGCAAAAGCCCCATCCCGATTGGTTATGGCGAAGGTATTGGCGTCACGTTGTACGGGGATGCCCGCCGCGCGTTGCCCACGTTCATCTACCACTATGCCGCCTACAGTAGGTTTGACTTGCAAAGCATTTAAATCCCGTGTAGCAGGGCTAATTTTTGCCAGTTCTTTATCCTCCACATTACCTGCTGCACGAGAACTTGCGGCCTTACCGGGTGCATCCTCTCTACTTGCTTCAACTTTGGGCTTTTCTTCGGCGATTTCCGCAGCGGCTAGGCCATTGGCATCTTCTTTTATCAGGCCATCATCTGCCAGTGCTTCTGTGCTTAGGGTGGCAGGCTCAGGGCCTTCTTTGGCTTTCCGCTTTGAGGGTAGTGTTTTATCTACTTTTTCAATGCTTACATCGGCTACTTCTGGAGTGGAAGGCGTTGGTTTGGGTTCTGATTCAGCTTTCGATTCAATTTTAGGAACATCAACTACCAGGTCTGCATTTGGAGCAGGATTGAACAGCCATTTCCAGCCAAAAGTAAGGAGCAACAATACCGCAGCGGCAGCGGCAAGGCGGGGTAGCCAAATTAAAACTGGCCCAGCTTTGTGCTGATTCGTTTGGGTTCTTGCCGCTATTTTAGTATTGAGTTGTTTGATCTGGTGCAGGTGATCGGCTTGCGGCTTTTGGTTCAAACCCTCCCAGGCATCCGCCAGGAAAGGATCTTCCTGTGCTGCTCGTTCCAAACGACCTTGCTCGCTGCCTCGGGTTTCACCGCGCAACCAACGTCGTAAAAGATCGATCAATGCCTGGTTTTGCATATCGTTTATTTTTAAGCCCCCCCGAGGGGTGCCTCTACGCAATTTTTCAAATTCCGCCGCCCATTCTGGATATGGGATCGCACGATGTTCAAATCTACCTGCATGCCATCGGCAATATCCTTGTAACTGCGGTCTTCAAAATAAAACAATCGAACACAGTCCTTTTGTTGATCGGAGAGTTTTTCGATGCAGGTTTCCAATTTTTTCAGCATCAGTTCCCGATCTGGAAGGTCGTCTGCATCAGGATGCAAAAGCTCGAGGGAATACATAAGCCCGGGGTCAAAACTTACGGTGAAATTTTGACCTGCCTTGCGCAAACGCATCAGGCAATGGTTTTTGGCCAAAACGTACAACCAGGGCCGAAACTGGCCGATGTCATGCTTTTTCGCTTTTAGAACCAATTCTTCAAAAATATCCATGACTGCATCGGCTGCTGTTTCTTCCTGCTTCAAGTATTTCAAACAAACGCCGTAAACCAATTCCGTGTAGCGACTGTACAACGTACCCAAAACCTTTAAGTCTCCACTTTGTTGGTAGTGGGTCAGTAAGTTTTCGTCCGAAGACGTTTCCGCTTTGGGTGCAAACAGGCGCAGTTTCAAATGGATCAAATTAGCATTGGTAGTGGGGCAAAAATAGAAAAAGGGAACGTGGAAACCGTACTCAGCAAAAAAAATTCTTTTATTATCAGGATTTGCGCTTAAAAACTCCGACCTTAAAAATGAAAAAAAACGAGCTATCGTTTATCCATACCAAAACCTAAATACCATGCAAACCATCCTCGGCGCCGGGGGCGTCATTGGCAATGAATTGGCCAAAAGCCTCATGACTTACACCGATCAAATCCGTCTCGTCAGCCGCAATCCAAAAGCCATCAACAAAAACGATGAATTGTTTGCAGCCGATCTACTCGATCCTAAAGCTGTACAAGCGGCCCTAAAAGGATCAAGTATCGCTTACCTCACCGCCGGCCTGCCTTACTCAAGCAAAATCTGGCAAGAAAAATGGCCCATTTTGATGCGCAATGTCATTGATGCCTGCAAAGCCAATGAAACCAAGCTCGTCTTTTTTAGCAACGTGTACGCACTGGGCAAAGTGGAAGGTTGGATGTCGGAAGAAAGCCCGATGAATCCATGCAGCAAAAAAGGAGAAGTCCGTGCTAAAATCGAACAAATGCTGCTAGAGGAGGCTCAAAATGGCAATATTCAGGCCATGATTGCCCGTGCCGCCGACTTTTATGGCCCTGGAGCCGCCCTTGGTTTTGTAGACTATATGGTTTTTCAAAACCTCGCAAAAGGTAAAACCCCACAAATTTTGGTCAACGCAAATACCAAACATTCCTATACCTTTACCCCCGATGCAGCCCGAGCTACTGCTGCTTTAGGCAATACCACCGATGCCTACAATCAGATCTGGAATTTACCAACTGATCCTGACGCCTTGAGCGGAAAGGATTTTGCCGAACTCGTTGCCCAAGCCTTTGGCGCCAAATTCAAATACACTGTTGTGCCCAAATGGATGACCCGTATCCTGGGTTTGTTTATCCCCGAAATGGGGGAAGCCGTAGAAATGCTCTACCAAAACCAATACGATTATCTGTTCGACAGTAGTAAATACCTCCAACGTTTTAAACATACGGCTACGACCTATCGCGAAGGCATTCAGGAAACCGTAGCTCATTTGCAAAAACAATCAACCTAACTAAACCGCCTCAAGCTTCTAGACCCTCTCAACGCATAACCGTACCCAAACAATGAACACATTAACCAACCAAATCACCCAGCTATTCCCGGACGAAAATGGCATTCCGGAGGAAAATCGGCTGAGTGCTCCCATTCACCAGCGCGAAATGCTGATCGATGGGCAAATGATTCCCTGGACAGGTACCGTGCAGGACGTGTATTCACCCGTACATGTGCACACTCCCGATGGGCTGAAAAGACTCCATATCGGTAGTTATCCCTTAGCTGGGCAAGCTGAGGCCGATGCCGCCCTGGAAGCTGCCGTACACGCTTTTGACAATGGTCGGGGCGAGTGGCCCACCATGCCGATTGGTGAGCGGATCGAGTGTATGGAAAAATTCATTGGCCGGATGATCGAGCAAAAAAGCTTGATCATCAATTTGTTGATGTATGAAATTGGCAAATCCATTGCCGATTCCACCAAGGAATTTGACCGCACGGTGGAATACATCTACGATACCATCGACATGCTCAAAGAGCTCGACCGCAATTCTTCGCGTTTCCGCATTGAGCAAGGGATCATTGGTCAAATTCGGCGCTCGCCACTGGGAGTGGTGCTCTGTATGGGCCCCTTCAACTACCCCTTGAACGAGACGTATACGATGTTGATTCCTGCCCTGCTGATGGGGAATACCATTTTGTTCAAACCGCCAAAACACGGTACCCTCTTGCATTACCCCATGCTGGAGGCTTTCCGCGACTGCTTTCCCAAGGGCGTGATGAACACCTTGTATGGGCGTGGAGGAACAGTGGTACCCGCCTTGATGCAATCGGGAAAAATCAATGTGCTGACCTTGATCGGTTCTAGTCGAGTAGCGAATGACCTGAAAAAAATGCACCCGAAAGTCAACCGACTGCGGGCTGTACTGGGACTTGATGCCAAAAACGCGGCCATCATCCTGGAAGATGCCGACATTGATTTGGCAGTCCGCGAATGTATCTTGGGCTCTTTGTCATTTAATGGCCAGCGTTGTACTGCCATTAAAATCATCCTGGTTCACCGCAACATTGCCGACAAATTTTTGGAGCGTTTTTCGGAAGCGGTGAATAAACTGCCCTTTGGTATGCCCTGGCAAAAAGGTGTGGCAATCACACCTCTGCCCGAGCCCAACAAGCCAGCTTACCTTCTGGATCTGGTCGAAGATGCCAAAGCTCACGGTGCTCAAGTGATGAATGAAGGCGGGGCAACCATCAACGAATCCTTTTTCTACCCAGCGGTGGTTTACCCGGTCACTGACAAAATGAAGATTTACCGTGAGGAACAGTTTGGTCCGGTCGTACCCGTAGCTTCTTTTGCCAGTATGGAAGAGCCGATCCAATACTTGATCGACTCCCCACACGGCCAACAAGTCAGCATCTTTGGCAACGACCCCGATGAGATTGCCCACTTGGTAGATCAACTGGTGAACCTGGTAAGCCGCGTGAACATCAATGCGCAATGCCAGCGTGGGCCGGATACTTTCCCTTTCACTGGGCGGAAGGACTCTGCGGAGGGTACGCTTTCGGTGGAGGACGCCATTCGGGCTTTTTCCATCCGTACCATCGTGGCTACTAAGGAGACCGAGAAGAATAAGGAGATTCTGAATGAGATTGTGGAGGGGCACAAGTCGCAGTTTTTGTCGACGAAGTTTATTTTTTAGGGAAGTGAAAAACTCCTTTCTTTTTTTAATAACGCATGAATTGCCTCCAGCTAATGAAGTTTTTTGAAATATCCGATCTTAACTCTTAGGCTAGAGGTACATGAATTGCCTCCAGCTTTAGCTGGTGGACAGGCAATGTACTCTGTTTTGGGCTTTTGCCCCATCTACAAAATTGAGTTTTGGGCTAAAGCCCATTTAAGTTCTGGCCTTCGAACCACCAGCTAAAGCTGGAGGCAATTCATGCGCGTTATGCCTAAAGTCTAAAATTATGCGTTTAAAATAGTTTATTCAAAAACGCTACCCACCATGCAGGGTATAGAAGCTAAGCTGAAGGCAATTCTTACACTTTTCCAAAACCAACCACCTATTCTATTGCCTGTCTTTATATTTTACAAAACCGAATTTACTCATAAGCTCATTGTACTCCTCCTCAAAGGTTTTGTGCTTATGGTGTTCCTCCTGATTTTTGATGTAATCCCTTACTTTGTTCATCATCGACTCAGATACAGACAGAGCAAAATATTCGTCTTGCCAAGAAAAATGATGTTGGGTGAGTTTATTTTTGTTAATCCAAAAAGAGGATTCCCCTTTTAATAGCTGAGCAATTTTTTCGATGGTCTGATTCGAACTTAAAGAAACTAAGCAATGGCAATGTTCTTGATGGCCATTGACAAAGTCAACATGAATATTTTTGTCTTTTGCATTTTCACAAATATGTTTCCAAACTTTTTTTCTTAACTCAGGAGTATCCAGAAAAGGAACCCTGTGTTTGGTACTCCATACATAATGAATGTACACTTTTAGATAAGCCATGTTCTCTAGTTTAAATGTTATAGAATTCGTTTCTATCAAAGATGTGTGTAGAAATAATGGTCATTATTCGCACGATTTTAGTCTCTAGATGCAACGCTCATGAATTGCCTCCAGCTTTAGCTGGTGGGAGAAGTGAGCACTAGTTTTTGGGCTTTAGCCCCATCCACAAAATTGAGTTTTGGGCTAAAGCCCATTCAAGGCTTGACCTTCGAACCACCAGCTAATGAAGTTTTTTTGAAATAACCGTTCTCAAATTTTGGAATGAAAGTGCATGAATTGCCTCCAGCTTTAGCTGGTGGAAGCAGTGAGCACTAGTTTTTGGGCTTTAGCCCCATTTGCAATATTGAGTTTTGGGCTAAAGCCCATTCAAGGTTTGACCTTCGAACCACCAGCTAAAGCTGGAGGCAATTCATGGAGGTCTAGCCTAAAAGTTAAGATCGGTTATTTCAAAAAACTTCATAAGC
>JAIYAV010000254.1 GCA_027488855.1 Saprospiraceae bacterium
TGGGCTGCAAAATAAACATTTCAACAAGGGCTTACACCTTAATTGGGGCTTAAAACTCAGCCCTCAAACAAATCATCCATATCCAACACAAAGTCCACCAAGCCCAAACTATGTTGATTTTGCTTTAGCCCAAACGTACTAATCAGAGTAAAAAACACTTGCTTTTTTTTTTTTTTTCTCTGTTTGAAGATGCCAATTTTGTTTCGGTAATCTAGCGCAGTAGCTTTATCGATACTCAGTTCTGAATTGTAAAATTTGATTTCACACAAATTGATGACATGGTCGTTGCGATCAATGAGCAAGTCTATTTGCACCCCATCTTCTTCTGTACTACCCTTTTTGAGGTAAGAAGAAGCATTGGCGTACACCCCCGTTATACCCAACGCTTTGCGGATTTGCCAAAGGTGTTTGAAGCAGCTGTTTTCAAAAGCATAACCCGCCCAACTGATGTAGCTTTGGGTTTGACTCAATTGCTGCCAGATGTTGGGGCCAGTTTGGCGGTTTTGCTCCATGAAGTGGAGGTAAAACAGGGAGTATTCATCCGTGAGTCGATAGAGGCTATCTTTTTTCTTCTTGCCAAAGGGTAGATAAAGCGATACAAACCCGGAATGAATGAGTTCTTCCAAAACAGTGCTGGTCCCCCCACCTTCCGGCAGTTTGGTCTGCTGCACAATTTCCTGGCGCGTGAGTCCCTTTTGTTTGTTGGCCAAAGCGCGAATCACGCTGATGTGTGCGGTAGCGTTTTCAAACAAGGAAGTATACAATTTTGAAAATTCATCCCACAGGACACCGTTTTCGGAAAAACAAATGGCGTTGATGTTTTGTATGGCGCTTTTCCCAGCTTCTACCTCCTCCAGGTAGTGCGGTACTCCACCCATTGCCATGTAGAGTTGCAGGATTTGATACCGATCCAGGTTGATGTTTTTTTTTTTTTTTTTGAGTTCCGTTTCGTGGAGCGTGAAGGATTTAAGGTAAATTCGTTTGGTAATGCGGTTGTGCAGGCCACCTTTGTGGTGTACTACGTTTTTGATCATCCACGAAGCTGCGGAACCACAAACAATCACTACAATGTTTTCATTCACCGCCCAACTGTTCCAAAACCAGCTCAAGCCCTTTAAAAAACCAGATTTATGGGTAGCCAACCAGGGGAGTTCGTCCAGGAAAACAACGAATTTGCCAGGTTTCTGTTTTTGTTCCAAAAACTTGGACAACAAATAAAAGGCTTCCAGCCAATCTTTGGGCTCAGTAATGGGAAATGATCCCTGAGAATATTTGGTGATTTGTAGGCCAAAATTGCGCAACTGTTCCTTACGGGAGGCATCTTGGATGCCCGTAATTTCAAAATCCAGCGTTTGTTGATAAACGGATTTGACCAAAAAGGTTTTTCCAACTCGTCGACGGCCAATGATGGAAATCATTTCAGCCCGGTTGCTCAAGAGGGCCTTTTCTAAAATATCTCTTTCTTCACTACGCCCGATTAAGGTCTGGTTTGGCATGGTAAAATGCGATTGGTTGCGAAATCGTTGTCAATTTACCACATTTCGCGAGCAATCACAATTTATTGCTCGCGAAATGTAGTCAAAAAAGATACATTTCGCGAGCAATAAATTTTTAAAACTCACTCGTAAAGTGAAACTGCACCTTCGGGTGGTTTTCCTGTACCATTTTCAACGACCATTCCGACTCGGCCATGAAGACCAGTTTATCTTCGGTATCGTGGGCGAGGTCTTTTCTGCGGCGGGCAACGAATTCTTTAAGTGCCACTTCATCCGGGCAGGAAATCCAGCAAGCTTTACGCAGGGAGGCTGGCTCGTAGGTCACCTTGGCCCCGTATTCATGTTCCAGGCGGTACTGGATGACTTCAAACTGCAGGGCACCCACCGTGCCGATGATGCGCCGACCGTCGGTATCGCGGGTGAACATTTGTGCCACCCCTTCATCCATGAGCTGATCCAGGCCCTTGGCCAATTGTTTGGTTTTGAGTGGATCGGCGTTGTTGACGAAGCGGAATTGCTCCGGTGAGAAACTGGGAATGCCCTTGAAGTGCAGCACTTCGCCGCTGGTCAATGCATCGCCAATTTTGAAGTTACCCGAGTCGTACAAACCAATCACGTCGCCGGGGAAAGCCTCGTCGATGACCGTTTTTTTGGCCGCCATAAAAGAAGTAGGGTTGGCAAACTTCATCTTTTTGTTCTGGCGAACGTGCAGGTAGTTGGTGTTGCGCTCAAACTTGCCGGAACAGATGCGCAAAAAGGCGATCCGGTCGCGGTGGTTGGGGTCCATATTGGCGTGGATTTTGAAAATAAATCCACTGAAATGGTCTTCGGTCGGGTTGACGGGGCGCTCTTCGGTTTCGCGGGGCAGCGGCTCGGGCGCAATTTCCACAAAACAATCCAGCAATTCGCGCACCCCAAAATTGTTGACCGCCGAGCCAAAAAATACCGGCGAAAGCTCACCCGCTAGGTAGTATTCCTGGTCGAATTCGGGGTACAAATCCTGAATCACCTCGGTTTCTTCGCGCAGGGTTTTGGCCATGTCCGCGCCTACTTCTTTGTCCAGTCTTTGGTCATCCAAACTATTGATGCTGATGACTTCTTCCTCTTCCTGCTTACCGTGGGACTGAAAGAGGATCAGGTTTTTTTCATAAATGCTGTATACCCCTTTGAAACGGCTACCCATGCCGATGGGCCAGCTCAGCGGGGTTACACTAAGGCCGAGCTTGGACTCCACCTCGTCCAGCAGGTCAAAAGCATCTTTCCCTTCACGGTCCAGCTTGTTGATGAACACGATGATGGGTGTATTGCGCATGCGGCATACCCGCACCAATTTTTCGGTTTGGGGCTCTACGCCTTTGGCCACGTCGATGACCACGATCACGCTGTCCACGGCGGTGAGGGTGCGGTAGGTGTCTTCCGCAAAGTCTTCGTGACCGGGGGTATCCAGGATGTTGATTTTGAGGCCGCGATAATCGAAGGCCATCACGGAAGTAGCCACGGAGATACCCCGTTGCCGCTCAATTTCCATGAAGTCGGAAGTGGCCGCTTTTTTGATTTTGTTGGACTTCACCGCACCCGCTACCTGAATGGCTCCCCCGAAGAGCAGCAATTTTTCGGTCAGCGTGGTTTTACCTGCATCCGGGTGACTGATGATGCCAAAAGTGCGGCGCTTTTTTAATTCTTCTACAAAACTCATGCACAACGATTTTCGGAGCGCAAAAGTAATAAAAATTAAGGTTCCACCTTGTTCTTGCAGGAACAAACATTGTAAAATGAAGAAAAATCAAGAAGTTATGGGCATCCAATGCTTGAGCACAAGCCTGGAATCAAGTCAGGATTTCAGGGCCTCAGCCCACATTCTTCCCAATTACATCCAACACTGCCCTAGCCGCCTTCAAACTTCCCACCCCATCTTTCACCAAAATAAAATGCTGGTGCGACTGTTTAAAACTCAGCCCGTGCTCCTTGCCTTTGGCACCTACAAAAGCCACGATCTTGTGAAACATCGGACTCTCATAAAACGCTGACTGCGGATTTTCCACAAAATAGCAGCGCAGCTTTTCATTTTTGAGGATCACCCGTTCGAAACCTAGGCGTTTGCAGGTCCAGCGTAGGCGCAGGCCTTCGAAAAGTTCCTTCAGCTGGGCGGGTGTGCGCCCAAAGCGGTCGCGCAGGTTGCTCTGGAAAGCTTCCACTTGATCTTCGGTTTCCAGGCGATCCAGCTCGGTGTACAAGTTGAGGCGCTCCTGAATGCTGGTCACGTATTTTTCAGGAATGAGCA
This sequence comes from Saprospiraceae bacterium, assembly GCA_027488855.1. GTDB lineage: Bacteria > Bacteroidota > Bacteroidia > Chitinophagales > Saprospiraceae > Haliscomenobacter. Next base: position 3,778 of record JAIYAV010000254.1, read on the forward strand.
TTTCCACGTCGGTTTCGATGGTCACGTCGCGCACGTACTGGCGGGTCGTTTTTTCCAGTTCCTCGGCGAAGACGTCCTTAAAGTCCGTTTCCTTCAGTTCGATGATCGCCTCTTCCAGGATTTTTTGGTAGGTCTCGTAACCAATGTCCACAATGAAGCCGCTTTGCTCCGCACCCAACAGGTTGCCCGCCCCCCGGATGTCGAGGTCGCGCATGGCAATGTGGAAACCACTGCCCAAGTCGGAGAATTCCTCCAGCGTTTTGAGCCGTTTGCGGGCGTCGCTGGTGAGGGTGGATTGGGGTGGACTAAAAAGGTAACAGTAGGCCTTTTTATTGCTCCGTCCCACCCGACCGCGCAATTGGTGCAGGTCGCTCATGCCGAATTGGTGGGCGTTGTTGATGAGCATGGTGTTGGCGTTGGAAATGTCCAGACCAGTTTCGATGATGTTGGTACAGACTAGCACATCGTATTGTTTGTCGATGAAGTCGACCAGGGTTTTTTCGAGTTTGTCGGCCTCCATTTGGCCGTGCGCCGACGCTACTTCCACATCCGGGCAAAGGCGGCGAATCATCATTTCGACCTCAGCTAGATTTTTGACCCGATTGTGTACAAAAAACACCTGTCCGCCGCGGTTTACTTCGTAATAAATGGCCTCCTTGATGATGTCTTCGCTAAAAATCCGCACTTCGGTGTGGATGGGTTGGCGGTTGGGTGGCGGGGTGCGAATGATGGAGAGGTCGCGGGCCGCCATCAGGGAAAATTGCAGGGTGCGGGGGATCGGCGTAGCAGTCAGGGTCAGGGTATCCACGTTGACCTTGAAGTTGCGCAGTTTTTCCTTGGAGGCCACCCCGAATTTTTGCTCCTCATCGATGATCAGCAGGCCCAAATCTTTAAACTTCACCTCCTGGTTCAGCAGCGCCTGGGTGCCGATGATCAGGTCAATTTTTCCCTCTTTGAGCCTTTGGAAAATTTGTTTTTTATCTGCGGTGGAACGAAAGCGGTTGACGTAATCCACTGTCACCGAAAACTCCTTGAGTCGATCGCCGAAGGTTTTGGCATGTTGCAGTGCGAGAATGGTGGTGGGCACTAGCACGGCCACTTGTTTGCCGTCCAAAATCGCCTTGAAGGCCGCCCGGATGGCCACCTCGGTTTTGCCAAAACCCACGTCGCCACAGATCAGGCGATCCATCGGGTAAGGCTTGGTCATGTCGTTTTTGGTATCGATGGTGGCCTGCAACTGGTCGGGCGTATCCTCGTAAATGAAGGAGGATTCCAGCTCCACCTGCATGTAGTTGTCGGGTGCAAAGGCAAATCCGGGTGAGGCCTTGCGTTGGGCGTAGAGTTTGATCAACTCGCCAGCAATGTCCTTGACCTTCTTTTTGGTTTTGGCCTTGAGGTTGCGCCAGGCATCGGAACCCAGTTTGTTGAGTTGCGGAGGCGTACCCTCCTTGCCGACGTATTTGGCGATTTTGTGTAAGGAGTTGATGCTGACGTAAAGCAGATCGTTGTTTTTGTACACCAGCCGCACACATTCCTGCACGTGGCCGTTCACATTGATGGTTTGTAGGCCCTTGAACTGCCCGATGCCGTGGTCAATGTGGGTCACAAAATCGCCGGGTTGCAGGTCGCGCAGCAGGCGCAGGTTCAGGGCCTGTTCCTTGCTGTAGCCCTGGCGGAGTTTATAGCGGTGAAAACGGTCAAAAACCTGATGGTCGGTGTAACAAACGATGTTGAGCGCGGGGTCGACGAAGCCCTGGTGCAAGCCTTGCACGATGGGAAAAAACTCTACTTTGGCACGCAAGTCTTCAAAAATGGTGTAAAAACGTTCGACCTGCTTGGGGTTCTCGGTAAAGAGGTAATTGGTCCAGCCTGCGGCGCTATTTTGGTGCAGGTTTTCGATCAGCAGGTCAAAATTGCGGTTGAAACTGGGTTGGGGTTTGCCGCCGTACTTGATCTCGGCGGTACTCGTGAGTGGTTGCGGCGCATTGGAGAGCAGCAGGATGGAATGCTGGCGCACGTCTTCCACCACGTCGCCGGGGTACAAAAATGCGCGATCGCGGAAAACCTCGGCGAGCTCTGTTTCGTCGAGGATGGAAATGGTTTTGGCAAATTTTTCGGCGTCCTCAAAACAACGCTGCAAACGATCGATCAGGATTTGAAAATCGTGAATCCAGATGACCGTGTCTTCTTTGAGTACCCGAAACAAGGAAACTTTGTCCTCTTGTTTGAAGCGGGTATTGATGTTGGGCACAATCGACACCTTGCTGATGTTTTGTGCCGAAAGTTGGCTCAAGGGATTGAAAGTGCGGATGCTTTCCACCTCATCGTCGAACAACTCGACGCGGTAAGGCAGGTCGTTGCCAAAAGAAAAAATATCGATGATGCCGCCCCGTAGGGAAAACTGGCCAGGCTCAAATACAAACTCTTCCCGGGTAAACTTGTACTCGACCAGCACCTGGATCAAAAACTCGGGATCCAGTTTTTCACCCTTGGCGATTTCGATCCGCGTTTTGCTCAACACCTCCGGTGCCACTACCCGCTCGAACAGGGCCTCGGGGTAAGTCACAATGATTTGCCCCCGCGAGGCATTGCTCACGGCATTGATGACCTCGGTGCGCTCCAGCACATTGGTTTGGTTCAACTCCTCAAAACGCAAGGGTTGTTTGAAGGAATCGGGGAAAAAATGTACGGGCCTTTTGCCAAACAGCGCGGCCAAGTCGTTTTGCCAATAAGCGGCTTCTTCTTTGTTGTCGGCTACAATGAGGTGATTGGCTGGGTATTGCTGGTACACCCCTTCGATGACAAAGGCGAGCTGGGCACCCACCAATTCGAGTAGCTTCACCCGGGCGGGGGCTTCACTTTTGAGTTCCTGTACGATGCTGGTCGTGCGGTGATCCTGTCGGTATGCGTCGAGTAGTGTTTGTAAGTTTTTCACGGGTGCAAAGATAATAGACCTCGTGCATTAACGGCTAAGAGTTTGTTTGGTTTCTGTTTGGATACAAAAATTGAGGCACGGACCTTCACCCCACCTGTTTCAACAAAGCTTGCAAAGTATATCGCTTATTGTTTGCATCCCAATGATTTACGGTTCTGAGTAATTCGTTTTTACTTTCAATGTGCAGCCATATTGCTGGGTTCACATTAAATATGCTGCCAAGTTTGATGGCCAAATCGGCATTAACTTTTCTACGGCCTCTGAGCAGAGCACTGAGGTTGGTTTCTTCGTAGTCCAGGTAAGTTGCGAAGTCTTTTTTCTTGACCTTGATTATCTTCAAGAATTTTTCAATAAAGTCCCCAGCGAGAATGAGGTTATCTGTTTCAGCTTGGATATAAGATTCCATTTGAAAGCGGATCGATAAGAATTCGTTGTTTATTTTCAGGGTAGCGTTTTGTAGGGATGATTGGGCTTGAATCATCGTTTTCAACTCCAGAAAATCTGGCTGGCTGGTGTCAATCTTCGTTTCACCTAAACCATTGATGCCGCCTGCGTTGATGATTGTTGGGTTTTCCATGGTAAATGGTTTATTTGGAATCAATTGACAAATATTTTTGCATGAGTATTTTCCCTGCCGCTGGGTCAAAAAACATTTTTTGTCCTCGGGCATGGGTGGCACCGTATTTGCTTTGGTACAACTCAATCAATTGGGTTTTGCTGTCGAATGAGAGGTAACCCAAATAATGGTTTTTGCCCAGTTCAAAACTTTTATAACAAGCAAAAGCGAGTAAACAACCTGCAACATTTTCATATTGCCCGGTAGAGCCATAATTGTGCGGAGCAACCTCAATGTTATTCATAAAAAGCATTTCATCCTCCACCAAGGTCAACATGAGCATTCCTTCAATTCGATTTGGGTTAATGACCGTCGATAGTTTGTAGCATACTGCACCTTCAGCTTGAAAGAGTTTTTTCCAGGTGAATTGCCACCCACTTTTCCTGGTTGGAAGATTCTCTTTTTGAGCACTGATGATGGAGGCTTCAATATTGTTTTCGTTCTTTAGCTCCTTTAAAAGGACCCTCATGCTGAAATTTTTTCAAAATTATCAATTTTTGACAATTTTTGCAAATTTAGGTTGCATTAAATTTTCTGTTCCAGATGGTGTCTGGTCTTGTAGCATCGAAAAGATAAACGTTTTAAATTGCAGTAAAATTAAAAACATGGAGCATCTAATGATTGAGCGCAATCCGGAAATCATGTTTGGGAAACCCGTGATCAAAGGAACCCGTATTACTGTGGAATTTTTGATGCGCAAATTGGCAGATGGGTTTAATGTTGAGGAGATATTGGAAATGTATCCTCATCTGACCTTAGCGCAGATACTGGCTGCTTTTGCTTATGCGGCGGATATTATTGCAAATGAAATGAGTGCATGACAAAATCGGGGCGAGCGGATAAAAGTCGGGAGTTTACAAGTTTCTACTACTTTTAGGTTGCGAAACAAAAAATTCAAAACCCGAAAACTCCCGAGGCAATTTATGGAA
>JAIYAV010000095.1 GCA_027488855.1 Saprospiraceae bacterium
AGTCAAACGGATGCCGTACTAGATGGCGATCTTGATGAATTTTTGAAAGCGTATTTAATGCACCACGAAAATTAGTTGAGGAGTTGAGGCTACCGCGAGCGAATTGGACAAGGACTTTGTCAACATTGCTCGCGGTAGCCTCAACTCCTCAACCTCCCTCAACCTCTCAACTTTTCAACCGTATGTCTCTCTCTCCTTCTTCCCGCGTATGGATTTACGCAAGCAACAAACCCTTTGCTGAAGCTGATGTGCCAACTATCCGCACCAAGTTGCAATACTTTGCCCAGCAATGGGTTAGCCACAACCGCCAACTGATGGCCGATGCTGATGTGTTGCACAATCGCTTTGTCGTGCTCATGGTCGACGAATCACAAGCAGATGCCAGTGGTTGTTCGATCGACAAATCGGTGGCATTCCTCAAAGGCCTCCAAGCCGAATATGGAGTAGACTTGTTCAATCGGATGATTTTTTCTTACCAGGATGCCAATGGAGTGGTCAATTCAGTAGATCGGGAGACTTTTGCCCGCTTGTATGCTACCGAACAAATCAACGAAAACACCTTGGTTTTTGACCCCTTGGTAGCGACTAAGGCAGACTTGGATCAAGGCTTTGTGAAAAAATTGGGCCAAAGCTGGCACAAGCGTATGATTTGATTTTGCAGATTGAGGTACCGAAATGTAGATTTTTATCCCCTCAATCTTCATTTTTATCCAATATCCCGGATTGGCTTGTGAAATAGTTGCAAATTGTAGTGTAAAATTTACAGACAATGATCGGAACGGTAAAAAAGTGGTTGGGCATTGAGGGCGTGAAATTGGAACTCATTTTGGACGAAGACGCTGCCATTCAACCCGGTATGGTGAGTGGGCTGATTCGCTTTACCAGCATGCATTCTCAGGTAGTCACCAAAATCAAAGTGGTCTTGATCGAAACCTATTCCAGAGGCCGCGGTAAGGAAAGGCGGGTGGATGAATACGAACTGGGCAACCTCGAATTACAGGAAGACATCTCAGTGATTGCAGGCGAAGAGGTAGATGTTGAATTCAGCCTCAGCTACAAACTGGTGCGCTCGGAAATGGATGAGCTGGAAAAATCCAATTTCTTGTTGTCTCCCTTCGTTAAAGCGGCCAAAAGATTAAGCGCGGTAAAATCGGAATACCGCATCGAAGCCGAGGCCAAAGTCAAAGGCACGGCCCTGAATCCTTTCGATAGGAAAGAGGTCATTATCAAATGAACCATTCCTGCATTAGCCTGTTCCCTTTCCAATTAAACAGGCGCTATTTTTATGCAAGCACTTACCCTATTTTGGTTTCGACGCGACTTGCGGCTGCAAGACAATGCGGGATTGTACCATGCCTTAAAAAGTAAATTTCCGGTCCTCCCCCTGTTCATTTTTGATGCCGATATTCTGGATAAACTAGATGATCCACAGGATGCCCGGGTGAGCTTTTTGCATCAAAGTATTCAGCACTTGCACGAAGAACTCCAAGCGCTCGGCAGCAGCATCCTGGTGCGTTATGGCAAACCCAGCGAGGTTTGGGCACAAGTCCTGGAGGAATTTGCCATCGCCGAGGTGTACACCAATCACGATTATGAGCCCACGGCTATCCAACGTGACGAACAAGTCAAGGCCATGCTCGCGGAGCGTTACATTCCCTTTCATGGGTTTAAGGATCAGGTGATTTTTGAAAAACTGGAGGTAACCAAGGCCGATGGCAAGCCTTATACGGTATTCACACCTTATAGTCGGATGTGGAAAAACAAGTTGAACTCCCGGATGGAAATGCCCGATGGGGCAGGGGAGGAGGAGGCTGTTTCGTTTTACCTCAAGCCTTATCCTTGCGAAAAACATTACGCCAATTTTCATCAAATAGAACCCCTGCCTGTCCCTGCGCTCAGTGCCATGGGATTTCATGCATCTACGGTTGAAATCCCTTCCAGCAACGTCAGTCGTGGCTTGATCAAAACATACGATAAAACCAGAGATTTCCCTTACCTCCTCGGCACCTCCCGCCTGGGGATTCATTTTCGTTTTGGTACCATCAGCATCCGGGAAAAGGCCCGCCGGGCACAGGAACTGAACGAAACCTTTCTCAATGAGTTGATCTGGCGTGATTTTTACGCCCAAATCCTCACCAATTTCCCCCATGTGGCCAAGGGCTCCTTCCGCCCCGAATACGACCGCATCGAGTGGCGCAACGATGAGAAGGAATTTGAAAAATGGTGTACCGGTAAAACGGGCTACCCCATTGTCGACGCTGCTATGCGCGAACTGAACAGCACAGGCTTCATGCACAACCGGGTGCGGATGATCACTGCGAGTTTTTTGACCAAACATTTGTTGATTGACTGGCGTTGGGGTGAGGCTTATTTTGCTAAAAAACTCCTCGATTTTGATCTGGCGAGCAACAATGGGGGCTGGCAATGGGCTGCCGGCTGCGGTACGGATGCGGCGCCGTATTTTCGGGTGTTTAGCCCGGCAGCGCAGCAGGAGAAATTTGATCCTGAGTACAAGTATGTGCGGAAGTGGGTGCCGGAGTATGGGACGGCAGCTTATCCTAAGCCGATGGTCGACCATAAATTTGCACGGGAGCGCTGTTTGGAGGTGTACAAAATTGCGCTCAAAGGGGTGTGAAACTCGAAGTTTTTTGATTTGGCTCCGCCAAATTATTTTTCTTCACCACGACGACACGACGGACACGACGTTTTTAGCGCTTCGCGCTTAAGACACGACGCGCAGCGTCGTGTTAGCTGAGCTTAACGTCGTGTCCGTCGTGTCGTCGTGGGGAATAAAAAATAATCGTTGTGGTGAATAATATCAACTTTCAAAGTACCAGTCGAGTAATGCCATCTTTGACAAGTGGGACATTGAAATTAACCAACATACCTAAACTACAATTGGCCAATTTCATGTATGTCATTAATTGAGCTTGATAGATAGGATTCATAACCTCTACTGCTTTTAGTTCGAGAATAACTTTTTCCTCTACTAAAAGATCAATTCTATATCCTGAATCAAGTAAAACTCCCTTGTAGACAATGGGAAGTAATTTCTGCTGTTCAACGATTAAGCCAGCATCCTCTAACTCTTTTTTAAGGCAAATTTCATAAGTTGATTCTAATAAACCCGGACCGAGTGTTCGGTGAACTTCAAAAATACAATCGAATATTTTATTCGATAAATCCTTATACAAGTATCCCATTGTTGCGTTCTTTTGTTCAAACCATAATAAGCGCGAAGCGCAAAAACGTCGTGCCCGTCGTGTCGTCGTGGTGAATATACAATTTGGCGCAGCCAAATCAAAAAAACACCGTCGTATTAAAAAACGCCAACCAGGATTACTCCCGATTGGCGTCTTTTATTCATAGAGACACGATCAATCGTTCTCTAACCTTATACACAATCCGGCTTAGTAGCCTGGGTTCTGCTTCAGGATATCAGCACCGATGATGTCGATCTGATCTTGTGGGATTGGCAGCAATTCATGCTTTCCAGCAGTGAATTTAGACCCGCCCAGTGTACCTGCCAAAAACTTGGACTCGTAGGTCAGGTATGCATTGATAGCAGCATCCGCGATACCCCAGCGTACGAGGTCATAGAAGCGGTGACCTTCACCAGACAATTCAATCTTGCGCTCAAAACGTACTGCATTGCGCGCAACGTTTTTGTCGGTCCAAGCAGTGTTGTACAAGCCGATTACGTAGTTGGCAGCGTTAGAGCCGTTAGCACGTTTTACAAAGCCAGCAGGGTTCGCTGCACGAGCACGGATCAGGTTGACATATTCCCGAGCTTTTTCCAGGCTACCGATTTCAACTTCGCACTCAGCAGCCATCAGCAGTACATCTGCAAAACGGATGATGGTGAAGTTTTGAGCAGTATAACCAGGAGTCCAGGAAGTGTTGTCTTGCAATGAACCAACATCAGACTTGTAGTAAGTATACTTCTTGGGAGAGTAAGGACCACCGTTGGGCTGGTTGCGAATCCAAGCCACACCGGGGTGATCTTGCCAATCCAGGAATGGAATACCGCGACGGCCAACTGACCAGTCGAGACGTGGATCCAAAGTGCCTGCATCTGGCGTAAAGGCATCGCCTGAACCAACACCCATGTCCGTTTTTACCTGGTTTGCACCAGTGTTGTAGCTACCATCCAACAGTGGAAGACCATTGGCGTCTACGCGGAAAGAGTTCACCAATTCGAAGCTAGGCTGGAAGAATCCACAGCAGTTACCAGGACCGTTAGGACCAGTGTTGTATGGATAGTTCAAGTCAAATTCAGCGTTGGCGTTGTTTACGCTACCCGTGTTGGCAGCTGCCTGCCAAGCCCATACGGATTCAGCATTGTTGTCGTTAGAACCTTTGTACAGGTCGCCATACCTGGCTTCCAGTGCATACTTTCTATTGTTGCTGGTTTTGCCATTGGCGATACAAGCGTCGAATTGAGCTTTGGCTTCAGCATACTTCTTCTGATACAGGTAAGTTTTGCCGAGGTAAGCAGCAGCAGCCCACTTGTTTACGCGACCTACCTGACCCTGAGTTTCAGGCAGGTTGTCCAGTGCAAATTTGAAGTCTGCTTCAATCTTAGGCCACAGATCTTGGTTGTTTGGCACTTTTTCGATGCCACTACCATAATCTACACTTTCGTCAACATAAGGTGTGTTGTTGAAGTTGCGCTTCAATTGGAAGTAGAAGTGTGCGCGCAAGAAACGGACCTGTGCCGAAACACTGGTCTTGGTTGCTGCAGTCACATCTGGCTGAGCATCAGCGATGAGGCGCAACACGAGGTTGGCGCGAGCGATGCCTTCATACAAACCGACAAAGTTATCGCGGATAACCCCTTGCGTTGATTGGTACTCAAAACGCTGGATTGGGTTGATGTCAGAAAAGTCACCGGGGTCGGTACCTTTGTTGGCATCACCACCACGAACACTACCCCAAACCCAGTTGATGGGGTGAACCATCCGGCGGCCACGGCCACTGACTTGGGAATACACAGAAATCAGGGCAGCTTCGATGCCCTTAGAAGTGGTCAATTGGGCATTGGCCAACTGACCGGTTGGAGCAACCTCCAAAAAGCTATCCTTACAGGCAAAGCCAATCAGAGCCAACAAGGCCAGGGCAAAACCAGTAATGAGCAATCTATTTTTCATGTTAGATCATTTATTTAGCTTAACAACTTAAGCAGTTAAGTGTTTTTAGAAACCAACGTTTACACCAATGTTAAAGCTTCTGGTCAGTGGGTAGTTACCTACGTCGATACCGAATTGAGTATCGGCATCTCCACCTACTGATGGATCCAAACCTTCGTACTTGGTGAAGGTCACCAGGTTGTTGGCAGAAGCAAATACCCGCAGACGGGTAATTTTAAACTTAGCCAGCATAGAAGAAGGCAGGGTATAACCCAATCCCAGGTTCTGCAAACGGACATAAGAGCCATCTTCAACATAGAAAGAGTTGGCTTGGGTGTTGGTGCTGAAGTTAGATGCGGTTTCGAAAATTGGAATAGTCGCGCCACGGTTGGTTGGAGACCAAGAATCCTTCACACGTTCTGAAATGGCAGCTCCCTGGAAAGATGGGAAGAAGTCGGTAAACCACTTAGAAGCATTGAAAATCTTGTTGCCGAATACACCGTTGGCGTAGAGGGTGAAGTCAAAATCTTTGTAAGTCAGTGTCAAACCAATACCACCTGAAAAATCAGGCACTGGGCTACCCAAGTAAGTACGGTCGTTTACATCGATTTTGTTGTTTCCATCCAGGTCGGCATAACGGAAACGGCCAATGCCTTTACCGTCCTGTGCAGGTGCAGCCGCAACTTCTTCAGCAGTTTGGAACAAACCAGTCACTTGGTAACCAAAGAAGGCAGAAATGGACTGACCCAACTGGTTACGGATTGGTTGAAGACCACGGTAACCTGGGTTAACAGTAGTCAGGTAAGTCAAACCTGGAGCCAGGGAGGTAATTTCGTTCTTCAAAATACCTGCAGTCACGTTCAGTTCGTACTTCAAGTCGCCTACTACATTACCCCGAGTGATCACCTGGATGTCTACCCCAGCGTTCAGCATCTCCGCAATGTTTACTGCGGGAGGAGCTGCGTCAACACCGTTGGTAGCAGCAATAGGTACTTGCAACAACAAATCACGGGTTTTCTTGTTCCAAACGTCCAAAATCACGTCCAATTTGCCATTGAAGAAGGTACCGTCAAAACCGATGTTCTGCGTAACCGAAGTTTCCCACTTGGCATCAGGGTTACCGATACGAGTCCGGTAGAAACCAGGAACTGCGCTGGAGTTCGTACCATTGATGTCATAAGAAGATGCACCGATGCTACCGCCAAACAAGTTGAACTGGTTGTTGGGGTTAACGTTGTTGGAGTTACCCATGATCCCGTAACCACCACGGATCTTCAAATCGTCGATCCACTTCAGGTTTTCCATGAACTTTTCGGAAGAAATCCGCCAAGCAGCCGAGAAGGCTGGGAATACCCCGTAACGGTTGTTTTCACCAAAACGAGAAGAACCGTCGCGACGCACAAGGCCAGTCACGATGTATTTGTCGTTAAAATTGTAGGCAACCCGACCGAAGTAAGAAGCAAAGTTTACGCCTTTGCCGTAGTTACTACCTGGAGGGTTAGGCGTTGTGTTAGGCAGGGTAATGAAGTCTGGGTCATTGGAGAATGGGTTCAGACCACTACCGCTGATGTTCCGGAAACGACCGTCATTCAGGGCTTCCTGACCTACCAAAACGTCGACGCTGTGTACACCAAACTTCTTCTTATAGTTGGCCGTATTGGTAACTACCCAACCAAAGTTAAAGCCACCACCTTCGTTGTAGGTAAATGCAGAGTTGTTTTCAGAGTTCTCGTATTGGATACCGAAGTAGCCTACGTTGTAGAAACTACCGTAGTTGCCACCCAAGCTGGTGCGTACCACCAAACCTGGGATCAGGTCGTACTCGGCATAAATGTTACCAAAGAAGCTGGTGTTGAAGCCACGGTTGTCGCGGATACGGTCGCGGTTGGCAACTGGGTTACGTGGGTTGTTGAAACCTTTGGATGCAGTACCAGCATAACCACCAAATTCGTCATAAACTGGAATGATGGAAGGCATGCGGAAAGCCTGTAGTACGTCGTTTTCGTCGTCACCTACACCCAAACCACCGTTATTTCCTTGTTGACCCAACACCTGGCGATAAGTGAACTGTAAATTTTCACCGATGCGCAATTTGTTGGTCAGGTTGAACTCAGAGTTGGCGCGGAAAGCGTGACGCTTGAATTCATTGTAAATCATGATCCCAGACTGATCCTGGGTGCTCAAACCGAAGTAAAAGCGGCTGTTTTCACCACCACCGGAGAAACCCAAAGAGTGGCGAGTGATCGGTGCAGTACGCGTAAGCGCATCGTACCAGTCAGTACCGGCTTTGTTCGCTTTGGTAACCTGATAAATGCCACCACGAGTTGGGTCAACGTTGTACTTGGCCTTCTCGGCTTCCAGGTTCACGCTACCAACCACCCCGGAATTGCTACCTACACTGAGGTAGTCAGGAAGAACTGGTGCATTACCGCCCAAACCAATGGAACCGAACTGAGGGTGCGCAAACTTGATACCAGAGTTGGTATAACCTTGTGCGGTCCACTTAGCAAAATCGGTAGGGTTCATCATTGCCTGGCCAGTACCTGGATCGGTGAAACCATACAGACCATCATAAGTTACACTCAACTTACGAGCGCTTTTTGAGCCTTTCTTAGTGGTGTAAACGATTACCCCACTCGCTGCACGAGCACCATAGATTGAAGCCGCCGCAGCGTCTTTCAATACGGTGGTAGATTCGATGTCGCCAGGGTTGAGGAAGTCGGTAGAACCAACTGGAACCCCGTCCACGATGTACAATGGCTCGTTGCCACCGAAAGAACCGAAGCCACGTACACGGATTTGGCTAGTTGTACCCGGCTGACCGTTGGTTACTACGGTTACCCCAGATACACGACCAGCCAACTGCTGCTCTACGTTACCAGAAGGAACCAGTACCAGGTCTTTGGCCTTTACGGTTGATACCGCACCAGTTGCTTCCCGGCGGCTATCTACGGTATAACCCGTTACAACCAATTCTTTAAGTGTAGATACATCTTCTTGCAAAGTGATTGCATAAGTGCTCTGAGCATCCAGTGCAATTTCAACGGTGCGGTAACCGATGAAACTGACCACCAGTGCACCACCAGTGCTTGGAACCTCCAATGAGAAGGCGCCGTCTAAATCGGTAACTGCACCGGATGCAGTACCTTTTAGTAGAACGTTAACTCCAGGTAAGCTTTCGCGATTGGCGTCAGTGATCTTCCCACTGACCGTCCGTTGTCCGATTGCTGCAACGGCCGGCAAGCACAGCAGCAGGAATACGGCGAGCCTCTGAAGTAGAGCTGAATAGCTGTTTTTCATGAACTAGCAGAATTTAAGATTGGTTAAATAAGAATGTAATTCAAACCCGATTACCACAGTGTTACTAAGCGTTAATTTGAGAACAATCCGTCAAAAATAGTATTTTGGTATAAAATTTGGCGATTTGTTGAAAAAAATTATTTTTAGTGCAACGAAAAGCAATTTTCCCAAAAACTTGATGGAATCCCCAAAACCCTACCAGCTCAACGTTTTAGTACAATCCATCGCGGCCTGGACATCGGAAAAAATGTAAAAAAAAGTCTTTTCAGAATAATCGAGATTTTTTTAGAGTGGACTCAGAATAAAGCAAAAGGCATTTATCTTGCGGCGGTAAAAATGGGGAGATTCCCAATAAACTAAAGGTCAATGAGATTTTCTTGCATACTGCTTATTATATCTCTTTTCATTTGGGGTTGCACCAACAACAAAACAACCCTTTTTGAACAACTATCGCCTCAAAAAACCGGGGTGACCTTCACCAATACCATCTCCGACAACGATTCCTTCAACATCCTGACTTACGAGTACATCTACAACGGTGGTGGCGTTGCCATCGCAGATTTTAACCAGGACGGTTTGCAGGATTTGTTTTTTTCGGGTAATCAAGTTGAAAACAAGCTCTACTTGAACAAAGGAGACTGGAAGTTTGAAGACATTACCGCCCAAGCGGGGGTAGGAGGGAAGGAGCGTTGGAAATCCGGCGTAGCCATCACCGACCTCAATTACGATGGCCGCATGGATATTTACGTAGCTTGTATGACCTACTCCCCAGGATCTCGCCGGGCCAATTTATTTTACGTCAATCAGGGCAATGACAAAAACGGTCGCCCCACCTTTAACGAAATGGCTGCAGAATATGGCATTGCCGATACTGCTTACACTACTGCCTGCGCTTTTTTGGATTATGACAATGATGGCGATCAGGATCTCTACCTTGCCGTCAATCACCAGCGCAAAAAAGGGAGTAACAACTTGTCGGCCAATTCATTCCATTCCAGAAACCCAGATTCCATTTCCTATAACCACGATAAACTGTACCGCAACGATTGGGATGCGACGCGTAAACATGCAGTTTTTACAGACGTATCCCTGGCTGCCGGCATCAAAGGTGAAGGTTTTGGCTTGGCCATCAACATTACTGATTTGAACCGCGATGGTTGGAAAGACATCTATGTGAGCAATGATTACCTCACCAACGATCACCTCTACATCAACAACCAGGACGGCACCTTCACAGATCGATTGGGAGAATACCTTAAACATACCTCCTACTCCGCCATGGGCAATGAGGTGGTTGACCTTAACAACGATGGTTTGGTCGATATTCTCGCCGTCGATATGATGCCGGAGGACAACTATCGGCGCAAAACCATGTTGCCAGCCAACAACTACAACACCTTTCAGAATTTTGAAGAGTTCAAATACGTGCACCAATATGTGCGCAATACCCTACAACTCAACCAGGGAAACGCCCCAGGCACCAACACTCCGGTTTTTAGCGAGATTGCCATGTTTGCTGGAATCAGTTCAACGGATTGGAGCTGGACGCCTCTTTCCGCAGATTTTGATCAGGATGGCTACCGCGATTTGATCGTTACCAATGGCTTCCCGAAAGATGTAACCGACCTGGATTTTGGTGACTACAACTCCAATGCCAATACTTATGCCTCGCCAGGTTTTTTGAACGACAACATTCCCTCCGTAAAGCTCAAAAACTACGCCTTCCGCAATCGGGGGGATTTGACTTTTGAAAACATGGGTGAAAAATGGGGGATTACGGAAACCTCCTTTTCCAATGGTGCCGCGTATGGGGATTTGGACAATGATGGGGATTTGGATTATGTGGTGAACAACATCAATGATCCGGCATCGATTTTTCGGAATAATGCCGTCGCGGGTGATCCGGACGACGACCGCGGGGATCGCACCAACGGGTGGTTATCCATAAAATTACACGGCGATTCCCTGAACCCCATGGGCCTGGGCACCTGGATTGAAATCCAATACGGCGATAACCAAAAACAGGTTTGGGAACACAGCATCTATCGGGGCTACCTTTCCTCTATGCAGGCTTTGGCGCATTTTGGTTTGAGCAAAAATGAGGTCGTGGACAAGGTGATCATCACCTGGCCCAATCAAAAACAACAAATACTGACCCAAGTCAAAGCCAATCAAGTACTGGACATCAAGTATCGGGATGCCAAACTCAGTCAGGCACCACCCCCTCCGCCGCCCGTTCAACCCTGGTTCAACAACGTGACGGCAGCAACTGGAGTGAACTACATACACACCGAAACGGATTTTATCGATTTTAACCTGCAACCCCTTTTGCCGCACAAGCTATCCCAATACGGCCCCGGCCTGGCCGTAGCCGATGTCAACGGTGACCAACTCGATGATTTCTATGTCTCGGCTGGTCACTTCCGCAAAGGGCGCTTCTTTATCCAAAAACCAGATGGCACCTTTCAGGAGCGCGACTTAGTGGAAGGGCCGGACGGTCGTGACAAACGGGGCGAAGACCTGGGCGTGTTGTTTTTTGACGCGGACGGGGACGGCGATGAAGATTTGTACTCCGTGCGGGGTGGGGTAGAGTACCCAGCGGATGAACCTTCCTATCAGGATATTTTATACCTTAACAATGGTGGTCAATTTAGTCCAGCAAAAGGTGCCTTGCCGGCTTTCCTCAAAAGTGGCTCCTGTGTCAGAGCTGCCGATTACGATCGAGACGGCGATTTGGATCTCTTCATCGGCGGACGGGCCAAGCACAAAGAATATCCCAAACCCCTGAGCAGTTATTTACTGCGCAATGAAAGTAAAGCGGGCAAGCCCAAATTTGTACTCGCAAACGATCAAGTCGCCCCCCAATTGAATGATTTAGGCCTGGTGTGTGATGCACTGTGGACGGATTATGATCAGGACGGTTGGGTGGATTTGATGCTGGCCGGAGAATGGATGCCGCTGACCTTGTTCAAAAACAATCAAGGCAAATTGAGCAATGCGACCAAGGGCAGTGGTCTGGAAAATTTCCCGGGTTGGTGGAATAGTTTGGTTGGTGCTGATTTTGATGCAGATGGCGACATCGATTACCTGGCTGGTAATCTAGGATTGAATACTTTGTTCAAAGCTTCGGACAAGTACCCCATTGGAGTGTACGCTGCCGACTTCGATGGCAACCAGGGGTTTGATGCCATTCCTTCTGTGTTTTTTCCCAATCAAAAAGGAGCACTGGAAGAATTCCCCTACCACAACCGATTGGACATGGACAAGCAGTTGATCCTCAGCAAGCGGAGTTACCTGATGCACGCCGAGTTTGCTCAAATCAACATGACCGAATATTTGAGCAACTTCCCGACCATCAAACCCCTGCATCTTACTGCTACCCACCTGCAAAGCAGTTTCATTCGCAATCTGGGTAAGGGGAAATTTGTAGTAGAGGCACTGCCCACTGCGGCTCAATTGGCCCCGATTTATGGCATGATGGCTGGTGATTGGAATGCCGATGGCCACTTGGATGCCCTTTGTGTGGGCAACGACTATGGCATGGAAGTAACCACCGGGCATTGTGATGCCTTAAGTGGCTTGTTGTTATTGGGTAATGGCAAAGGTGGCTTTACCAATTGTTCTTTGCAACAATCTGGGTTTTATGTGCCCGGAGACGCCAAAAGTTTGGTGCAATTGGGCAATGCCAAAGGTGAATTGTACCTGGTTGCGGGGCAAAACCGTGGCCCATTACAAGTGTTTACTTCTTTTGCATCAGGTACAAAATTGTTGAACTATACCCAGAACGATGCGCAGGCTGAGGTAAAACTAAATGACGGCAAAGTTTTATTTTATGAGTTGTACCACGGCGCTGGTTTTTTATCTCAATCTGCTCGGAAAATTGCCATCCCTAAAATCGCAAAGGAAATAACCTATACTGATTTTAAGGGGAAAAAGCGGGTAGTCAAATTTTAATTCAACAGTTAAATCTAAAAGCGTTGACTAAGCTCAATACCTTTTCAATTGTAGTGTTTGTTGGTTTACTTTTCTTGGTTTGGACAAATACGGCCTGTGATCAAAAAGAACAGGACCAAAAACTGGCAGAACTGTACTGTGGGGCCTGTCATATTTTCCCCAAACCGAATTTGCTGGACAAAAAAGGCTGGGAAAAAGGTGTTTTGCCACAAATGGCGATCCGAATGGGGATAGCTGATCCAGATTTCAATGAGTTAAACCCAGAAGAATACCAAACCATTCTCGAAAAAGGCGGCTTGCCACTAAAGCCGATGATCAGTAAAAAAGATTGGAGTAAGATAGTGGCTTATTACCTCAAAAATGCTCCTGACAATATACCTGCTCAGCAGGGCGCTTTGCCGATCTCAGTCGATACTCAACTGTTTAAGCCGCAGATCGTATGGCAATCTCCAGGGGAAAGACCCAATTTTTCCATGTTAAAATACTTGCCCGAGCAAAAAACCTTGGTTGCAGGGCAGCGGGAAGGGAAAGTGTATTTGTTTAAAGGAGCTAAGCAGGAGCTCCAGGATTCTTTGTTCACACCATCCGCTGCCAGCGATGTCCACATCGCTCAAAATGGCCAGCTCCAATTGTTGTTGATGGGGAAAATGGATCCCAATGATGCTTACTCCGGGGCTTTACTCGAAATTGGGAAAAAAGCAGGGCGTTGGGAAGTCATGCGCAGCATCGTGAATTCACTGAATCGCCCGGTACAGTTTGCTCCGTTTGATCAAAGTAAGAATGGCGAAGAGGCCTTTGCCATCAGTGAATTTGGGCATTATACCGGAGGTTTGAGTTGGCACGAAAGAACAGCTGATGGGAAAAGTAAAGTCTATCAACTCTTCAATGGACCGGGTGCTCGGGTTGCCCATGTGGTTGATTTAGACCAGGATGGTAAACAAGATATTGTGGCACTGCTCAGCCAGGGGGATGAAAAGATCATTTGGTTTAAAAACCTGGGTAAAGGGGTATTCGATCCAAGGCTGCTTGCTCGTTTTTCACCCATTTATGGATCCAGTTATTTGGACATCAAAGACATCAATCAGGATGGAAAACTAGACCTCATCCATTCGGCGGGAGACAATTATGATTACAGTTATGCTTTGAAAGGATACCACGGCATTCGCATTTTGCTGAACCAGGGGAACCAATACTTTGTGGAAAAGAAATTTTTGCCACTTCACGGAGTAGGTAAAGTACTGGTAGAGGATTTTGATCAGGATGGCAAACCAGATTTGGCTTGCACCGCTTATTTTCCTGACTTTGCGCAAAAGCCTTTGGGTGGTTTTGTGGTATTCAAAAATTTGGGAAACTTGAACTTTAGTGCCCATACTTTCCCCATGGCTGATGCGGCCAATTGGTTGCTGATGGACAAAGGAGATGTGGACCAAGATGGTGATTGTGACATTGTACTGGGAGCTTGCAGCATCAATAATACGGTGCCCAAACCACTGCGCCAAACCTGGAATCAACAGGGAATCGGCGTTTTACTCTTCAAAAACCAACTTAAGTAGCTCAAATTATGTAAGAGCAGCTTCGCTGCCTATTGTTCACCACGACGACACGACGAACACGACGATTTACGCACTTCGTGCGTTCTGAGCACGACGCTTGCGTCGTGAAGTGCGGAGCGAATCGTCGTGTCGTCGTGGTGAAAAAAACAAACAGCGGAGCTGTTGACTGCGTAATGTGAGTTAAGTAACCTATGCTGGGCGCAAAATCGCACAGCTTTTCCCGTTTTTTCCAATCACGTTCATTATCTTTGGCGGATTCTTTTTGATAAACAAACAATTAACACACAAACTGCTATCAATTTAAGTTATGGCAAATAACCTTTCTCTGCGGGCTGCCGACAACATTCGTATCCTGTCGGCGGCAATGGTAGAAAAAGCACAATCTGGTCACCCTGGTGGCCCCATGGGTGGTGCTGATTTTACCCATGTGCTTTATTCCGAGTTTTTGGAATACGATCCAAGCGACATGCATTGGCCACTACGCGACCGCTTTTTTCTCGACCCAGGCCACATGTCGGCCATGTTGTACGGGCAACAAGCCTTGTTGGGTAACTACACCATGGAAGAAATTAGCAATTTCCGCCAATGGGGTAGTCCAACTCCAGGACACCCGGAAGTAGACGTTGAGCGGGGTATTGAAAACACTTCTGGTCCGCTGGGTTTAGGGCACACTTTTGGCATTGGCGCAGCTATTGCTGAGCGCTTTTTGGTTCAACGTTTTGGGGAGGAAGTTGCCCACAAAACCTACATCTACATCTCCGACGGCGGTGTGCAGGAAGAAATTTCGCAAGGCGCTGGCCGGATTGCTGGCTTTTTGGGCTTGGGCAACATTGTGATGTTCTACGACGCCAACGATATTCAGCTTTCTACGGAGGTTGATGCGGTAACCAATGAAGATACTGCTAAAAAATACGAAGCCTGGCATTGGCATGTACAAACCATAGTTGGCAACGACCACGACGCGATTCGCGCTGCCATCAAAGCCGCCCTTGCTGAAACGGATCGCCCTTCTTTGATCATCGGCAAAACCATCATGGGCAAAGGGGTGAAAAAAGAAGATGGCTCTGCTTTTGAAGGTGAAGTGGAATTGCACGGCAAACCACTGGGGCAATCCAAAGCTTCTTATGCCAAAACCATTGAAGGTTTGGGCGGGGATACCAGCAATCCTTTCCAGATTTTCCCCGATGTAGCGGAATATTACGCAGGGGTTTTGGAGCAAAAGCGCAAAGCTGCCGCTGCCCGCAAAGCCAAATTTGCGAGTTGGGAACAAGCCAACCCTGCTCAAGCTGCCAAACTCTCCACTTGGTTGAGTGGCAAACTGCCCGAAATCAACTGGGGTGAAATAGTCCAAAAAGAAAACGATGCTACCCGCAACGCTTCCGGCAATGTACTGGCTTACCTGGCCGGAAAAGTAGAAAACCTCATTGTGGCTTCAGCCGACTTGAGCAATTCTGACAAAACGGATAGCTTTTTGAAAAAGACCCATGCCTTTACCCATGGCGATTTTTCAGGTTCGTTCCTGCAAGCTGGGGTGGCTGAGTTGACCATGGCTGCTTTGTCGATTGGTATGTCACTGCACGGTGGAGTCATTCCAGCATGTGCTACTTTCTTCGCTTTTTCGGATTACATGAAACCCGCCATTCGGGTGGCTGCTTTGATGGAGACGCAAGTGATTTTTATTTGGACCCACGATGCTTTCCGGGTAGGGGAGGACGGGCCTACGCACCAACCCATCGAGCAGGAAGCGCAGTTGCGTTTGTTGGAGCAGTTGAAAAACCACTCTGGTAAAAATGGCGTTTTGGCGCTGCGCCCCGCCGATAGCCACGAAACCACCATTTGCTGGAAACTGGCCTTGGAAAACCAGGATTCACCTTCGGGCTTGATCCTGTCCCGCCAAAACATCAATGATTTGCCCGCAGCATCCAGCCGATTCGCGGAGGCTAGCCAGGCTGAACGGGGTGCTTACATCGTGCAGAACTGTGATGGTACACCAGATGTGATTTTGGTCGCCAATGGCTCCGAAGTAGCAACCTTGGTTGATGCGGCTAAAAAACTGAGCGAAGAGAAAGCTTTGAAGGTACGGATTGTATCTGCTCCCTCTGAAGGCTTGTTCCGTAACCAATCGGTGGATTATCAAGAAACGGTATTGCCCTCGAATGTACCTACTTTTGGACTTACCGCAGGTTTGCCAGTTACCATGCGTGGCTTGGTCGGAACCCGTGGCAAGGTTTGGGGTTTGAGCCATTTTGGGTATTCAGCACCGTTCAAAGTGTTGGATGAAAAATTTGGTTTTACGCCAGACAATGTCTTCAACCAGGTGATAGAAATGTTGGGATAATTTCCGACAAGTGCCAAAAGCAAAGAGGCTTCCCGTTTTTCAACGAGAAGCCTCTTGCTTTTTACCGAAATTCCATCAGTAAAATCATCGATTCTGTTTATTCCCACCGGAGGCTTTGATGGCTTCCTCCAACATCTTTTTGTTTTCTGGTGCTTCCTTGTTGGCAGGATCAAGCGCAATGATCTTGTCAAAGAAAGGGAGTGCGGTTGTATAATCACCCATGGTATTGGCAAAATACCCTGCGAGATAGTTGTAAGCTTCAATGGCGCTGCGCTTTTTGAAATCCGTATCTATCTTTGGTTCGGTCAATGACAGGAATTTCTCATAGTAAGGTTTGGCCAGGGTAACCTTCGCTTTGGCAGTGTCCAATTTGGTATTGGTTTTGGCACGCATCAACCAGCCTGGACCGTAATCCGGTACGATTTCGTTTACTTTACGGAAAGCAGTATCCGCCAGTGAATAGTTCTTTTGTTGGTACTCGCTGTTGCCAATAAACCACCAATCCTGGTTGGTCGCTTTCACTTTGGAGATCTTGGCGTAATACGCTTTGCTCGCCATTGGATAGTTCTTGGCATCAGTGTAATACATTTTGGCGATCATGTCGTACACTTCCACTTTGGTACTGTCCAATTCGATTACCTTCATGAAGTTTTCTGAAGCAAGATCGTATTCTTTCATTTTGGCGGCAGCTTTGGCGTAGTTTTCGTAATCGATAGCAAATTTTTTGCGCGCTACTTCTTTTTCGAAAAACAACTTTGAACTTTCCAGTGCTTCCTTGTACTTTTCCTTTTGTACATAAGCCCAAGCCAAATAGCGGTAAACTTCGCTGCGGTTTGGATCTTGCTGCAATACGGTTTGAGCTTCGGTGATACCACGGTCAAAATCGTTTACGATACCCACCAAGTAACGCACCAAACGTACCCGTGCATCAATGTCGGAACCGGCCAGGTCTACGTATTTAGACAGGATTGGAGTTCCTTTGGTATATTGCTTGTTGTCAAAATACACTTCGTATAATGCCTTGTATGCAGGCGGGTAACTAGGGAACTTGGCGATGATGTCCTCTAGGTTTTTTTGCCCCACATCCTTGATGCCATTTCGGATGTAAGTCAACGCAATCTTCATTTGAATTTCAGGATTTTCCTTATCCTTTTCAGCGGCGAATTGATAATTGGTCAGGGCTTCGCCAATTTTGTCAGATGCCATTTGTGCATCGCCCAATAGCATGAAATAGCGTGGATTTTTGGTGTCATTGTCTCTGGCCAACGTGAAGTTGTTCAAAGCCTTTTCAATATCAGGCTTTTGACAGTTCAAAAAGGCGCTACCAATTAGGGAATAAGCTTCAGCAGGTTTTTTCTTTACGGAGCGCAAGGCTCGGCCAAAAGCTTTTTCCGCGTCTTGAGCCAATCCTTTATCCAGCGCAATTTTCCCAACACCTACGTGGGGAGAGGATGCTTCAGGCGCAAGCGCGAGCCCTTTATTGTACCAGAAAGCAGCAGAATCCTGTGCTTCATCAAAGTAGAAGGTTTCGCCTAGGTAATAATAGCCATCACCGTTAGTTGGTTCTTTTTTGATCAACTCCCGAGCCATTTTGCGGGCGCCTGAGATGTTTTCATCCGACAGCATCTTCTGAATTTCCGCAACAGTTTGCGCAAACATCCCTTGCGAAACCAAAATGAATACAGACCACAACACAAGTTTCTTCATTGCCGATGAATTTTGAATGGTTAGCACTTACTTGTTATTTTCCAAGTTTAAAAGGTTTTGAATAAATTTCGATATTGTATGGAACCCTGTAAAAGGGTGGAATACCAGCTTTTTGAATGATTCTTTGACCGATATCGCCAGAAACGAAGGAAGCGAAACCAGTACCCAAACCCGATCGCCCTTCTCTGCTGATGATGTACACGGTTCGACTGAAGGGATATAGGGTATCAATTAAATAGGTCGCAAAAGGTTGGTAAAAACCCTTACGCGTATCTTTTGGGCGTGGAGAAATGGCCAAAAGTCTTGCTTCTTTAAGCATTTTTTTGGTCAAGGGATCATCATAATCGCTGATCCAGCTGTAGCCGATAATTCCCAGTGCATTGGGATTTTTGGCCACATAATCTACCACGGAAAGATTGTCTTTTAGTGCATACACATTGCTGGGCAATTTTTTTTGATGTGTTTGCTCCAAAATGTATTGTACAGTACTGGAGTTTTGGTTGTCAAAAACGATGTTGATCTTTCCGTTACTAGTATTGGGACTGAGCTCAGCCCAGCTCGTCACCTGGCCACTTAAAACTTTAAGAATTTCTTCACTAGTCAATGCTGTATCGGGATTACTGGGGTTAGTCAAAAAGGCTACAGCATCAGTAGCAATTGGGGTGTAGCGTGGGGTGATGTTAATTTTTTTAAAAAAAGCTTCTTCTTTGGAGTTGAGTTTACGGGCAGATATAATGATATTGCTACTGTCCTTTAGGAAGTAATTCATGGCTTGGTTGCCAGGCAAATATTTGACATTGAGACTTGCCGCAGGGTAGGTGTGTTCAAATATGTCTTCTTCGGCCGCAACAATGGGGAGTAGCGTCTCATCAGCAACGATGGTGATTTCGCCCATGGTAGGTGTATCTGTGTCCGTTTTATCGGAGGCACACCCTGATTCTACGAATAGGGCAATACAAATTAGAGCGAAAGTTGGGAATCGCATGTGTTATCCTTCTTGTTGTTTTGGGATGAATAATCCTCGGATGAGTCTAAAGGCACCATAGAGAATTGCCCCATATCCGAGAACAGCATCAAAAATTTTATCTTGCATTGGATGGTACTTGAGTACGAACCAACCAATTGCTATGTAACCAATGCCTACAGTGATTACGAGAACAATCTTTAGAATATTCATTCAGGTAAGAAGAGAAGGAAGGTTACCAGCTGCAAATTTCTTTGTAGCAATGGCAACCTTCCTCTGGTGATTATTCAAGCTTGAAACGGATAGGCAAGTTGAACTGTACCCTTACCGGTTGTCCACGTTGTTTACCTGGTTGCCATTTTGGCATCGAGCGTACTACGCGCAATGCTTCTTCATCGCAACCTGCACCAATACCTTTTACAACCTGAGCACCAGCAATAGAACCATCTCGTTCTACTACGAATTGTACTACAACCATACCTTCTACACCGTTTTCCTTCGCAATGGTAGGATACTCGATGTTTTGTGCCAAGAATTTAAGCAAAGCTGCTGTTCCATCAGGGAAAGAAGGCATTTGTTCAACTACCTTAAAAACCTCTTGAGTAACCTTTGGTTTTTCTTCCTCCTGAACCACCTCAGGAGCTGGTTCGTCAATTGGTGCGTCACCTAAGCCATCGGGCACGCCATCCTCTTTGCCTTCCTGCGTTTTGGTACTTACTTCAATGTCTTTCATTTCTTCCTGAGTTGGTGGTGGAACTTCTTCCACGACTTCCTCATCTTTCTTCACCACAGGAGCCACGAAAGCAATGGTCGCTTTTGGTGGTGGTGGTTCCACTGGTGGTGGCGGCGGTGGCGGTACTGCTTTGGGGTCGATCGGCGGTGGCTCAGCCAGGTTAACCTCTACGCTGAGGGTGTCCTGGTTGGCTTGATTTTCACGAATTACCTTTGCCAACAATTGGCCGCCAATCAATAAAGCGATGAGGCCCAATGCTGCGAGTGTCCCCTGAGTCATGCGGTCACTGTACTTCTTACGCAGTACATAGGCTCCATAACTCTGGTTGCGCCCAGCAAAGATAATATCATTCAAATCCGCCTTCATTACCGCATCCGCCTTAACAGCTCCTTGTGGAGTTTTTTGGGTACTCATGCGCGAATTATTTTTAAATTATTTGATACCTGTCTTGGCAATTTCGGCGTTGATGGCCTGCATACCTTTCTCAGAGATAAGGCGATTACCAGATTTTGTGGCAACCAGCTTGTCGATTTCAGAGAATTCGTCAATGATGGCATAACGCTTCACGCCAGTAATGGCCATTTCGTCCAAGATGTCTACCATGTTGCGGTACTTGGAATCAGGCAATGGTTTGATCATTACAAAGAGTTCGTCTTTGTCACCCCATTGCTGTTGTACCTCCAACTGGCGCTGCTTGATCATGGCGCGGATTCCCGTTCTAGAGAAAAACGTACTGTCTACTTTGATACTGGTATCGTCGCTGGCACCAGTGTAACAGTAGAGCATATCGTTTTTGCCCATCACAATGGAATAGGTTTTGGACTGCTTGATTTCAGGCAAGTCTTCCGTTTTTTCCTTGTCTTTAGCAGGCTTGTTTACTTCCATCGCCTTAGGCTTGCTGAAAGTAGTAGCCAACATAAAGAAGGTAATCAGAAGAAACCCTAAATCCACCATCGCTGTCAAATCCACCCGGGTTGAAGACTTTTTCGATCGGGCTTTCTTTTTGCCTTTTTTTGCCCCACTTTCGGGGGTATTCATTTCTGCCATGGCTTCAATGCTTTTAAAGGGCCAATAAAATTATTGCCTTCGATTACTCTTTATTGGCGCTTTCAGCGTTAGCTGCCCTGCCAGAAGTAATCAGGTTGAATTTGTTCACCTTGCGCTCTTGAAGTTGAGCAATGACTTCGTTGACGTCTTCGTAGCTTGCTTCTTTGTCGGCTTTTACCGCAATTCGCAATTTAGGATTTGATTGACGTGCGAAGAGAATTGCATCCATGAATTCACTAGGATTAGGTGGTTTGACCTCCATGCTGATCCCCGGCTGCTTTACCTTGTTGAGTTCTTCTGGGCTCAAGGCAAGGAACTGAGGCAACTGGCTGGCTGAAACCCCGTAGCTGTCCAACACTACAAAGTTGTGCTGCATAGTTGCAGTTACTTTAAACTTGTAGTGTTCCGCCATTTTGGCCAACCAAAGTGCACGTGTATTCTGATCATCAACCCCAATGAATACCTTCCCGCCTTTTTCAACCTGGATCAACAAAATGTCCTTGTCTGGAAGAGGCAACTGCGCAGTAGATGAAGGGATGTTGATCTGTGCTACTTCGTTTGGCTTAAACTTCGTGGTCAAGATGAAGAAAGACAAAAGAAGAAAGGCAACATCACACATCGCGGTCATATCGATCGCTGTACTTTTGCGTGGTAACTTTACCTTACTCATGCTTTTAATTTTTAAAAACGCTCTATCTTACCAGATGCAGTACGCATCAAAAGTGGTGTGCGATAGAGCATTTTTTTTTAAAAATTTTTAGTGCTTGGAAGCAAAAGTTTGAGCGATGCTGAAACCAGCTTCATCGATGGCATAAGTCATACCGTCGATACGAGTGGTAAAGAAGTTGTAAAAGATGATCGCAAGTGCAGAAGTAGAGATACCCAATGCAGTGTTGATCAAGGCTTCAGAGATACCAGTTGAAAGAGCAACCGCATCTGGAGCACCAGTAGATGCCATCGCGGAGAAGGATTTGATCATACCAAATACTGTTCCCAACAAACCCAACAATGTTGCGATTGAAGATACAGTTGCCAGGATAACCAAGTTTTTCTCCAACATTGGAAGTTCCAATGAAGTAGCTTCTTCGATTTCCTTGGTGATGGCCAACACTTTTTGCTCACGGTCAAGCCCTGTTTCCGTTTGCATTTTCTTGTAAGTTTCCAATCCAGCTTTAACTACAGCAGCAACTGAACCCTTCTGCTTGTCGCATTCAGCAATCGCAGAGTCTACGTTGTCCGCATTAAGCAGCTGTTGGATTTTTCTTACAAAGTTTGGAATTGAACCTTTACCCCGCGCATTGAAGATGGTAAAGATGCGCTCAAAAAATACAGAAAGAACCAATAAAAAGGTTCCGATCAAAATGGGAACCAAGAACCCACCTTTGTACATCATACCTTGGATTTTCCCAGGAATTGGGTGGTTTTTGTTGTCTCCTCCTTCAAACCATTGGCCATCGCCAAGGTAAAGCGAATAGACAAGGTAACCACAAACCAACACAATTGGAACAATTGCGAAGGCAAATACTGTACTGAAAGAACCGGATGACGCTTGTGCTGCTTTAGCAGCTGGTTTTGTCGATTTACTCATGGCTAATCAGGATTTTTAGAAAAAAATTATGTTTTAGTTAACAAATGTTTTACCAAAAGGAAACGTGGGAAGGAAGTGTTCGCAGCCGTGAAGATAAACAAAAGATAATTCTTTGCAAGTATAAAATTTGCCGGAAAATATGGCTTTGCACAGCTTGTGACAATAATTAAGAGGTGACAACGCAAACAAAAACACAACAAGTGGTATAATTTGATGGATAATGTTTTGATAGTGTTGAAAATACAATAACAAAGGGGCAAAATGATTGCATTTTGCCCCTTTCTCAGTAGAATTTATTATTTGTAAAAAATACAAGATTTTTTATTTGGCCTACATTCTCGTAACATTGGTTGGGCTTACCAGCCGTTCAATACCACATTGGGAAAAATGCCCAGCACCAACAGCACCAAGGTACAGATCACTAAAACGGCTGAATAGCCGAGCACATATGGCACCGTAACTGGCCCCTCGGCAGCGCCTTGGAAGGCAGTACGCATGACCCTGAAATAGTAAAAAATACCAATTGCCGAATTTAAGGCGGCCAGTACCACCAACCATGCGTAACCATTGTGTAGTGCATCTACAAAAACGGCATATTTGCCAATAAATCCGGCCAGGGGTGGAATACCCGCGAGTGAAAGCATCGACAGTACCAAACAAAAGGTAAGCAGGGGCTTGCTTTGATACAAACCTTTGAGCCCATCAATGGAACCGCTGCCTAAACTTTCTTTAACGGTCAGGTATACCGCAATGGCAATAACGTTGGCAATGGAATACACCAACATATAATACAGTACAGTAGAGGAGGAGTTGGTCCCTAAACCAACCAGTGCCAGCATCACATAACCCGCATTGGCGATACTAGAGAATGCCAACAAACGTTTCAGGTTATTTTGGTTCAAAGCCATTAAGTTGCCTATAGTCATCGTCAAGGCAGACAATACGGCAAGCAATGGCGTAAAACTGTCTCCAATGGGTGCAATAGCCTGGGTCAAAAAGCGCAAAAAGCCCCCAAACGCGGCGGTTTTTGCTACAGTTGCCATAAACACCATGATAACAGCTGGAGAACCCTGATATACATCCGGTGCCCAAAAGTGAAAAGGTGCAGCCGAAATTTTGAAAATGAAGGCAATCATAATCAGCATCACTCCCAATTTCACCAAAGCAGGAGTTTCTGGCGTGTTGCTCAAATAGGCACTAATGGCACCGAAATCAAAACTGCCGCTCATCCCGTACATCAGCACCATGCCCAAAAGCAGGAAAACGGTAATGAAAGAACCCATCAGGAAGTACTTCAAGCCCGCTTCATTGGAAAGCAGGTTGTTCCGTTCGCTGGTTGCCAATATATATAATGGTATAGAGAGGATTTCCAAACCAACAAAAAACATCACCAGATTGTAACTGCCAACCATAATCATGCCCCCAACGACAGAAAACAGGAACAAGGCATAAATGTCGCCCAGGTGCTCGTGGTTGTCGCGGTAATACCGACGGCTCAGGATCAGAATGACCAAAGTTACACCCATTAGTACAGCTGAAAAATTGACCGCAAAACTGTCAAACTTCAACATGCCAGAATAAACCGGAGCATCGTGCAGGTTCTGAGGCAAAAAATTGGACACAAAGGCGGCCAGGGTAGCCACTAAAACTGCTGGTAGCGCCAGCTTTTTTAGCTTATATGCCCCAATAAACATGGACAAGATGCCCGCAAGTGAAAGTATAATGATCGGATACATACTTTATGATTAATGGGTCGTTGGTCAAAGTGATTGCAACAATTGTTCAATCGAGGGTTGTGCGATGCGGGTAATGATGTCGGGGAACAAGCCCATCAGTACGATGGCGATGACAATGGGTACCAACACGGCTTTGTCCCAAATGTCCAGATCCGGAAAAGCACTAACCTTGGTTTCACCCAACATCACGCCCTGATAAGATTTGAACATGTATACTGCACCCAAGATAACCCCCGAACCAGCCACCAAGCTCCAGCCCCAATTCTGTTTGAACAAGGAAGAAAGCAACATAAATTCACCCGGGAAACCATTGGTCAGCGGCAATGCCACACTGCCGAGCAACACTACAAAGTACGTAGTTGCAAACCAGGGCGCAATGTTTCGAATCCCTCCTAACTGAGCAATCTCATTGGTTTGGGTACGCTCCATCAGGATGGCACAAACATAGAACAAACCGATGGCATTGACTCCGTGGGCAAACATCTGCAACATGGAGCCCGTCAAACCTTCGGTGCTTACTGTCAAAATCCCCGCAGCAATCAAACCGACGTGGGCAATGGAAGAGTAAGCAAACAAACGTTTGAGGTCTTTTTGTTGAATGGCGATTACACTAGCGTAGGCAATACCGATGACGATTAACCAGATCATCCAGGGGGCATGTTGCTGCAGTGCATTGGGTGCAATCGGCAATACCCAGCGAATGATGCTGTACAAACCCATTTTGAGCATGATGCCCGAAAGCAACATGGTGCCCGCCGTTGGAGCTTGTGTATAGGTATCAGGCTGCCAGGTATGGAACGGGAAAACCGGTATTTTGATGGCGTAAGCGAGCATAAAAGAAAGCAGTACGAAAGTTTCTGCTTCAGGGCTCAAGCTTACCTTATAAACATTGCTGATGTCGAAGGAGGCTGGGCTCCACTGTTGGCTTAGGAAAATGATGGCCACCAGCATCAACAAGCTACCTACCAAGGTGTAGATGAAAAACTTCATCGCTGTTTTGCGGTGTTGGCCGGAGCCCCACAACAAAACCAGGAAGTAAGCTGGAATAAGCGCCAATTCCCAGAAAATATAGTACAAGAACAAATCCTGGGCAACAAAAACCCCAGTCATCGCTCCTTGCATGATCAGCATCAGACCGTAAAATAGCCCCTGATGGTCATGGTTTTCTTTAAAAGTAGACAGGAAAATCAGTGGTGACAACAAGTTGGTCAACAGAAGCATCACCATACTGATGCCGTCGGCACCTACGTGGTAGCCTATCCCCAGCATGGGCAACCATTCGCTTTGTGCTTCAAATTGAACACCTCCAGTTGGTACAAAACTCGAAGCCATGTAAACGCTCAGGGCCGCAGCAACCAGGGAAAGCAACAGTGCTTGCCAGCGGGTAGTGCTGGTTCCTGGAATCAACGTGAGGAGCAATCCCCCCAGAATGGGTATAAAGAGTAAAAGTGTAGTCAGCATGAGCGTTTCGTTAAAACAGGATTTGTAATGCCAACAAGAGTATAATGCCCAGGGCAAAGACGAAGAGGTACAAACCTACCGCGCCTTGTTGGATGTTTTTCAATAAGGCACCGGCATTCGTGACGGATTGACCTACACCATTGATGATCCCGTCGAGAATTTTAGGATCTACAACGCGGCCAAACCACTCCGACAATAACTGAGTAGGTTTTACAAACAAAGCCTGGTACAATTCGTCTACAAAATATTTGTGGCTGAGTACCCGCCCAAAACCTTGTTCCGCCTCATCTTCAACGGGGACGGTATTTTTACCCACATAAATGGAATAGGCAAAGGCAATTACGGCTACCACGAGAGCGACTACAATCCCCATTAATACCCATTCGGTACTCGCTGAAATGGCATGATGGTGTTCGTGACCTTCCTCCATCCCCAGCACTCCTGCCAGGGTATGTTGCAACCAGTCGCCGCCACCCATCAGGGCTGGCCAGTTGAGAAAACCACCGATTACCGAAAGCACAGCCAAGACACCTAAAGGAGCCGTCATCGAAATCGGTGACTCATGTGCGTGGTGCAACGTATCGTGTTCCACCCGACTTTGGCCAAAAAAGACCAAAAAGAACATGCGGAACATATAGAATACCGTCAGCAAGGAGGCAATTACGCCTGCTGCAAACAGCAACGGACTTTTTTCGTAAGCAGCCAGCAGGATTTGGTCTTTGGAAACGAAACCTGCGAAAGGAGGAATACCCGCAATGGCCAGGGTACCAACCAAAAATACAATGAAGGTAACCGGTAGCACCTTGCGCAAGGCCCCCATTTTGCGGATGTCTTGCTCGCCATCCAGGCCGTGGATCACACTACCTGCACCCAGGAACAACAAAGCTTTGAAAAAAGCGTGTGTCACCAGGTGGAAAAAGGCAGCAACGTATGCACCCAATCCAAGGGCAAAAAACATCAAACCCAACTGAGATACGGTGGAATAGGCGAGAACCTTCTTGATGTCGTTTTGTTTCAAACCAATCGTAGCAGCAAAAATCGAGGTAGCCAAGCCCACCACCGTCAGCACTTGCATGCTAATGGGGCTCAGGTCGAACAACACGTGGCTGCGAATGGTCAGGTAAACACCCGCAGTAACCATCGTAGCCGCGTGGATCAGGGCAGATACCGGAGTAGGACCAGCCATCGCGTCAGGCAACCAGGTGTACAGTGGAATTTGTGCACTTTTACCCGCTGCTCCAACTATGAATAATAAGGTAAGGGTTGTAATGTCAAAGGTAGAGATGCGAGCCCAAACAGCGGGATCAAGTACATCTTTGTAGTTGAGTGAACCCACCAAGTACAACATACCGAACAAACCCAGCAAAAAGCCGAGGTCACCAATTCGGTTCATCACGAAGGCTTTTTTGGCTGCTTCGTTGTACTCATCTACTTTGAACCAAAAGCCTATCAATAAGTAAGAGCAGAGCCCAACCCCTTCCCAACCTGCAAACAGCAGGAGGTAGTTGTTGCTCATGACCAAAATGAGCATGAAAAACACGAACAAGTTGAGGTAGGCAAAAAAGTAATTGTGCCGCTCATCATCGTGCATGTAACCAGTAGAGTAAATATGAATCAAAGATCCCACCCCGCTGATTACCAACATCATGATCAAGGAAAGAGGATCGACTAAAAAGCCAAAATTAACCGACCAGGTACCACTCGATAACCAAGTGTACAAGTTTTGTTCCAAAGCGCCGTTGCCAAAAACTGCTCCCATCAATCCTAGGGATAGAACAAAGGAAGCCAAAACACTTGCGCATCCGATCATTCCAGCCACTCCTTTGGGAAGTTGTTTTGCTCCTAGCCCCAGGACGAAAAAGCCGAGGAGCGGAAGCACGGGAATGAGCCAAATTAGGTTTTCCATAAAAGTCTGTTCGATTCAGTTAAAGTGTTCTACACTTCAACTTATTTACCATTTTAACTGCTTCAAAGCATTGACATCTACCGACTTGACATTGCGGTAAATCATGACCAAGATCGCTAGGCCCAGGGCAACTTCCGCTGCGGCAACGACCATGACGAAAAAGACGAACACTTGGCCACTTGGATCACCCCGGTGAGCCGAAAAGGCTACGGCCAACAAATTGACCGCATTCAGCATCAATTCAATGGACATGAACACCACGATCATGTTGCGGCGACGTAAGACCCCGACCATCCCAATGCAAAAAAGAATCAGGCTCAGGATGATGAACTGTTCGAGTGGAACAGTGTCGAATATACTTTTTTCCATAACTATTCTTCTTTTTTGGTCAGTACAATCACCCCAACCATGGTAGCAATCAGCAACACAGAGGTCAGCTCAAAGGGCAGTAAGTATTCGTTGAAGAGCATTTTGCCCAGTACTTTGACCGTACCATTTTCAGCAGCATTGACACCTCTGGCTGGGAGTGTGGTCACATAAGTGCCATAGCCCAAAATGCCAGCCATGGCCAAGCCAAACAGACCAGCGATCCACTTGACACTGGTATTGTTGCTGACGATCGAACTCACTGAATTCAAATTGAGCATCATCACCACAAAAAGGAAAAGTACCATGATGGCCCCAGCATAAACAATGATGTGTACGACCGCTACAAATTCAGCATTGAGCTGTAGGTAAAGGCCCGCCATAGCAAAAAAAGTAACCACCAATGCCAATACACTGTACATGGCATTGCGCGCGAAAATGGTGACCAATGCACCAACGATTGCGATAAGGGCGAGTCCGTAAAAAATGACCTGTTCCATGTGCTTTATTTGTCCTTCTTGCGTTTGCTAATGTCGATGCGGCCTTCCAGGGCAACCTTTTCTACCAGGTCTTCTTTGCGGAAGATGAAATTGGCGCGCTCGTAATTGGAGGTCACAATCCGATCGGTAAGGTAAATGGCATCTTTGGGGCAGGCCTCTTCGCACAAACCACAAAAGATACAGCGCAGCATATTGATGTCGTATTCTACTGCGTATTTTTCCTCACGGTAAAGGTGTTCCTCTCCTTTTTGGCGCTCACCCGCCACAATCGTGATGGCTTCGGCTGGGCAAGCTACGGCACAAAGCCCACAGGCTGTGCAGTTCTCCCGCCCTTCGGCATCCCGTTTGAGTACGTGCTGGCCCCGGAAAACGGCGCTGTGTTCACGGACTTGTTCGGGGTATTGAACCGTGGCACCTTTTTTCAACATGTGCGAAAACGTAACCCGCAATCCACCAACGATGGCTGGCAGGTACATGCGTTCGCTGAAGGTCATTTCCTTGTTCGAAACTTGTTTGGAGCGATTGGTCAATTGCATGTTTACCCGTTTTGCTTAGATGAAACTAAAGATAGCGCCATAAACGACCACCAATATAATGGCCAGGGGCATCAGTACCTGCCAACCCAAATGCATGAGTTGATCGTAGCGGAAACGTGGAATCGTCCACCGAATCCACATGAAAAAGAAAATGAAGAAGATGATTTTGGCAAAAAGCACCCCCACACCGACCAGAACGGCCACACCTGCGGGCAACAAACTCATGCCCGGGAAGTGGTAACCGCCAAAAAACAGGGTTGAAATCACTGCGGAAGACGCAAACATGTTGACGTATTCTGAAAACAGGAAGAAACCCAATTTCATACTGGTGTATTCGGTGTGGTAACCACCAACCAATTCTGTTTCACATTCTGGAAGATCGAATGGCGTCCGATTGGTTTCTGCAAAAGCACAGATCAGGAAGATCAAAAAACCAAGAGGATATTTAAAGATATTCCAAACTTCATGTTGAGATTCAACAATGGCGCTCATTTGTAAAGATTCACTGCCCAGAATAATCGGGATGATGGACAAACCCATCGCCAATTCATAACTGATCATTTGGGAGGAAGCCCGCACGGCACCCAACAAGGAATACTTGTTGTTGGAAGACCAACCACCGATCAAAATGCCATAGACACCGAGGGAAACTACGCCAAAAACGTAAAGAATTCCTACATTGATGTCGGCAATTTGTAGCGCATATTTTTGTCCCCCGATTTCGAAATATTTAGGACTCCAGGGAATTACTGCACTGGTCATCAAGGCCGTCAGCATCGCAATACTAGGACCGAGAATGAACAGAATGCGGTTGGAACCCGTTGGACGGTGTTCTTCCTTAAAGATCATTTTGACCCCATCGGCAATGGGTTGCAGCAAGCCCAAGGGACCCGCCCGGTTGGGGCCGATCCGATCTTGCATGAATGCCGCAACTTTGCGCTCAAAATAAGTGCTGTAAGCAGCAATGCCCAGGGTGATCACAAACAGGATCGCGGCCAGAGCTAGCTTGAAAGTAATTACAGATGCTAGTATCATTGCGCTGCTTCAATTTGAGGATGAACAACATCCAATTCGTAAGGCAAATGATTTTGGGCAATGACCGAATGGGTATCAATTCGGCGTGGGCCTTCAATCACCCAATCTGATTTTTGCTTGGTTTCAAAGCGGCAGGTGTTGCAGATGAATTCTTCTACCTCACCATACTTGTCTTTTCTTCCGGTTACCCGCAGTACTTCTTCGCCCTGGAACCACAGGGTCACCTTGCCACTACACTTGTCGCAATTGCGATGTGCATTCACTGGTTTGGTGAACCATACCCGGCTTTTGAAGCGGAAGGTTTTATCTGTCAATGCTCCTACTGGACAAACGTCGATGACGTTGCCAGAGAAGTCGTTGTCAATCACATTTTGAATGTAAGTGCTGATTTCGGCGGCATCTCCACGGTTGATGATCCCATGGCGACGTTCATTGGTCAATTGATCAGCGGTATATACGCAGCGGTAGCACAAGATGCAACGGGTCATGTGCAGCTGAATATAAGGGCCGATGTCAATTTTATCAAAAGTTCGACGGCCAAAATCATACCGAGTAGTAGCTGCACCATGCTCGTAGGAGAGATCCTGCAAGTGGCACTCGCCCGCCTGGTCACAAACCGGACAGTCCAGTGGGTGGTTGATTAACAACAGTTCTACTATTCCCTTTCGTGCTTCGATGACTTCAGGCGAAGTGACGTTTTCTACCACCATGCCATCCGCAATTTGGGTACAGCAGGAGGCGACCAGTTTGGGCATCCCCCGAGGGTTTTGTTCCGAAGATTTGGTCACTTTTACCAAACAGACCCGGCATTTGCCTCCACTGCCTTGCAGCTTGGAATAGTAGCACATGGCAGGTGGCACGTTTTCTCCGATCATCCTGGCTGCATTCAGGATGGTGGTACCGGGTGCTACGTCGATGGTGATGTTGTCGATGGTTACCTTTGGCATTCGCTTATGCTTGTACCACGAATAAATTCGTGGGCTATGTTTGTTATGTTGCCTCCCACGGATGAATCCGTGGGTTGGCGTTGTTGGGACAACCCTATGTGGTTGCCCTTTACGCGGTTACCTGTTCAATCGGTTCAGCGGAGCGACCCATGCCGTAATTGCGGCGGGTGGCTTCCTGAGGTTGGAGGACGTGCCACTCAAATTCATCACGGAAGTGACGAATGGCAGCAGCTACCGGCCAGGCCGAAGCATCTCCAAATGGACAGATGGTATTGCCTTCAATTTTGCGTTGTACGTCCCACAGCAGGTCGATGTCTTCCATGCGACCGTGACCGTGTTCCAGGCGGTGCAGGATTTTCTCCATCCAACCCGTACCTTCCCGACAAGGGCTACACTGGCCGCAAGATTCGTGATGGTAAAAGCGGGAGAAATTCCAGGTATTGCGCACCACACATTGGTCCTCATCAAATACGATGAAGCCACCTGAGCCCAGCATACTGCCGGTGGCAAAACCACCATCGGCCAGCGACTCATAGCTCATCAGGCGTGGCTCACCTTTGGCGGTTGTTGTGATCAGGCGATTGGGCAGAATGGGCACCGAAGATCCACCCGGCACGAGTGCCTTGAGTTGTTTCCCTCCTTTAATGCCCCCACAATATTCGTCGGAGTAGATGAATTCCTCAACTGGAACCCCCAATTCAATTTCGTATACCCCAGGTTTGTTGATGTTGCCACAAGCAGAAATCAACTTGGTGCCAGTACTGGCTCCGATGCCGATTTTGGCGTAAGCCTCGCCTCCTTCATTGATGATGAAAGGGACTTTACAAATGGTTTCAACGTTGTTGACGATGGTTGGGCAGCCCCACAAACCTTCTACGGCTGGGAAGGGGGGTTTGATGCGGGGATTGCCCCGTTTGCCTTCCAGCGATTCTATCAAAGCGGTTTCTTCACCACAGATATAGGCACCTCCACCTGGGTGGACGTGTAGATCTAGCGAATAGCTGGTACCCAGGATGTTTTCACCCAGGTATCCTTTGGCATAAGCTTCATCGATGGCCTGCTGCAGGATGTGCAGAATGTACATGTACTCCCCACGGATATAGATGTAGGCAGTACGTACGCCCAGTGCAAAACTGGAAGCAATCATACCCTCGACCAACAGGTGAGGGATTTTTTCCATCAAAAGTCTATCCTTAAAGGTGCCAGGTTCTGATTCATCGGCATTGCAGAGCAGGTAACGAGGTTTGTCGCTGCCTTTAAAAATAAAGCTCCACTTCATGCCCGTTGGAAAACCCGCACCACCACGGCCACGCAAACCAGATTTTTTCACTTCTTCAGTGACTTCGTCGGGTTGCATTTTTTTCAATGCTTTTTCCACCGCACGGTATCCACCGTTTTTGATGTACCCTTCAATCCCCGTGATTTCGGGTTTATGGATGTGCTCGGTCAATATTTTCAACCTACTCATAGCTGTGTGGCGTTTTGTCTGAAGGCTTCCAATAGTTGGTCAATCTTCTCCTCGGTCAAAAACTCGTGGTATTTTTCACCCACTTGCATCATTGGCGCGTAACCGCAAGCCCCAAGGCATTCCACCGTTTTGATGGTGAACATCCCATCCGGAGTAGTTTCTCCATCTTGGATGTTTAACTTTTGTTCCAGGTACTTCACAATGTTGTCGGAGCCAACCAGCATACAAGGCCCGGTACGGCATACTTCCAACACGTTTCTGCCAACGGGATGCACGTGAAACATGGTGTAAAAAGTAGCCACTTCATACACCTCGATGTGCTGAATATCGAGCAACCCAGCTACATAGTCCATTACCTCTACGCTGATCCAACCAAAGTCTTTTTGGGCCAGGTGCAGAATGGGCAAAATGGCCGACTTCTGCTTTCCTTCCGGGTAACGCTTCAGTAGCGTTTGAACCTGGGCCAGACGTTCTGGTGAAAAAGTTATGTTTTGTGTCTCGATCATTGGTTATGCATCTAATTCACCCGCAATCACGTTCATGCTACTCATCGTCAGGATGGCGTCTGAAAGCATCGAACCTTTGATCATTTCGGGAAAAGCCTGGTAATAAATAAAGCAGGGGCGACGGAAGTGCAGGCGATAGGGTTGACGGCCACCATCGCTGATGAGGTAGAAACCCAATTCACCGTTGCCACCTTCCACTGCGTGGTAAACTTCACCTTTGGGTATATCTACTTCACCCATCACAATTTTGAAGTGCCAAATCAGGGCCTCCATTTTGGTATAAACGTCCTGCTTTGGAGGCAGGTAAAATTCAGGTACGGGAGCGAAATATTCGCCTTGGGGCATGGCCATCAATTTGGCGTAAGCTTGCTCAATGATGCTCAAACTTTGCCAAATTTCTTCATTGCGCACACAGAAGCGGTCGTAAACGTCCCCTGATTGACCGATCGGAATGATGAAGTCGAAATCTTGGTAGGAAGAGTAAGGATTCATCACCCGCACATCATAGTCCAAACCAGCAGCGCGTAGGTTGGGGCCGGTAAAACCATAATTCAACGCGTCTTCCACACTAATGCCACCTACCCCAATGGTACGATCCATAAAGATGCGGTTGCGGGACAACAAGCCTTCGAATTCTTTCCAAACTTTAGGAAATTCATCCAAAAACTTGCGGATTTTACCCATCACCCTATCGTCAAAGTCGCGTTCGAAGCCACCAATACGACCAATATTGGTAGTGAGTCGAGAACCACAAATTTCTTCGTAAATTTCGTAAACATGTTCCCGTTGTTGAAACACGTATACAAAGCCAGTTAAAGCTCCTGTATCAACCCCGACGACGCTGTTACAAATCAAGTGATCGGTAATGCGCGCCAACTCCATAATGATCACCCGCATGTAATCCACCCGTTTTGGCGTTTGAACACCCAGGAGTTTTTCTACAGTCAAGTGCCAGCCAATGTTGTTGATTGGAGAGGAACAGTAGTTGAGTCGGTCCGTAATGGGGGTGACTTGATAAAATGGCCGGTGCTCTGCCAATTTTTCAAAAGCGCGGTGAATGTAGCCAATGGTGGCTTCACCGGATACGATGTATTCGCCATCCATTTGCAGCACGTTTTGGAAAATACCGTGCGTTGCGGGGTGGGTAGGACCGAGGTTAAGCGTATTGTACTGCTTTTCCTCCTGAAGTCCGGGTGGAGTGGTTTGCAATGTATCCATTAGCGGCCAAAATATTTGTCGTCCTTGTCGGTGCGGGTTCCATCTTCGAGTGGATACTGCTTCAACAAAGGATGATAGTCCATATCGTCAACATTCAGGATGCGGCGCAAATCAGGGTGCCCGGTAAACCGAATGCCAAAAAAATCGAAAGTTTCTCTTTCCATCCAGTTGGCAGCTTTGAACACTGTCGTAGCGGTAGGCACTACTGGGTCATTGGCTGGAAAAAAGGTACGCAAGCGCAAACGAACGTTGTGCACCAGGCTATGCAAGTGGTAAATAACGCCCAACTCTTGCCCGCTCTGTTCAGGAAAATGGACACCACAAAGATCAGTCATGAAAATGAACTGGAACACAGCATCTTCCTTAAGCCATTTGATGATGTCGATCACGTCTTCACGCGGCACGTTCAACGAGAGCAGACCAAATGGTTCATCATGGCTAAGAATTTTACCCGGGAATTGGGCTGAAAGTCTTTCCACAATTGATTCGTGGGTAATATCGGTAGCAGTCATAATGGACTTCGATTATTCAATGCCGTAAGAATTCAACAATTGTTGGTATTCATCACTATTGCGGCGGCGCAAAGATTCGTTTTTAATCAATTCCTGGATCTTCATCACCCCGTCAATGATGGCTTCTGGGGTAGGAGGGCAACCTGGTACATACACATCTACTGGAATCACCTTATCGATGCCCTGCAAAACGCTGTAGGTATCAAAAATTCCTCCCGATGAAGCACAAGCACCTACGGACAAAACCCAACGGGGCTCAGCCATTTGCAGATAAACCTGCTTGAGTACTGGCCCCATCTTTTTAGCGATGGTACCCATCACCATCAGCAAATCGGCCTGGCGCGGGGAAAAGCTAAGGCGTTCGGAACCAAAACGGGCCAAATCATAATGTGCACCCATGGTTGCCATAAACTCGATGCCGCAGCAAGAAGTAGCAAAGGGAAGTGGCCAAATGGAGTTGGCACGAGCCAAACCAATGGCTTTATCAAATGAAGTGGCAAAAAAACCTTGTCCGGTGTGACCTTCGGGACCTTCAACCAGTTTAACAGCCATTATTGTTGAATTATGAGTGATGAGTGGTGAGTGATGAATCAAACACAACTCTGCTTGTTTTCGAATTAAATTTGCCCTTTTTCCCAATTAAGGGCGCCTTTTTTCAAAACATAAAGGTAGCCTAAGAACAAGGGGGCAATGAAGAGCAGCATCTTCAAGTAGCCTGCTCCACCCAATTCCTTAAAATTGACTGCCCAGGGATAAAAAAAGATCACCTCCACGTCAAACAAAACGAAGAGGATGGCAGTCAGGAAATACTTGATGGAAAAAGGCAAACGAGCGTTACCTACCGATTCAACCCCACACTCAAATGCCTCGGCTTTTTGAGCGGTGTAACGCTTGGGCCCCAACATGTGAGTGGCCACCATTGTAGTGACAACGAAACCTCCGGCTACCAGCAGTTGAATCAAAATTGCGATGTAATCAAATTGACTCTCCATAGTTCAAATGTGTTTGGGCGATTGCCATTGCAACAATTGGCACCGACAATCCATGAATTTATTCGTGGGACAGTGCAACTTGTTCAGTCAAAATTGTGTCAATGGGAATTCGGAAGCAAAAGTATCAAAGCATTTTGAAATTATTAACAGTATTGCAAAGTAAAGGTTTGCAATGATTTTATTTGTACGAAGTCTAAATAAATAAATCAAAGCACTGATTGCTAATGACTTGTATTTTCAATCGATACTGAAAATACAGTTTGATTTGGAAAAAAAACCAAAAGCGGAATAAAATGTGGAAGATTGGCGAAGTGTTAGAATAAGGTTTGCAAAAAAAAACAGCCCAAGGAGAGCTCCTTGGGCCGTTTAATGTGCAATGAGACTTTATAAACCTTAACGGTTCAACAGAATCATCTTCTTGGTATCGGTAAAGTCAGCGGTTTCGAGGGTGTAGTACAACACCCCGCTGGCTCTCAAATCAGCTTGCTTCAGGATCACCTTGTTTTCCCCTTTGACATAATTGCCCTCCAGGCGGTACACCAAACTTCCTTTGGTATCGCGGATGGTCAATGTGCCTTTGGCGGCCTTCGGCAGATAGAACCCGATGAGGGTTTCATCCTGGAAGGGGTTGGGCGTATTCTGGCGCAGTACAGCAAGGTCTTGAGTGACATCGGCACCAAAGCTGAGCTTGACACCGATGGACTCATTTTGCTTATCGTAAGCTTCGGCAGGAGTGAGGCGGCTGCTGATGTTCAGCACTTCGCTCAATTTCACTCCCGTTTTGGCTTTCAATTTCAAGGTGAACAGTAACTCGTTGCCAGCGGCATTGAGGGTACTGCCGAGGTTCCAGCTGGTGGTGATGGCACCTTTGTCCTTGAAGATTCCAAAGTTATCCGCCTTGGCTATTCCGTACTCAATGCCTTCCAACTCAACGGCATTCAGGTCATAGTTCAGTGTGAACTGGTAACCCTGAATGTTTTGCAAGTCTTTGGCACGGATGGCAATATTGTATTGAGTGTTGGCCTTCATGGCTACTTCTTCCGCGTTCAACAGCATCGTGCGGTCGGTACGGATTTCGGTAGCAGCTAGACCAGTGGTGGTTGCGGCATTGCCATTGACATCACCCATTTTGACTGCGATGAAGTCGGCTTTGACATTACCAACCAGGTCATTGACATTGACTACCTCTGGATACTCAGCCGTGAATGGGTTTTGAGCATCTGGGAACTTGTAGGTCGCATCAATGAATTTCCAGCTAGGTACATTGTTGAACTTGGTATCAATTTGCAGGATCAACTTGCGAATCTGGATCATGTCCAGGGTACTGATCGACTTGGAGTTGTTGACATCAGCAGCAATCATGCGGTATGCGCCTTCCAGCGGCTTCACCCCTAGGATGTGCTTTTGAATCAAAACAAGGTCGAAAGTAGATACCCCGTTGAGGTGATCCTTATCCAATTGAGCACTTACACTGAAGTCACTTCCTTTCACCAGCGAGTTGAAGGTGAAGGTACCTACTGCAGGAGTATTGTACTTCATGGTTGCGGCACCACTCAGGTCGACTTGTACACCCAAGACTGGTTCAGCTTCGTCGGTGGTGATCAAACCAGAGATGCTACCCAGGTCTACATTGCCCGAACCACCGCAAACTTTACGGTTGTCCTGTACTTCAATGTAGGTTACACAGAAGTCGTGGTTACCCGCATTGTCCCAGGCGTGCAATTCAACCAGGATGTTTTTGCCCGCGTCAGCACAAGTAAGCGGCAAGCTAGTCTGCGCCTCAAGCACTGGGCTACCCACCCGGTTGATGGAGTACTTGGTGACCAGTTTTGCACCTGCTGCATTGGTTTCGGTACCTTGGCCGTTGCAATCGTAGATTTTGGAAGCTACGAAGTCACTAGCCCACACGGTCATCATGCCAGCACCTGCGCCATTAGGCATCAATTCGGTACTCAAACCATTGATACAAATCGGAGCCGGAGCCTTACAGTCTTCGACGGTGAAAGGAATCCGAGTAGGCTCACTCAGGTTACCACACTCGTCACGAACCACCACGATCAGGTCATGTTTGCCTTGTGGCAAGTTGCTGACGTTGATCTCGAACTGGCCACCCGCCAATGCTTTGGTACTCCAGCGAGGAGTAGCGTAGAAAATCATGCTGCCTGCATTCCGAGTTTGGAACGGAGCAATCATCAAGTATTGGGTTTCGAGGGTCACTTCGTTGCTGCAGTTGTCCTTACCTGTAACGATCATTTTGATGTTGGCCAGGCAATCGCCACCTTCGCGGATGCAGAACTTGGCTGGATCAGCGGTTACGACTGGTTTCACT
Source organism: Saprospiraceae bacterium (assembly GCA_027488855.1). Lineage (GTDB taxonomy): Bacteria > Bacteroidota > Bacteroidia > Chitinophagales > Saprospiraceae > Haliscomenobacter. Next base: position 37,826 of record JAIYAV010000095.1, read on the forward strand.
TCGTCGTATACCTTGATGATCTGGGTATACATGAAGGAGTGGTAGAACTCACCCACGGGCAAACCATAAGGATTGTCGCGGAAAGCATCTGCGCAGAATGGAGGCACAAAGGCTTCATCGTTACCAGAAAGCACTTTGCCATCACTGAGTGTAATTGTTGGGACTTCATCCACAGTCTCGTCCAAAGACAGGTAGAACTCTTCACGTTGGTTTCTGTCTTTGTCGCGCACCAGCACATAGATTGGCTTTTTGCCGTATTCGTTGTAAGCACGATCAACCACATAAACGCTGCCTTGCTGCATTGGATCACCACAACGATCATCGTAAGCACACCAGTCGATGACGGTGTAGGTACGGAAGATTTTGTAGCACTCTGTATCAGAAGCATCGTAGCGCTTATCACTAACGTTGACTGCGAGGATGTCACAACCCAACTCTTTAACGAAGGCGGTATCGATCACAGGTACTTTGCAGTCGCGTTGATCTACGTCTTTAGGGAAGCAGATGTTGTATTCGCGAACCGGTAGCACCCGGATGATTTGTTTGCAAGTCGTGGTGATTGGTCCCTTCGCCGTTTGTTTGGTCAATACCCAAATCCGCTCAATGGTACCAGCGCCACACTTCAAGCGTTTCACCGTACTGTATGCGGTATCTGCTTGGATACAAACTGCACCGCTGTTGATGATGACATCACCAAACACTCTGGCTGATTTTACTCTATCGTCAATAAACTCGAGGTTCTTATCATTGCAATAGATGCTAACTTCCCAAGGAGCAAGACATTGAATTGGCGTTTTGTCGTCCACTTGGATGTTGTTCCAGCAGTAGTTGCGGTTGCCAAATTTGTCCTGAGCCCAAAGTTCAACCATCAGCGCACTTCCATCACAGCAGAAGAACGGAATGGTATCCATCAATGGCGTCATGATCATGCCCGATCCATTACCAGCCGCTGGTGGGTTCTTCGTGAAGTATTCACCAATGGTAAAGTATTCTTCGATTTGCGGAGTGCCGTTGCTATTGAGGTCGATGTAATCGTAATCGTCGGCTTTGCCATTTTTATTCAGGTCAAGCAGCCCTTTAGAAGGATCATAAGGATCAAGCTTGCCATTCTTATTGGCGTCGACCACCCGTGGGAATTTCAATATAGTCGCAACACAGGCATCGCTTACCGGACGGCGTACTTTTACCCACATCAACTTACAGTTGTCCCAGCTCCCTTCATCCAGGTCTTTGGCTGCAACAAATCCGTTACCCTGATTATCGAGGGTAATGTTCAATTTGTCGTCGCACTTCGCTACTGGTGAAATCTTGTCGACGATACGGATAGGCAGCCAAACCAGGCTATCCTGATAACATGCATCGTAAACCCGTACTTCTACGAACCAGTCGCCCTGGATTGGCACTCCAGATACGGTGTAACCTTTCGTACAGTCACCAGTTACTTTTACACCTGGATCAGTTTTCAGTACGAATACACCTGTGGGCCGCTCATCCAAGTCAAGGATGGCTACACGTTCAACTACGCGGATTTCGTAGCACCAATCGCTTTGCTCAATTACATTGAAGCTGGAGCGGTTGAATACAAATCCACCTGTACAATCCATTGGGCCAGTAGAGTATTCCAGTACGTCATCTGGATCGTAAGTTGCAGTAGCTGTTTTTGGATTGGCTTGAGGGGCACCAGTATAGGCACCTACCTTACCATCTTTATCAACATCCAGTGCAGTAATGATTGGTCTTTCGCTGTCACCTACGATGATGGTTTGTTGCCAGGTATAGCGGCCACTATTCCAGTTACTTTCAGCGTAGCAATCGTTGCCGGTTGCTGGCTGGATCAAGTAGTTTGGATAGGCAGTTCCGGTTCCATAGCACCAGTCGAAGATTGACCAGGTACGGATGATCTTCTTGCCACACAAGCCTTGGCCAGTAGCGAAGGAAACTTCATCCGTGTAGTTGAAGGCAAAACCACAGTAGTCTTTACCAGTGATGAAAACCTTCTTACCGGCACCGTTGATGTAGTAAGGCACACTCTCAGCGATGTTGTATTTTTTACCTGCCAAATCAGCGGGTAGAATCAAATTATCACCTTTCGCTTTGTCATTCGGCACCTCTATCTTACACAAAGGCAATTTGATGACCGGACGATAGATGTTGATCAACTGGCTGCAATTTGCCTTGTTGCCCATCAAATCTATGAAACTGAAGGTACGGCGAATCTGAGCGTAAAGGTATCCTTGAGCAGCAGATGCGTTGCAATCAGCAAAGTACTGAATTTCGTCCTTAACGTTCTCCAGTCTTGGCGCACCACAAGCATCCGTAGCCGTAGCCTTACCTGTATAGTAAGCATACAAGCTGTCATTCGAGGATCTGGCCACGTTGTAGATGCTGTCCACATCTGAGCATACAAAAGTGTAGGTACCAACGATCTGGTTCTTCGAGTTCAACTTGCGGGAAGTATTCGGCGGACAAGTCACTACTGGTGGAATCTTGTCTACAAAGGTGATTGGGCCCCAGATTATATTACAATGGTTGGCGACACTTCTCACTTTGTAAATCAAGGTACGATCACGGTATTTCTTCACGTCAAATGGAACCCGATCTACCGAAGCCCAAAGGGTTTCTTCTGTCCACTTGTCCTGAATGATTACCCGGTAGTAACTACCCATTGGGTATTTGTCAAAACCACAAGCTGCGATGAAATTGGGCACCAGCAAATCTGCATTTACTACAGCTTCACAGTTGGCATCCAATGCAATTTGGAATTCTTTGTAACCGCTGTTCCACTTCGTCTTGATCCAGCAAGAGTCGTTCATGATGGCTTTGTCATCCTCATCCAAATACTTATCCCGACCAGTTACGTTTGGTGAAACGAAAGGTGGTCTGTAGTCCCCTTTCAATCCACGATCAGCAACCATACCCTCGAAGAGGATACCGTCACCACCAGCAGGATAGGTCAAACCAGCCATTGGCATTGGATCGTCGTACTCGTCAGTAGAGTCGAATACTACGATAGATTTGCCAAAGCGTGGGTGGAAGAAGCGGAAGTCAGTCAATGGCCGCTTGTTGCCATTTGATTTGTCGAAACCAATTGCACGTGCAGTCACAGAGGCAGACAACATCCATGGATAAGCCGCATTCTTGGTTGGGTCAATTTCGAATTCAATTTGTACGCACAAGATTGAATCACCACGCAGCAAGAAGTTGGCATTTTCAGAAGTTGGCAACAACAACTTGGTATCAGTAGTACCATTGTAGTTGGGGTTGACCCTCAGCAAGTCCTTCGGCTTAGCGTTAACCGCAGATTTGAAGTTAACCAGTGAAGATTTTCTGATCTTCTGATGTGGCAAATTGGTCACAAACGCACTATCAACAATGGTCACAATTGGCTTGGAAGCCGTGTACAATGCTGGGCCATATGCATTCAACAGGTTGAAGAACATCTGGAAGCTATCGAGTGGCACTTCTTGTGGGTTTTTTACACACAAGTGCGTAATTACGTTGAAGTTGCCGCAAATCTGGCTGGTTGGGAAGTTCACCCCAACGATGTCCATACTTGCTTCTACGTTTGGCTCGTCAACCCAACCAAAGTCTACCGTCTTGTCCCACTGATTGTCAGGGAAGAAGGCTGGAGTAAATGGATTGGCATTGTCGTCAGCGTCACGTTTGCCGTTTTCAATGGCATCATTGGCCCGCAATTCGGCACCAGAACCACCTTCACGTGCATCATTGATCGGGTTCGGCGCGGCGAACAGCGGACGATCATTGACACAAACTTCAGGTTGGCGGCTGTTGCCATCGGTGATTTTGACAAAAGCACCAGGGCCACGACTTGTACCACCAACGCCAGAGGTTCTGCCATCGCTATCCTGGCCATCGCTTACTCCTGGGTTGTCCTGGAGGGTCACCACCCGGTGTTTCGGCCAGGCATTCACAAAGCTCGCACTGTCGGTTGCGAAGTATTTCATTGGCAACACGTAGTAGACACCAGGGATCAAACCGCGGAAGGAATACAATCCGCTGTCAGCTGCTGGAGAAATACCAGTTTTTACCAGTGCACCAGGAGCATAAGTACCCACTCCCGGAGGAGCAATGGTACGGTTGTACAAGATATCCGTTACAGTACCCAATGAAGCGAGGCTGGTCTGGTAACCCACGGTGTCAAATGCACCGGTAGTACCATTTACACCACCCCAAATCAGTACAAGGTGCAACGAGTCTACCACATCTTCGCGGGTATCCTGATCACCAAACACATCGTGATCAAACCAAGCTAGGTTGCCAATTTTGCCCACTGGAATCGCGTAATCTTCCACTTCCCCTTGTGGGTATGGGTATCTTCCGGTATTGCCAGCAGCATCAGTCCAGTTGGCAGGAGGCGCCAAGATTGGGCCCAATGGCAAGTTATTTTCAAATGACTTCACATAAGGTGACACAGTCATGTGGAAAATATTGTTGTCGGTGCCCAAACCATTCGGGAATGAAGTGGGGAACTGTGCTGCATAGTTGGTCCAACCCAGGCGGAAACGCATGAAGATGGTACCAGAGTCGAATACAGCGGTAGTTGGTACTCGGAAGGCCAGGATGGTACTGTCTACACCATTGGTACCTGTAGCAGGCAAAGTAGCCGTGCGGGTAGGTGCACCGAGTGCTGGTACCAAATTGGTCGAGAACGGTGCAGTTGTAGAAACAGATTGGTGCGTAAATTCAAGCTTTTCAGCTGGAAGATCCATCACACCGTTGCCGTTCCAGTCCATAAAGCCATCGAGGTACGCAGTTTTGTTGACATAGCCACCATTGGTGGTATCCTGCGAAGTATAGTTGACTTTGATGTAGGCGTATTCACCGGGGAGCAGTGGAGAAAGCAGGCGAACACCTGTTTCATCATCCACAGTTACACCTTTTTTGAAGGCACCCTGGTCGTCGTCATCACCACCGGCTTTGCTGCCTGCATCTGCATCTGGCTTGCCGTTTAGTTCACCATCTACACCTTTACCCAAGTAGAGGCGAGGCTGGATGGCGTGGCGTGGGCCAAATTTACCACTGAACAAGGCGTTCATCGAATCGCGCAGGGTCAGGTATTTTGAACCAGGCAGAATAGCGGTGATCGGCAGATCGCCATAATCAAATCCAGTGTAACCAAAGTCGCGGGTTTCGTCGTATTGGTTGTCCGGGAAGTTGTTCAATGCATCAGCAGAAGGTGGTCGATTGTTACCAGCCACTAAACCACCCACATCATTGCGTGGTGCATTTTCATCCAGACACAACATCATCGGGTTGGTGATGGTGAAGGTGTCGGTAGTAATGCGGTTGTCAATCAACAGGTCGTCGCCATTGCTATTGTCATCAATGCAAGAATCGTCAGACAGATCAGGATTGTTGAACGTAGCGGTCATTCCTGCCGGGTCAGACACGATGATTTGGTAAACCGGGTTGGGAATACCAGAAGGATCAACATTGCCAATCAAGCCACAGAAGTAGTAGCGGCCATTGGCATCAGTGGTATCGTGATAAGTATATTCGTAAAGGTCACCAGTATTCAATTTGCCATCCAAACCAGCGAATTGCAGTTTGATTGGAACATTTTTGATGCCTGGTTCGAGTACATCCTGATAGCCATCATAATCGCGGTCTTCAAAGACGGTGTTACCCACTTTGGACAACGAAATGAAGTAATCTTCTACCTCACCGTAAGGAATAATGCCACCAGGAACCTGAGTTGTGCCTGCACCCGGTTGAGGATCAGGGAAGTTGAGGTTTGGTGCCAAAATGCCGTTTGGTCCGAGGCGTGGATCGAAGCTAATGCGGAAACGAGACAAAATATTGCCATTGTTGTAAGCCACATTCGCAGGAACTTTGAAGCTCAAGCGTACCGAATCACCCACAAACTTCAAGAAGCTCATCTCCAGTTTAACCGCCTGGGTATTGGCTTCCAATACGATTGGGTTGCCATTCAGGTGGGTGAAAATGATGTGTTCGTTGGAATCAATTTTGCCAGCGCCGTCATCAAAGTTACCGTCGCCGTTCCAGTCAAACCAAGCGTGCAGGTATGCATCCGGGCCGTCCAGGTTGATTTTGGCGTGGTACTTTACGGTAATTTGAGCCTCATAACCAGCAATCATTGGCGTCACAAAGCGGATACCATCTTCATCATCACCACAAGCATTGGCAGCATTGTGGAATGGCCAACGGCGACCTTGTGAAGGATCGTATGGGAAGTTGGGATAATTGCTAAAGTCCGCAATTGGATCATCTCCCAAGCTATCACGACCTGGTTTGAATTCAGCACCAGCATCCTGATCAGGTTGTCCCAGCCATTCTACATCCTGGCAGTTACCCAAACGTAGATCTGGAGTAACGATGTGCTTTGGACCTTCTGGTTTGGTACCGTTTTCAGTGGTAATGAAGTTGGTATTGGAAGGATCACCAGCTGGAATGTTAGTGCTTTCAGCTAGGTCGCCCAAATCCAAACCGACATAACCAAAGTCGATGCGTTGTTCTACCCGCTCATCTGGTAATCCATCAACTGCGTTTGGATCGAGCAGTTGGGGGTTGCTTTGATCGAGGATACCTTCTTCGTCAGTGCCAATTTGGTCAATCTTGAGCTTGAACATTTGGCTCTTCGACTGTCTGCGGTCGCCACTTAGATACGCCCAAGGATTTTTAAGCGGTTTGCCATCGCTATCGAGATCTTCTTCGGTTACATTTTTAATGTAGTCAAAACGAGTAGGCGTAAGGCCAAAAGTATCGATAGCGATGATCTGGTAAACACCTTCAATCATACCCGTAAAGCCGTACAAACCTTTAGCATCGGTATAGGTCTGCAAGACTGAATCCTGGATGAAGTCTCGGGATGTACTTCCATCTATAAGCGGTGTATTTGGGTTCTGAGCAGTGTTTTGTGTAACGGAGTCACAACGACCAGTGATTGGATCTACCCCACCAAAGCGCAATACTACGCGGACATTCTGGATGCCCAGGTTGATTTCCTCCGCATCTTGCAAGCCGTTGTTGTTGCGGTCTTCCCACACGAGGTTGCCCAGTCGGAAGATTGGCAGGAAGTAATCTTCTACTTCACCGTCGGCAGCTGAGCCATTGGGCTTAGGTGCAGCGTTGAATGGTACATCCGTGGTGAATCGGAAGCGGAAATAAACTTTGCCGCCCGCAAAAGTAGCATTGGCCGGTACGTCGAAATTGACGACTTGACCGATTACTGTAGTTGTAGGGGCAACTTTTACACTGTCAACATATTCCAGAATGCCGTCGCTATTCCAGTCTGCCCAAATGTGTAGATGAGCTGTATCAAGGGTATTGTTGGTTCCGCTGAAAGACAATTGAGCAGTACTTCCAGGTACCAATGGCCCCAGGAAGATGATGCCGTCTTCGTCATCTGGAATTTGGTTGTTGTCATCACCAGTAGCGCGTTCGGTGGGTTGTCCGTCAGCCTCAGTGTCGATCACTTTACCAATGAATACGAGTGGAGTCACTGGAACCCCATGACGAGGACCATTGTATACCCGGCGGGTTTGGTAATCGTTGTTGCCAGTGCCAGCAGTAGCATCAGGTAAGTCGCCGTATTCTGCACCGCGCAATTCAACCATGAAGTCTTCCACTTCACCATCGGGTGCCTGACCGTAAGCGTTCAGGATGTTCCCGGAAGTAATACGGATACGGACGCCAATGGAATCAGAAGTAGCAATATTAGGAATGCGAATACCCAGGTTGATGTTCCCCGTAAAGTTGGCGGATACAGGGCGCTGATAAGTCTCTGTAACCCCATTGAATTGACCGTCGCCATTCCAGTCAATAAAGGCCCAGAGAGTGGCCGTTTTACCCGTATAATTGTTGGTAACAGGTATACGGAACACAGTACTATCCGTAGCAATGAGCGGATAAGGCAGTAAGGTAACTGGATTCAAGAAGTTGTTGGGACTCAAATCCTCGTCATCAAACGTATTGGTATCATCACCCGTAGCAGGCTGGTTAGGCTGGCCTTCCAATTCAGGATCGGGAGGCGTTGCACCGATGTACAGTGCATGTAATGTATCCAGCACAGGGGTGGTGACGATAATAGGCACGATTTTGTGGCTTGGGCCAGGCTGGCCACCTTGCTTGTCAGTAATGTAGCGTGGCTCGGCCAAATCACCCCAGTCGTAACCTACAATGGTTACATAGGTATCTTCTACTTCACCGAGGATGTCGGTAGTAACCCCTTGAACAGGGCCAGTAGATAGCTGCACAGCTACACTTTCATTACTCAAACGGAAACGGGTAGCAACCCGCTCAGGTAGCGGATTCGGTAAAACGGGAACGTTGAAGATCACGTTATAATAACCACTTCCCCCAGCTGGAATGGTAATTGGGCCAGATTTTTGATTGGGCGAAGCGTCCTCAAAAGAACCATCATCATTCCAATCTGCAAAACCCATCAGGTAAGCATTGGCCGTCGTATTGTTGGTAACAAATACTTTAAATACTGCTGGTTTTCCACGAATGATCGAGTCAGGTTGAGTGACACCATCTTCGTCGTCGATGCCATTGATGTCATCACCGAAAGCATTCGCTTGGGGTTGCCCATCTGCTTCGGCATCAATCGTATTGCCGATTTTTAACCTGTTGTCAATGCGGTGGCGTGGACCACGTGAGCCATTGATGTTGTATATCGTTTCGTAGTTGCCTGTTCCTGTACCAGCCGCAACGTCTGGGAGGTCACCATAATCGAAACCAGCTACACCTTGCAACATATAATCTTCAACTTCACCGTCAGGTGCTGGGCCATAAGCATCGAATACTGCGCCAGAGGTCATACGTACGCGCACGCCGATGTTGCCAGTAGCGAAGATTGGAATAGCCAAATTGAAAACGACAGTATGCGTACCGGAGTCAACGGTAGTAGAGTAACGCTCGGTTGAATTTTCAAAAACACCATTGTTGTTCCAGTCTACAAAAACGATCACATTAGCAACGGTATCGAGGTTGTTGGTTACTGGGAAGGTCATGGTGATGCTGTTGCCCGCAATCAGAGAGTCGGCAGTAGCAGCATTGGTAAACCAACCACGGTTGATGTTTTCATCATTGATGTTGTTGTTATCGTCACCTTCTGCCAATACGGATGGGAATGCATCACCTTCTGCATCAGGAGGAGTAGTGCCAATGAACATGGCTGGTTGAATATTGGTAACCGTTGGGCGTGGATCAATGTCCAATGAATCCATACCGTGGCTAGGGCCTACTAAACCGCCTGCTAAATCAGTGGCAAACTTAGGCTCTGGCAAGTCGCCAAAGTCACGCATGGTATAAGTGATACAAAGCGTGTGCTCAGCGGAAGGAGCAAATACAATCCCGTGGAACTGGTAAACTGGCAGATCAAAATCAGTACCCGAAAGTCTCAAGCCCAAGCGCAAAACGCCATCCTGAGCCAAACGGGTTTGTGCATCAGCCACCCCTTGAGCACCAAGGTTGGTATATTGTCCGGTAGCGTCTGCTCCAATGGTAAAGTCATTGTATTTGGCTCCGCCCAAATCATCAAAAATATTGGGATCAAACCCAATGAAATTGCCATAATATTTTGGAGCAACATCGGTAATGTCGAACTGGATGTCACCAGTAGCACTCAGGCTACCATGTACAACATCCACATCACAAACCGCCTGGAAACCACCAGTCAAGGATTTGGGACGGTATTCGATCTTTTCAATGGTAGCATTTTTGGGCACATAGCTGGAAATGTCAAATTGAACATAACCCCGCATTTCAACCCTTTCGTTGTTGAAAGGATCTGTTTTGGTTTGGCGGATGCGGCCTACAGCAATTGAGCCCACTGATTCGTCAACGAGGTTATCACTCGCGCATACATCCTCATAAGCCTGTTGGAAATAACCACCTGCTACCCCAGGAATGTCACACTTAACGGTTTTGAGTCCGATGGTAGAGGTGACGTCTGGTGGGGGTGGGCCCAACAATGGGCAAGAAAGTACCACATTGGATTGGCAACCTGCCATGGAAGTAACCGAAATATTGGTATAGTTACCTACCCCCAAGGCAGGGATGGTATAACCAGTAGGTGCAGCGAGTTGGGCATACGTTAAACCAGAAACCTGAACTATAGTAACTCCATCTGGCAGTGTGTATTGAAGGAGATATGGCGCGCTACCTGGATCACTGCTCATCTTAATGGTAATCGACCCATCTGTAGAACTCGCCGTAGTGGGTTCTACTTTGGAGTGGGTGATTTGAGGGCTGAGGTTCACCGTATATGACACTGGCGTCAGCGCTGCCGAATTACACAGCGTGACCGTATTGCGCTTGCGGACATACAGGGTGCCACTTGCACTTGGGGGTGTCGCAGGTGAATAGGAGCTGGTAAGGGAAAACGCTGGATTGGCCGGAACCGTTCCCGCAGGGTCGGTGTACCACATGTACCGCTCATTGGCACCCAGCACTGAAGTGAGTGTGACCACGATATTGGCACCTTGGCAAACCTGCGGTACGGCATTCGCCGTGACTGTACTTGGCGCAGGCGGATCCAGTACCGTTATGGTTACGACGTTGGAATTGCAACTATCGACTTGCCCTGGGGCCACAATCAAGCTAGATACAGAAAGGCTGTAATTGCCTGCTGCAATCAGACTGATCAAAATTTGCCCAGTGGCGCTGGTGGTTACCGTATCGCTGGATTTAGGGATGGCCGACGCTGCGGATGGTCCCGTGAAATTCAGTTGATATTTGGTATTGGCCACCAAACCAGAAAGGGTAATCGTACCATTGCTGCCGCCACACTGAGTGGGGTCAACCTTGGTCACCGAGGTGATATTCGGTGGTATATCCGCGACCTGCGCCTGGCTGCTGGTCAGAAAACAGGTGTTGTTCTGTACCTTGACCTGAAAGCGACACCAGGAATCAGCAGGGGTGACCGGATTGACCGAAAAAGTATTGGTGTTACCCAAATTGTCTGTTAAAGTGAACGTATTGGTACCTACTCCACCCAGGGTGGCCAGGAATACGTCGTTATCGGTAGTGCTCACCCCATCTGGCTCTGCTACCAGAGCATTGATGACATTACTGGCCAAGCCTACCGTAATGGTGGTAAAATAATCGCCATTGGGGGTGTTTTTTACACCTAGGTTGCTTACACTAAGGCCCTTGGTGGTACCTACGTAAATAAGGTTGTTGGAAACGCCGATTGCGGTGATGCCATCATCCGCAAGTCCACTGTTAAATGCGGTGTAGGTCGTCCAGTCAATTCCACCATTGGTTGAAATGGCCAGGCCATTGTCGGTACCGGCATAAATGACTCCATCTTTGGCAAAAACGGCAGTGACATTCATACTGGGCAACAAACCAGCACCGGCACCAACGGTGACGGGGAAACTAAACCCATCATCATAGGATATCTTTAAACCATTGGCTGTGCCGACGTAAATGGTAGATCCAGAGATGAAAATGGACGAAACCGGATCAGTAAAAATGGTGGAAAAAGCACCACCACTATTGACACTTCGCGACAAGCCGTTGGAAGTTCCTGCAAAGACAATTGCCCCACCGGGCTGTGCGGCGGAAACATTTACATTTAATACCGGAATTCCATCACCAGTATCAAAAATTGTGCCTGGGTTTGCACTAAACGTACCGCCATTGTCAGAGGAAAGATAGATACCCTGACTGGTCGAAGCATATACCCTGGGCCCTTCGACATACACGTGCTTGACCAAAAGGGTGCCCAGTTCAGTCTCCGTAAAAGTCACCCCGCCATCGCGAGAAATCGAGATGCCATTTCCGGTTCCGACGTATACATTATTGCCATTTTTAGCAATGCTAAAAGAAGTAGGAGTAGCTGGATTGCCTAAACCCGCAGTGATGTTTTTAAATGGAGGCGAGCATATCTTTTGCCAGGCATAGCTGTTCCAGCCGGAATTGGTAGATAAGTTTAACGCGCTGCCAGTACAAACGAATTGGCTGAGTGGGTCAGTAAAATTGGGACGAATACTAGGAATGGTATAAGGCCCATATTCACAACCATCGAGTGGCCCATTGGAGGCGTGGATGCGGATTTTATACCCGGTTCCACCTACATCGTAAGGGATAACGGCCAGGATGCTGCCGCTTTTAGCCGCACTGACCAAACGGCCGATAGTAATCGTATTATTAGGTGACAAAAGGGTATTTGCTGCGAAATTAGTATTACTCAGTTGTATGGTATAAGTGTTGGGTGCATTGATGACTTCAGCATTATTGAAGATATAAGTCAGGTCAAGCAACTCCCCTTGGCAATAAATGGAGTTCGCGGGCTTCATGGTCATCAACCGGCCACTGCGTACCTCAAAATTCCCGGATTCAAGGCTGAAAACATCTGCTGGATCTGTCGACCTGATCCTCAATTTATAGGTACCAGTACGAACATCAGGAATATTGCCATTGATGGTACCGTTACCCGTAGCGCCTACCGAAGCAAAAGTAGTCCAGGTGTTACCAGGGCTAGGGCTGATCTGCAATTGGAATTGGTTGGGTCCATTAAATGGGCAATTGACGGTATAGGGTACTGAAATCGGATCGCCCACACAGAATGGCCCCAGGGGGTTTGGATAATTGGCAGTAATCAACAGCCCAAAAGTGAGGTTGCCATTGGCGTTTGGACCGCCGTTGACAACTGCGTTTGGCGCGATTTTCAGCACCCTGATCCGGTATTGGAAACTGTAGGGCAAACCTGCCGGAACGGTGGTATTGATGGTCAGCGGCGAAATGGCGGCTTTATTCGACCCCACTTGACTCACTATCGTTCCCAGGTTGGTTGTACCGGCGCCAAAGCCACCAGAGGAGTTACTCAACTGTGCTTGATAGGTGATGTTTTGAGGGCCGGTATTGTTTCCAGCGAAGTTACCCAAGCAGGCTGCTGGTAAACAGAATGTGTCCACCGTAAACGGAATCGCAATCGCGGCACCCGGACAGTACTGGGTTGGATTGATGCTTCCAGTGGAGATGGTTTGAGCCTGGAGGCTGTTGAATAGGAAGCTGATCCCAAACAAAGCCAATAGCGCTTTACCAAAAAACAAAGACAGTTTGCTTGGCTTAGGTGAAAAAGCTGTAGCAAACAAATCCCTAAAAGCATTGCTGCTAAGGTGTAAGGGTTTTTTCATGAGATAGAGATTATTATGATCAGGTCGCATAAACAATTTGATTCTTCAACCCACTGATGATTAGTGGTTTGATTTTATTCTTTGGTCAATCAGTTTCCACTGTTCCTTAAATGCGGGGTCGCGTCGCATTTTTTTCAGGGTAGTAACTGGATCATTGAACAAGGCTTGTAGTTCTGGTGCTTGTGACAAATCTGCACCTTGTTGCTTCAACTGAGCCGCTAATTTGCCATAAAAATCTTTAAAAACACCCGCTTGAGAATCGACCAATTGATCGAATTCGGCGTTTCTTAAAGCTTCATCAGCTGTTTCACCAGGTGTGGTATAAAAAGAAGGAACAGCAGCCAATGGGCTATCCGGGCGCAAAGAGCCTTTTCCTTCCAGATAGGCGATGATGTTGTCAATCTTCTGGGAAGCTTCTTCTACTTTGGGTGCCAGATCGTTTTTGTTCAAGCCGACGCCAATTTTTACCACATTGAGTGGTTTGTCGGTGGCGGATTCCCAAGCTACTCCAACTACATTCTGGTATTCTGCGGCACTTACTTCTGAAGGGCGCTTTGCAATACCCATCCCATCGTTGTTACCCGAAGCCAGAATATAATCACCAACCTCTACTTTTCCCATTACCCGCACGGGTACCTGACCCATGAAGGCTACTTTTTCAAAGTTCTGTTCTTTGCCCGGTTGTGGGGCGTTGCCCAGTACAATTGGGCGACTGGAAACAACCATTACATGATCGGCATCCTGGGTATTGAGGGAAACGATACCTCCTTTTACCCCAATGATTTCACCAAATTGCAAATCGCGTGATTTGGCGTCGCGCTCCAGCCACTCGGCATAATCGCCGGCACCAGATGCGTATTCTACGCCGATTTCTTCGTGTATTTTGGTCGACCAGGTGATGGCTTCAGCCAGCAAAGCAGCCGCTTCAATCCCTACGGTGATGGCTTTCGCGGTAGTGGCAATCCCCGCAGCCAAAAAACCTGGGGATGCAAAAGAAAAAATGACCGTAACCCCGGCAGCAGTGGCAGCGGCATAAAGACCAGCTGCCATTCCAACGGTGGCGACTACGGAAGTAGCCAGAGAGGCTCCCCTAAGGGCAAAAAGAGCGACCTGCAATTGGTATTCCCAAGTAGCTTCCAATTCAGCGGTGGTTTGGCCCTGGATTTCTCCCCATTTGTCGACGTCATCGGCAAAGGTGACAAAGTTATTGTCATTGCTGCGTGATCCGTTAACCTTGATGTAGATGCCCTGTTTGCTCCCGGTAACGAGGAGAGGGTAATTGTCCATGTTCTGATCCGATCCGGTATTGCGGCCGTAAATTTGCAATTGACCTCCACTGGTGACAATAGCATTGGTGAGGTTATTGGTTTTGAATACCAGATTTCTGGCATCGCGGGTACCCACAAAGTGAGTGGGTGGTAACGTATTGGTATTGCCGCCCGTATGCCAGTAGATGGACTGGTTTTTTTCCAGCGACTGGTCTTGTTCCAGCACTTGGGAAGCAGTTTCTGCATGGAACGCATAAGGTACAGCTTGCAGTTGGGTGCTGTTTTTGAGATTAAAGCGCTGGCTTCCTGTAGAGTTCATCTCCACATCCAACCAGATTTTTTTGCTTGCCCAAGGAATGGCGCTAATTTGACCGGAACGTTCCGAACCTTCACCGACCACAAACGCAAAAACACCAAGCTCGTTGGTGGTCACCTGATGTGTTTCAGTGTAGTAGGTATCTGGATTGTCGTTTTTGTTGGTAAACGAGACTTTTATGTTGATAGGCAGATTGGCTAGAACCTGACCAGTTGCATCATAGGCTACCGCCTGGTAGTTCATCCCGCGGGTTGATCCAGATTGGGTTTGTGCAAAGCAGGTAAAGCACCAACCCATCACTAGTAATAAAAATAAGCTCAACTTTTTCATGCCAATTTATTTATCGCCCCTTACGTTATTTTTTGGGCTTTATTTTTTGATCAATCATTGCCCACTGGGTAATGAAATTCGGATCGCGACGAACCTGTTTGATGATCGGAAGGGGGTTTTCAAAAAACTCAATCAGCTTTGGATAGGCATTGATGTCGATGCCCTGTTCTTGCAGATTGATTTTCACCCGGGAATACATCTCTTTGATCATGGGCTCGTTTTGCTCCATCATGGCGTCAAACTCTTCGTCGCTGAGTTGTTTCTGCAAGGTAGTTTGAAAATTTTGGAGCGCCGCTGAAGTCGCGAATGCCGGATCACCTGCAACCAATGGATTTTGACCTTTCAAATACCCCCTGATGTTGCTTACTTTTTTCTCTAGCAATTCAACCTGGCCACTGAGCTCATTTGAGCCAATGCCAATGGCTACATTGACATAATTGATGGGTGCATCTTCAGCTGCTTCCCAAGCAACCCCTACAATTCTTCGGTAATCACCAATTTTCATCAGTTTAGGATGAATGGCTATACCATAACCATCGTTGTTGCCAGAAGGGATGATGTAATCGCCAATGGCTACGGGTCCGGCAACTTTTACTTTTACCTGACCCATAAAGGCAACTTTCTCAAATTTCGACTTGAGTTCAGCTTTGGGCATGTTACCAACAATACCTGGCTTACTGGATACCACCCGAAAATGATCGGCTTCACTGGTATTCAGGGAGATTTTTCCTCCTTTCACACCTACAATTTGCCCAAAACGCATTTTGGGCTCCTCTTCCATTCTTTCTAACCATTCGGCGTAATCCGCTGCCCCGGTAGAATAGGTGACCCCAATTTCTTCCCGTATTTTCGTGTTGTACACAATCGATTGAGCCAATAAAGCAGCCCCTTTAGCAAGAAAAGCAACAGAAAGTGCAACTGAACCGATCGCGGCACCGGCTCCAAATCCAGAAGCAGCCCCACCGGCCGCCATGGCAATTTGTTCAGCCGCCTGGGCTATTAATGAAGCCCCTTGTAACACAAAAAGTGAAGTTTGTAGTTTGTATTCCCAGGTATCTTCTAGTTCTGACACGGTTTGACCTTCTACTGCGCCCCACCATTGGGTATTGACGTCGTCGGCAAAAGTCATAAAGTTGTTGGATCCGTCACGGGAACCAGTTACCTTGATGTATATGCCCTGGTTGCTGCCCTGGATCAGCACCGGATAGTTGTCCTTGTTGTCTTCAGCTCCACTCACCCCACTCTTTACGCGCATTTGCCCTTCTTTGGTCAGGATGACCCGGGTGGTGTTGCTGGTTTTGAGGTAAAGATCCTTATTGTCGCGGGTTCCCAGAAAATGAGTGGCTGGAGAAGTATTGGTGTTGCCACCAGTGGTCCAATAGATGGACTGGTTTTTTTCAGTAGGTTCATCCGTTTGTGGCGCCAGAGTGGACGCACTCAAAGCATGCATGGCATAAGGTACGGCCATGAAGCGGTTGTGACTGAGTACGTTGAATGCCTTATCCTTGTCCCCGGCCATTTCCACTTTCAACCAAAACTGCTCTTTTGACCAGGGAATATCGGCAAGCGCACCGCTTTGTTGTTCACCTTTTCCAATAACCACCGTGAAGAGACCTTGTTCGTTGGTCATTACCGTTTGTTGTTCGGAATAATGAATTTTTTGCCCGGTCTCATCTCCAGCAATGGCGATTTTTAAAGCAATTGGGACATTGACAAGCGGTTGGTTGAAAGAATTGCGGGCAACTGCCTGGTAATGGATGCCTTGAGTGGTTTCTTGTGCTTGCAGTTGCAGTACAGTACCAACCAAGACAAACATTGACAACAGTAAATATTTTTTCATGATGTATGATTTAGAAATCACTTTTGCAAATCAATCGGGAAGGATTCAATTGAACCAAATGCCCCTTACTTTCTGGACTTCAGCTGTTGATCCACCAACGCCCAGTTGGTCAAGTAGGCAGGATTTCTCCGGATGGCTTTCATCGAAGGAATCGGGTTATCCAGAAATTCTGCTACTTGGGGAAAAGTTGCCAGGTCGTAACCCTGGTTTTGCAATTCGATTTTGGCTTTGGCATAAATGTCTTTGATCAACATTTGATGCTGATCTACGAATTGATCAAACTCTTCATCGGTCAAGGCTTTTTGGAAAGCTGTCTGCGGCTTGACGACCTGAGTTGCAGGGGCGGTTTGCCCTTCCTCAAGCAGGGGTGCTTTACCTTCCAGATAAGCCATGATGTTTTCGATGTTCCGGTTGAGTTCATCCACTTTGCCACTCAAATCATTGGTGTTGATGCCAACTGCTACATTCACAAAATTGATGGGTCGGTCGGGGGCTTCTTGCCAGGCTACTCCTACTGAACGGGCATAATCACCTGCTTTCATGTTTTTTGGGTGGATGGCTACGCCAAATCCGTCGTTGTTGCCCGATGCAATGATGAAGTCGCCAATTGCAACTGCTCCGGCTACTTTCACCGGAACCTGTCCCATAAAGGATATTTTTTCGAAATTTGCTTTTTGGTCTTCTTGAGGCGCGTTACCAATTACGGCAGGACGCTTGGATACCACCAGGATATGATCGGCTTCGGCGGTGTTGAGTGACACCAAACCACCGCGCACTCCCACAATTTCAGCATAATCTATGTCTCTTTCGCCTGCTTTTCTTGGTAGCCATTCGGCGTAATCACCCGCTCCCGTAGCATAACTTACCCCGATATCTTCTCTGATTTTTGCGGCCCAGGTGATGGATTGTGCCAACAGTGCAGCAACTTCAGCGACTTTGCCAGCGATGCCAGCAAACTCGGCAACTGCAGCACCTACACCAAATACTGAAACCGCATAACCCGTTGCTTCTACGAACATCCCCGCGATTTCGGCAGCTAAACCTACACCTTGTAGTGCAAATAGCGCAACCTGGAGTTGGTACTCCCAGGTTTGTTCCAATTCCGAAAAGGTTTCTCCTTCAATGCGTCCCCATACCGCAATGTCGTCGGCAAAGGTGACGAAATTGTTGGAGTTGTTTCTGGAACCAATCACCTTAATATATATACCCTGTAGGCTACCGTCAATGGTCATCGGGTAGTTGGCGAAGTTGTCGTCAGTACCCGTTACTCGAGCAGTCAAATGGGTTTGACCGATGGGTTTAAAGGTAAGGAGGGTTTGGTTATTGGTTTTGACCACTACATTTTTATTGTCTCTGCTACCAAGGAAGTGTGTAGGAGGTAAAGTGCTGGTATTTCCGCCAGTGGTCCAATAGATGGATTGATTTTTTTCAGTAGCAATTTCTTCCGTCAGTTTAGAGGTGGTCGCAGCGTGCAAAGCATAAGGCACCGACAACAATTGAGTCCGGCTGTTGATTTTGAGCGCACGGTTTTGGTCTCCCAACACCTGCACATCCAGCCAGATTTGTTCTTTACCCCAAGGAACCAACTTAATGATCCCTATTTTGTTCTGGCCTTCACCAATCACCAGGCTAACCTGGCCAGCGAAATCAGTATTCACCTGATGCGTTTCGCTATAATAAGCTTCAATGTCCTTATTTTCGGATACTAGCGCAATTTTGATGCTTACAGGGGTATTCGCCAGGACTTTGCCTGCAGCATCTCGAACTACAGCTTGATAACTGATGCCTTCTGTCCCAGATTGGGCAAATGTGGAGAGTATCCCCAGGCTACAGAACACTATTAAGGTGAGTAAACTTTTTTTCATTGTCTAGAGTATTGAAGCATTAATCGTACAGTGTCGCACTGGACGAAAATCAAGCGCGTGACTACAATTTTACAACTTTATGATTCTGAATGGGGGAGTTCCCTGCTTGCCGAAGCGATAAAAAGTAGATACCAGCGGGGTACACACTCATGTCGATTTCAGCTTTGCCATTCACTTTCAGGTCTTTGATCAACACCCTTCCTTGAGCATCTACCAGGTTGGCCAGGTACAGCTCTGGTTTGCTGGATAGTGCAACCAGGTTCAACATTTCCCGAACAGGGTTGGGGACAATTTGAACCCACTGTTCACCCTTAGCAGCCAAGAGGCTCACTTGTAGTTGGGGTTGATGAAAACCCTCGGTAACGGAAGTTTTATTGTCCGTCGATTGCCATCTTGAAACAGCTACTTCTCCAAGTGTCCAACTCAAACCTCCACCCTGACCTAGAATGGTGTTGCCCGCATTGCCCAGTACCTGAGGTGAAAGGGATTGGGCAGATATACACATGCTGGTGATTAAAAGGATGCTGCAAAAGAAAAATTTCATCAGCCTCATAGATTTGTATTTTGCAAAAGACCAACAAGCCCTTTAGTCCCAATTGTGGGAACACTGGTTGAAGTCTTTTTGTGTAAGCAAATGGAAAAACGATTAACTTTTAAGGAAGAAGAGAAAAAAGAGATGAACGCATTTTTTGTTAAGAAAGGTACCACATATACAAGCAGATAAAAAGAAGCAGAGTCAACACAGGAGGACTGTATTGAATCGTAATAAGGAGAGCACAAATCAAAAGACTTGTAAAATCTATTCATGAGATACCGATTTATAAAAAAAGCGTTGATATAAAAAACATTGAAACTAAAGTCGTTACAACTTTAGTGATTAGATTCAGTGTTTGAAATCGAACGATTGCAAAAAAAATCACACACTGGTCGTCTCTGAACAGCAATCAGTTCCTAAGAGTAGCATTCAAGGTAGTAAAGAAGAAATTCCTTGCGAAGATAAGCTAAACCCGAATATGTAGTATCTAGATGTAGCCTTTTTTTTATTTCATGTAGTTTATTTGTTTCAAATATTGGCTGTGTTTATTTTGTTAGATCGTCGGCGTATTTTTTGTTTCTTTAATAAAAAATAAAATAATATTCACTCGGCCTCATTTTTTAAATGTTCAATCCACAATGAATTGATAGCCTACACCTTTCAATGTAATGATCTGTACCCGCTCATCCTCGCGCAGATAATCGCGCAGACGAGTAATGTACACATCGAGATTCCGGGAGTTAAAAAAAGAATCATCGCCCCAGATTTGTTGCATGATCACCTTGCGTTCTACCGTAAAATTGCGATGATCGGCGAGGATTTTGAGTAGCTCCGCTTCGCGGTGGGAGAGTTTGCGAATCTGAGCCTGAAACCTCAGTTCGTACTTGCGCAAATCAAAATCGTATTTTCCCAAATGAATGACCCCGTTTTGCTCTCCCCCACTGTCATTTGGATTTTGCCCACTCAAGTTGAGCAAATTGTGGATGCGGGCAATCAATTCTTCCATACTGAAGGGTTTGCGGATGTAATCATTCCCACCAGCGGTGAAGCCTTTCAGGACATCTTCCGTTTGTGTTTTGGCAGTCAGAAAAATAATGGGTAGGGTAGGGAAGCGTTGGCGAATGTCAGCCCCCAATTCATACCCATTGCGATTGGGCAACATCACATCGAGCAGGCAAATATCAGGTAAGAAGGTATCAAAAACGGCCATGACCTCGGCACCGTCACCAACCATCTGGACTTCAAATCCCCGACTTTCGAGGCTTTCCTGGACAATTTTGCCCAAAAACAGCTCATCTTCTACGTAGAGTACTTTTGTTGCCATATTTGAAGTTGAAAAGTTGAAATGTTGAAGGGTTGAAATGTTCGGTAGCGCAAGATCAAAGCACTAATATAGAACGGTGGAAGGCTAAAAACTCTTCAACATTTCAACTCTTCAACTTATTTGTGTCTCGGCAAAAATACCGTAAACCGGGTTCCATTGTCTACTTCGCTATCCAGAATGATTTGTCCACCGTGTTGTTGAATCACGCCAGCTACATAACTCAGGCCTAAACCATACCCTTTGACATTGTGCCGATCGCCATTGGGTACCCGAAAAAACTGATCAAAAACCTTGCCCTGGTATTCTTTGGGGATACCAATGCCCTGGTCTTTGACACTGAGGGTGAGGGTACCGTTGTGTTCAGTTAGGGCAATGTCGATCTTGGGCTCGGCTTTGCTGTATTTTAAGGCATTGTCCAAAAGGTTGTAAACCACATTGGTCAAGTGAATCGGATCGGCGTCGATCTGAAAATCCTGGCCTTCGGTGGTAAAGTTTACCTTGGCCCGATTCTTTTCAAATTGCAAACTGAGCGACTCCAGGATTTTTTGAATGGCATTTTTTAAATTAAAAGGCTCGCGCTGGATTTGCAAGGTTTGACTCTCAAACATCGACATTTTTAACACCCTATCCACCAGCATTGCCAATCTTTGCATTTCGTGTTGGGAAATATCGATGTATTCCCGGGTGCGTTGCGGATTGTTCAAGGCGTTGAAATCCTTCAGTGCTTCCAGGGCCACACTTACGGTAGCAATCGGCGTTTTTAACTCGTGGGTGATGTTGCTGATGAAATCGTTTTTTAACTTGGTCAACTGTTGTTGCTGGCGCAAACTGCGGAAGATGATCCAAAAGGTCAGTCCGGTGAACAGCAACAGGAACAAGCCAAAGATCATTTGGGGGGTCATGCGTTTGAGCAAGAACCAGCGGTAGTCTTCCACCGCCAGTCGGTAAAACTGAAAGGGAGGAATACTGGCGGGCGCATAATGGACAATTCCTTCCTTGGACATTTCATCGGGTAAGGAGTCAAGCTTGGTCACCGAAAACGCCAAGGGCAAATCGTTTTTTTCCAACTGGCTTTTGTATCGCTTGATCAATTGATCTCTGGGGATCGTATCATCGGATAGCTCAAACATGGCATTGGCGCCTTTGGGAATTTTGCTCAGCGCCAAGCCAATTCCCCGACGCATTCCAAAGGTTCTGCGGAAACGTTCATCTTGGGGTTTGCGTTGCAGGTAAAAATTGATGGGTCTTTTTTCAGGATGGGTATCGCGGTGAACAAAGGTAACGCTGTCCATTCTTACAACCACCATGGTGGACGATTTGGATGGAGGGGGCGCTTTGGCCTCAATACGAAAATCGGGCTGGACGATTTGTCGAACCGAGCGACTGGGGTCTTCTTCCATGAACACAATCTTGCGTTGAATGAGCGAGTCTTGCAAATCGCGCACCGTTTGAATAAAAACATTCTCCGATTGGTGGCGCAAAATGTTCTCCTGCTCCTGGTACACCTTTTTAAGCCAGTAGATCTGAAAAACGGCCAGCAGCAGCAAACTACCCGTCATTAAAACCCGATATAATGTATTGTGCCGATACAAATCAGTAGATTTTGAAGAATGGCAGAGGTTTTTCCTCCATTCTAGGACAAAGTTACAGCAAAGAAAAAGGCCACGCACCTGTCTTTAACCATTATTAACCTTAAATCAAGGAACGTTAACTTGGGGACTGGCCGATTCCAGCTTAGCTTTGTAGATCAAAAAAAGGAATTACCCATGAGGAATTTACTGCTGTTATTTTTTGGGCTGTTGTCCCTGGCTGTTTCAGCCCAAAACAACGAAGGCACCGTACTGTACAAACAAACGGTGTACATGCGTCGCGAAATGCAGGCCAATGCACCTGCTGGAATGGACCCCAACATGGCTCGGAACATTCCCGAATCCGTGACCAATGAGTTTAACCTCAATTTTACCGCTTCTACATCCCTTTACAAGGAAATTGCTTCGGCTACGGATGATGCAGCTGCTGGCGGTGAAGGTGGCGGGATGCGTTTTATGATGCGTCGCTTCAACCCACCTATTTATAAGGACCTAGCCAACAACCGCCAGGTGGAAGAGGTAGAATTGTTTGGCAAGCAGTTTTTGGTCGATGATGTGATCCAAACCCGGGCTTGGAAAGTGACTGGCCAGCAAAAGAAAATCTTGGACTACCCTTGTATTTCGGCTACGTTTACCGACAGCTTGATGGGCCGTGCCCGGCTTGTCACTGCCTGGTTTGCACCTACCATTCCAGTAGCCCTCGGGCCACAAGGTTATGGTGGCCTGCCTGGGATGATTTTGGCGGTGGAATTCGACGGTGGTCGTAGTATGATTACTGCTGCCGAAGTGAAACTGCAAAAGCCAGCAGAAGGTAGCATCAAGGTGCCAGAGAAAGGCAAAAAAGTAAGCCGTGCGGAATACAACAAAATCCGCGAAGAAAAAATGAAGGAAATGCGTGAATCGGGCATGATGCAGGGACGTCCTGGTGGTGGCCCTGGTACGCAGATCATCATTCGGAACTAGCGAGTCATTTCGGAATGGGGATTTCGGATTTCGGAGAACCACCGAAATCCGAAATCCCCATTCCGAAATCCTAAAATCCCGACCGATTGTCAAAATTGTTCTTCTGATAAGGTATTTTGATGAAATCCAGGGTGCCTGGTTTCACTTGAATGTTGAGCACATAAGTACCCCGCTGAGGCTGCCAGGCAAAAGAGAGTTGCCAGCAATGCAGGTCACGGGTAAAGCCAATCGCTGGATAAGTCAATCCTTTGTTGACAAAGTCATACCCAATATTGCCTACCGATACGCCCCAATTTTTGGTCAGTTCCACATTCCCTTGCGCGTTGATCGAGTTGGTTCCCATCCTGAAAGTGCTTTCATTGCCCCGCGCTTCCCAGGAAAAATCCAGGTTGTGCGAAATGCTGAAGTTTTCAAACAAGCTCAAAAAGTCTTGTTCTTGCTCGTCTCTTTTCTTCGGTTGATTGTTGCGTACATCGGTGATTAATTCTTCTTTTTTACCCTGAAACATTTCGCGGATTTTTTGCACCGTCAAATCGGTCACAAAGGAAAAACGCGCCGTTTCCATCCGGGGAATGATCCTGCCTTGCTGCCATACCGTGCGGTTGTAGCGCAAGCCCTGTGAATTCTCCAGATAGGGATCCAAACTCATAAAAAAGCCCATCGTGGTCATGCCTTTGAAAAAACGAGCCGTGGTGCTCATGCTCAGTTGACTCCATTTCAAAGAATCTGCGGCATAGTTGTAACTTCCACCGATGACCAGGTTGTCGATGAGTTTGATTTTTTTCTCCATCGAATCCTTCTTCGAATAAGCCTTGGCCTGAAATATGTTGTTGAGGCTATACCCAATGGCCATCTGCCTTCCGCTGGCTGTAGGGGTACCGTATACGGCGATGTTGTCGAAGCGGGAGTAAATCTGTTTGATCAGTGGAAAGCGGGAATCCAGTTGCACACTGTCAAAATAATTTAGGTCAGGATTCAAATAGTTGGGCGAATAGTTGAACGAAATGTTGGGCCGCATTTCCCAGCGTACTGCCCGCAGAGGAGTCAACTTACCCGTTTTGAGGGTAAAAAAGATCCGGGTATTCAAACTCACCCCTGCCGAAAATTGGTTGAATCGAGAGAAACCCGATAGCGTATCGGTTTTGACGCTGCCAAAAGTAGTGTCGTAACGAATCAAGGACTTTGCGGGGTCAAAAGGGTCGTCAAGCGTATCTGCCTTGATGATGTTCCGGGAGTCGAAGGATTTGGAGATGGATTTCAACTGCCAAATTTCGTTGTAAGTCACATTGGGGTTGACGTTGATGTATTTCAACAACTTGAAAGAAGTGTTGACGTCGATGTTGTGCCGCGCCCCGGCTACGGCGTCTTGCCACATTTTTTGGGTGAAAATCGAGGTGTCGTTGGTCACAAAACTGTTGCGGCCCTCACCGGCATAGCGCAAAGCGATGCTTTCGTACCATTTGTCTTGGGTCACTTTTTTCTTAAAAGGATAAAGGGTCTGGGTCTGGAATTGTACGTTCGGAAAATTGATGGTGACTTTGCGGTTGTTCAGGTTTTGGCTGTGGTTGAAAGAAGCACTGAGGCTGTAGGGTTTGCCTGGCCAGTTTTTGGAAAAATTCAGGTTGGAGTACAACTGCGAGTTCAATACGCTGTAAGCATCGTTGAATACGCGTTGGGTGTTGCGGTTTCCCTGGATATTGATGTTGCCCCCAATTTTGGCGTTGGGGTGGGCCGCTGCTTCCTGATTGAGGTTGAACTGGATGCCAAAACTTTTGGTCCGCCCAAATTTCCCGGTTTTTAAATCCTCTTGCACCTGGGAATCAAAACGCAGGTTCAAACCCGAGGCAAATTGATACCGCTTGCGGTAATCTGCCTGTAGGGCCAAACCATAGGTGCCTCGGAAATAAATGTTGCTCCGCAAAGCCAGGTTCAGGTGATCACCTACCGGAAAATACCAGCCAATGTCGCGCAAACCAAAGCCCCAGGACTCCGAATATTCATAATCTTTAGGAAACAACAAACCCGTACTGCGTCCTTTTTTCAGCGGAAAAAAACCAAAGGGCAACCAAATCGGCGTGGGCACGCCCATGATTTCAATCTGCGAAGGCCCTACAATGGCCAGTTTATCCGGGATGATTTTTTGCTTGGTACTCCGTACCCCAAAGTGCGGGTGATCAGCCTCACAGGTGGTAAAGAGCAGCTTTTGTCCAAAAAGGGTATTTTCAGGTTTTGAAGTGTCTTTTTTTTCACCTTGAATGAACTTCATTCGCGAGCCGTGCACAAAAAGATCGGTTTGTTTGGTGCGCACATCGTAGACCATGCCCTTGCGGGTTTTGAAGTTGTAGCGCATTCGTTTGGCCGTAAAAGTTTGGTCACCGTCCTGGAATTCGGGTACCCCAGTCAATTTTCCCGTCACTGTATCCTCTTGTACTTCGGCGGTAACCAGGTTATTGGCCCAATCCAGCTCAATAAATGCGGCTTTGAGGTTGATGTCCGTATATTTTATGGAAGCTTGACCGTATAAATAGATTTTTTTGGCAATATTGTCCAATACCATGGAATCCACAGCGTTGTATTCCACCGGAGCATCCAGGGAGTCGTTGGAAAAACGGATGGTGCGGGGTGCGCTGAACTGAAATGAGTCAGGGAAAATAACCGGAAGGGTATCGGCAATGGCTAGGCTGTCGGGCAGTTTTGGATAGGGATCTTGCGCCAATAAAGGGGTGAATCCCAAGCAAAATAATAAAATTGCCCAGCTACTTGTTGCATTCCAAAAATGAATTCGGTTATTTTGCATTTTGTTCATAATCAAACCCCAATCAATTTTATATCCGCTGAACTAAACACCACTTTTAATTTAGACCCACGAACTATGACAAAATCAATGATTTCTTTCCAAACGAAGCTCATCCTCATCTCGTCCGCCGCCATCTTAGGCTTTAACATTTCTTTAGCAGCCTCAGGCTTTGGGCCGGGCAAAGTTATACAAAGCCACCGAATCCCTACGGATAAGCGGATAAATTATTCGTCGTCAGATTCCTTGTTGCAAAAATCCAATGCTTCATACCAGCTCAAAACAGTAGTAATTGATGCAGGCCACGGTGGCCACGATCCCGGTTGCCACGGTGCCAGTGCCCACGAAAAACATGTGACCCTGGCCATCGCCAAAAAACTGGCTGAACAATTGCAGCAACGTTTTCCCGGGCTCAAAGTCGTGTTGACCCGCGACAAGGATGTGTTCATCCCCTTGTACGAGCGGGCCGACATCGCCAATAAACACAACGCCGACTTATTCATTTCCATTCATTGCAATGCCATGCCCGGCAACAACAGTGGAACTTACGGCACAGAAACCTACGTCATGGGTTTGCACACCGCTCAATACAATCTGGAGGTGGCGAAACGTGAAAACGCTGCCATCCTCCTGGAAGATAATTACCAAAAAAATTACGACTACGACCCCAACTCGCCCGAGGGGCACATCATGATCAGCATGTTCCAAAATGCGTATTTGAAACAAAGTTTGCAATTCGCAGAGCTGGTCGAAAACAAGTTGAACCTGCAGGCCAAACGCAAATCACGGGGCGTAAAACAGGCGGGCTTTGTGGTGCTAAAAGCAACGGCCATGCCCAGTGTACTGGTGGAAGTTGGTTTTTTGACCAATCCTGCGGAAGAGCAATTTTTGAATGGCCAATATGGCCAGGATCAAGTAGCTGGCGCAATGCTGGAGGCCTTCACTTTGTACAAAAACCACGCGGAATCACCAGATTTTAATACGGAGAACCAGTATGAAAACAGCGGGCAAAAAGAGGCTGTAGCTACTACCAATCCTGCGGCTCCCGTCGCCTATTCTTATGGCGCTTCCAATCGAAAAAATAGCAATGCTACTGTGGCCCAAAACGAAAACAAAAACCCGGAATTGGCCAAATCCAAAGAGATTCCCGCTCCCGAACGGGCCAATGATCCAGGGGGCAATAGCCACAATGCAGCCAACAACAACCCGGGCAATGCAACTTCGGCTAGTCGTTATGGCCCAGTACCGCCAGGGCCCAATGTCAATCGAAACCAACCCACCAATAACCCAACGGTAAACAACAGCTCGGGAACAAATGCAAAAGTTCCTCCCCATCCGGTCGACAACAGCACGGCTCAAGTGAGCTTCAAAATCCAGTTGGCCGCCGGACCAGTAGCCCCGAACCAAGCAGAATCCAAGTGGAAATCTTTCCCCTTTCCCATCGAAGTGGCTCAGGAAGACAATTTGTACAAGATTCGTACCCAGGCTTATACAGATTATCAGCAAGCCAATCAGGTGCGTAGCCGCTGTAAGGAATTGGGCTTCAACGATGCGTTCATTGTGGCGATGAAGGATGGAAAACGCATCTCTTTGCCGGAGGCTAAAAAAGTGCTTGGGATTCCCTAAAACCTTCCTCAACCTTCACAAGCCATCTAACGTTCTCAATTTTTACTAAACTTTTATTTAGCTTTGCGCCTTCAAAATTTTGCATTTCATGTCAAACGAAATTAAAATCGCCCTTCTGGCCGTTGTTGCAATTGCACTTTCCATTTGGGGAATCAATTTCATCAAAGGAAAAAACCTCCTCACTCGCTCCAATCTCTACTACGTGGAGTATGAGGATGCCCTCAGTATCCAAACCTCCTCGTCGGTGGTGATCCAAGGGGTGAACGTTGGCTATGTAGCCGATGTCAAACTGCAAAAAGGTTCGGAAAAAGTCCTGGTTACCCTGGATTTGAACAAAGACCTGGAAGTGCCCAAAGGTACCCGTGCAGAGATTTTCGCCAATGGTTTTATGGGCACGAAAAGCGTCCGCCTGCAATTCCCTCCCGTGGAAGAACGCCAGGGAATGCTCGAACCCGGCGCTTACCTGATCCCTGGTGCAGTGGGCTTCCTGGGTGCCAATATTCCGCAGGACGAACTCAAACAATATGTACAAATCATCCAGGATGGCATCAAAGGCGCCCTGGATTCGCTCAATGAGGGCCTGACCAATGGGGATCCCAATAGCCCCATTAATCGCAGCTTGAAAAACCTGGAATTGACCTTGGCCAACTTGCAATCCGCTACGTCCTCGGCGGATCGCCTTCTGGCCTCTTCTTCCGGCGAAATCAAAGGTACCCTCAAAAGCTTGAACGAGCTGAGCGCCAGCCTCGCCAGCAGCAAAGCCAAAATCGGCAGCATCATCAACAATGCGGATAAATTCAGCGGCCAGCTGAATGAAATGGACTTAAAAAAGACCATGAACGAAGTGGATCAGACGTTAGCGGGCTTAAAAGTTACTTTGAACAAAGCAAATCAAACCTTTGGTTCAGTTGAAGGGATGATGAATGACGTAAAAGCAGGGAAAGGCTCGCTTGGCAAGTTGCTCAGCAGTGATAGCTTGTACAATAGCTTTGATCGCCTGAGTACTAGAGCGGATTCTTTGACTAAAGACTTGAAAAATCGCCCTTATCGTTACATTCCGCTGAAAGGTAGAAAGCGGGTGTTGAAGTATGATAAACTCGACGCTAAGAAGCAATAATTGTTTGTCGTCTCGGGGGGAATTACCAAAGCGACATTTTTAATACCACAAAGGAAAAAAGAGGACTCAAAGGACACAAAGTTAGGCGTTGACAATGCTTCGCTTTGTGTCCTTTGAGTCCTTTCTTTTTGTTTGCGCTTAATAACGCAATGGGCTTGAGGCGAGTTGTTCATCAGACAATTGGGTGATCTTAGGCATAACGACCAGCGGCAGCGCCGCCAAAACGTCGATAGCTCAAGGAACGAAGATGGATTTTAAGGTACGTAGTACCGCAACTATTGCCTATTGTTCCGGTGCGATGCACCTTTAATTTACTCATCCAGCACTATTTCTACAGACGTTTTGGCGGCGCTGCCGCTGGTCGTTGATCCTAAGCTTACGACTTGCTGATTGTCAAACCGCCTTAAGTGTAATTAAAGTTTCGGCAACCCTGGCTTTCTCAACAACTCCTCCACCCTCAATTCAAACCCCGCCAACACCGGCTTCGCCGAACCAACCTGTTCCCCAGCCACCACCTGCATGCTGCTCAATTATAAACAATTTTTCTGAAACTGTCAAGTTACAACTTAGGACAAATTAACCTGGACCGACTCCGATCCGGCTTAATGTAAGTCAGCGACATCTCAAAGGCTCCTCTCGAATAATTCGAAGCCTTCAACCCCGAAGAAGTAATATCATAACTGAAACCCAGGTTCCATTTTTCCAATTCAAAAATAGCGGCTACGATTACTGCATCCACACCAACGCCCCGATCAGCGCGGTTGTTGACGTGCGTCCACAAGCCGGTGCGCAGGGCCAGTTCCTTCCATTCGCGGTTGGTGTACCGAATGTTGGCACCTAGCGTGGTGCTCATCATTGGGCCCTGGTTCATGAACAAAAAGGCGGGCATGATGCTCAACTGTTTGGTCAGCGGCAATTCACCACCTCCGTGAATGCTGTAGCGCCGGAAAATCCGCACCTGATCGTCGCCCGTAAAGGAAGCAGAGGGCTCATTTAAGTGGTGCATGGCGCCACCGAGGTACAAACTTTTGTTGTCGTCCCAAACGGCGTACCACAACGCTCCGGCATTAAAATCGAAGTAGGGATTGCTGCTCAGGCCATCAAATGCCTCATTGGTAGGGGCATTAGGGTCGAAAAAATACCCATTGGCGTCGTATTGCGCCGAAAAGGACAAATCCGCCCAGTTGAGGGATTGTTGGGCAAAACCCAACTGCGCACCCGCCACAATGTACTGCTCATTGGCGGCATAACGCCCACCATTGACCTGCTTGAGGTAAGCCCCACCAACGTTGAATTGGGTCAGGTGAAAATTGGCCAAGCCCGCCTGATCACGCATGGCGGAGCCGCTGATGGCAAAATAGTCCTTATTCACCGCGCGGAACCGTTGATCCCAACTGACCGACATGGTTCTGAATGGTTTGTTGCCCAAAAGGCTGTAATACAAGTCGCGGTAATTCACCGCTAATCGGGCGGAACCGCTGGTTACACCAGCCATCGCGGGATTCACATGCAGAGGGGAGGCATAAAATTGGGCGAAGCGGGGGTCTTGCGCCTGTATTTTCGCCCAAAAGGACAAAAACAGGATCGAAAATAGTACGTATTGCTTCATGTTTTGGAATTATTCAAGGCAAAATAAGCCTCTTTTGACTTTCTTTTCGCTAAGATACGGAGTTTAACATTTAGAAATGTTTTCAAAAATACAAAAAGCCGTGAAAATGGTTGCGCTGAAATTATTTCCGTAGTTTTACCACGCGCCAACCATACGTTCATGAATCGTTTCAGCATCATCCTGTCCTTTGTTCTAGGCATCAGTACTCACTGCCTGCCAGCCCAAAATGCCCTGCTGGCCCCCATTTCGCCACGCAGCAATGCATTGGGTAAAACCAGTCTGAATTTCACCGATTTGCATAGCCTTTTTGGCAACCAGGCTGGCCTGGCCAATCTGGAGACCTTCGGCGTGATGGGCATGGTGGAACAACGCTATTTGTTGGCAGACTTAAATCAGGCGGCTTTTGGCACAGCATTGCCCACTTTTTCGGGCGTTTTTGGCTTGACCTTGCGCAATTTTGGCACCGCAGACTACCGCGAAACGGGCGCTGGCCTGGCTTATGCCCGCAAATTGTCGGATCGCCTGCGCATTGGAGGACAAGTACATTGGTCTCAAATCAGCATCAGTGAATATGGCAATCGCTCTTTGCTCAATTTAGATTTTGGCATCCAAGCAGAACTCTTGCCCAAACTTTGGGCAGCGGCCCAGGTGCGCAACGCCATTCGCCAACAATTGCTGGATGGAGAGTACACGCCTACCGTTTTTAGCGCTGGTTTGTCCTACGCAGTAGGTGATAAAGTGATCTTGTACACCGAATTATACAAAGACATCGACTTTCCGGCTGACATGCGGATCGGCATCGAATACAACCCTTCCAAGTTCATTTACCTACGTGCTGGGGTAAATACGGCCCCCGGAGGCTGGAGTTTTGGCTTCGGCCTGCCCGTTTTCCAAAACCTGGTATTTGATTGTGCCGCAGCGTATCACCCTTACTTGGGTTTCACCCCCTCCGCAGGACTGGCTTTCCGCAAAAAAAAGTAGTTATCTATAATTTTGCCCTACTTCTTAGGTGTCATCCTTAGATGCGCTTAGGTGCCTTAGGTGGTTCAAAAAAAAACGCTTGCCGCAGGCGAGCCCAAAATCTAACACATACTTAGCCGCAATGAAAAACTTGTTAATTGTCGCCGCAACCGAATTTGAAATCGCCCCCGTACTCCAATGGTTGGAGCAACAAAAAGCGCCAGACGCCAATCGAAAATTCAGCTTCAATGAATTGGAAATTAGCGTATTGTTGACTGGCGTAGGTTTGCCCCTGGCCATGTTTCAACTCACCCGTGCCCTCACCACAGCGCGTTACGATCTGGTCATCAATGCGGGCATTGCCGGCGCTTTGGATACCCGCCTGGAACTCGGTGCAGTCGTACAAGTCATCTCCGAAACTTTCGCCGATTTGGGCATAGAAGAAGCCGATGGCAGTTTTACCGATTTGTTCAAACTCAATTTGATTCACCCCGAAGCGCCCCCTTTTCAAGATCGGAAAATGGTCAATACCTTTGGATCGGCGTACGATTTTTTGCCCAAAGTCCACGGCATCACGGTCAACAAAGTACATGGCTCCGGAGCTAGCATTGAACAACTCAAACGCCGCAGCAATGCCAGTGTAGAAAGTATGGAAGGTGCAGCCACTTTTTACAGCTGCTTGATGTTGCAGACGCCTTTTTTGGAAATTCGTTCGATCTCCAATTTTGTTGAACCCCGCAATCGCGACGCCTGGGAAATTCCCCTAGCCATTGAAAACCTGAACACTGTGCTCCTTGATATGTTGGCGGGTTTGATTGAAAACAAATTGAATGAGGTTTAGACTAGGTTTGGCGTGAGTTTTGAAACAATTGATTTTTTACCGCAATGTTTCGTAGAGTGCACACAGCGTTTCTCCGCGTTCATCCGCACTGCTATTCATGTCGCTTTAGCCCTTATCTCTCCTTCAACAAATTCAATAAATCATCCGCCGACAACCTCGCACTCACATCCGAGCCACTCAGCAGCGAATCCGCCAAATCCCGCTTCGTGCCGTGCAACTTCAGGATTTTTTCCTCTATCGTATCCTCCGCCACCAAGCGATACACCGTGACTGGTTTCTCCTGACCGATGCGGTGCGCCCGGTCGGTTGCCTGATCCTCTACAGCTGGGTTCCACCAGGGATCCATGTGGATCACGTAATCGGCGGCGGTCAGGTTGAGGCCCACGCCACCCGCTTTGAGGCTGATCAGGAAGAGGTCGCCCTCGCCCGCCTGAAAGGCTTCGATGCGTTTTTGGCGCAAGGGTAGGGGAGTCTGCCCGTCCAGGTATTGGTAAGCGATGTCTTTGCTTTTGATGTAATTTTCGAGGATGTGCAAGTGGTCGACAAACTGGCTGAACACCAGGGCCTTGTGGTTGTTTTCCAATAGCTCCTCCACGATTTCCCCAAACAACCGCAGTTTCGCACTTTGGTCTTTCACAAACTGTTTGTCTACCATGCCCGGATGGCAAGCCGCTCTGCGCAGCCGCATGATTTCGGCCAGGATGCGCAGGTGTTTTTGCCCGCCCTGCATGCCCTCGATGGATTGTTCGAGTTCCTCCAGGGCTTTGCGGCGCAGCGCTTCATAGAAGGCTCTTTCTTCGCCACTCAGTTCGACAGTCAGCGTGATTTCAGTCTTTTCGGGCAATTCTTTCAACACCTCATCCTTGCGGCGGCGCAGGATAAAGGGTTGGATCAAACGCCGCAACTGATCGCGGCGGCTATTGTCGCCCAAGCGTTCGATGGGCACTGCAAAACGTTCGTTGAAGCTATCCATCGAACCCAGCAGGCCGGGGTTGATGAACTGGAAGAGGTTCCACAATTCGCCCAGGTGGTTTTCCAGTGGCGTACCTGTGGTAATGAGTTTGAAACCGCCTTGCAAACGCATGGCCGTTTCAGAACGTTTGGTGCTGCGGTTTTTGATGGCCTGCGCCTCGTCCAGGATGATGGTAGAGAATTGTTTTTGGGCAAAACTATCCGCTTCCCGCGTCATCAGGTCGTAAGTGGTGATAAGGATTTGACCCGCTTTGGCTTTTTCAATTTCCGCGTCGCGATTCCCCTCCCCGAACAGAATAGGGGTGAGATTGGGGGTGAATTTGCCAATTTCGGCTACCCAGTTGCGGCAAACCGAAGCAGGAGCGACCACCAGGGCGGGACCTTGCTCGGAGCGCAATTGCAGCAGCGCCAGGGCTTGTACGGTTTTTCCTAAACCCATGTCATCGGCCAAACAAGCGCCAACCCCCCAATCGGAGAGGCGGCACAACCATTCAAAACCTTCGATCTGGTACTCCCGCAAGGTGGCCCGGAAATTTTGCGGCACGGTGTAGTTCCGTTCAAAGGCATCTTTCATCCTTTGAATCGACTCTTTGAAGCGTTTGTCTGCTTCTACCTGATCCAGCAAAGAGGCAAAACCTTCCAAGGCTGGTGCAGCCAGTGGATGCAATTGGAAACTGCCATCCTTGTTGGGCGACATCAGCGCATTGATTTCTTGCAGGCGGCGGCGGAATTCTTCAGTCAGCGCCAAAAACTGCCCAGGGCCGATTTCGACAAACCCATTGCGTTTTTGCTGCGACAATTCGATCAACTGGCGCATGTTCAGCACCATGTTTTCATCTACCCGCAATTCGCCGTTGACATTGAACCAGTCTTGTCCCGAACTGATCTTCATGCTGAATTGCCCCAGGCCAGCTACCCGCGTAATGCGGAACTTTTCACCTTTGGGCCATTCCAAAATGATGTCCTGTTGGTCAATAAAGGGTTGCAATTGCAGCAGCAGTTCCAGGCAGAGGTCGGCGTCTTCCAGTTCCCAAATGCTGTTGTGGGGGATATTGTCACGCAGCACACTCACCGATTCCAGCAAGTGCGCTTGTTTGAGCAATTCTATTTCCAAGTCACGCTCGGTACGCAACCACTCTTCACCTACTTTGGCCACCAAATTGACCTCCCCTTCACCTGCCCGCAAATAAGGTGGATTGTCGGCAAAGGGTTTGACGTACAATTCGATGTGAAAGCCATCGCCCACTGGTAGTAAGTGGACACAGGGGCGGGCGTCGGCAGGCACTTCCCGCGCCTCTTCGTTGAGTCCAACCACGGTGGATTCAACGTCCACGAGGGTCATCAATCCTGCCAGGGCATCCTTGAGGCGGCTTTGGGCGTGGTGGGGCACAAAGAGTTTTTGCTTTTGTAGCGCTTTAGCCACTTTATAATGCTCCTCGGTGTATTCGATCAGTTTATAGCGGGTGGGTGATTCTTTGATGATTTCGTAACCCACATTGTCGATTTCGTGGGAAAAAGACAATTCGTAACCCCCTTCCACCTCGCGGGTTTTGAGCACGGGTTTTTCGGACAACAATTGTACCGCAATTTCCGGCGATTTCATCAAAAACAAAAGTGGATGCCCCACCAAACTGGGAAAAACCGCCTCGGTACTGAGTTCAAATTGTTCAAATCCCACTCTGGTCACCGCTCTTTTGACTGCGGTCATGTCCTGCTCGGTCATACCTTTGACTTCGCGGTTCATCAAGCGGTTAAGCGAGATGTTGCGACCAGCAGTCCAGCCTTTTTTGCCAAAGGTTTGTTCCTTGGCTACGGCGTCGTGACGTTCAAAATCGACCAACCAAATGACTCGGGTTGCTCCCTCAATTGCGGAGGGTTTGACTTTTCCGGTGAGGTTAAATAGGGCATTGAGGGCGCTTTCCCAAACTTCTACTTTGGGGAAAATCTGGATCATGGGCCCCCAGTTGTCGCCCTCCTTTTCCAGCGCCTGCATACTGGTTTCCCAACGGGCATCTTGGGGATCCAAATGGTGCAAGGTAGCCCAAAGTTGCCAGGCCAACCAGCGATAGCCCTTGGATTCGAGGTTTTGCGCCAGACTTTCCAGCTCAGGTATATCCAACGCAGAATCGTCTACCCAAGCTACCGACAAGGCTTGGAAAAACAAGGCGATATTGTGGTTGGGGGGAAAGCCGAGGGTTTGTTTGGCTTGCTCTAAAGTCCCTGTAAAAGAGCCCAATACGGCCTCCAGGTACATGTATATGGCGGTATAGTTGCCTTCCTGTTTGATTTGCCGGCGAAGTTCTTCAAGCAAAGCGTTCGAAGCACCCATGTCCAAATCCTTGCAGCGCGCCAACAAATAAAAAATGCCGTTGAGGGCAGGCAAGAGGGACTTGTTGTTGCGGGTTTGTTTGCGGTACGCTTTTTGGGATAAATCAAAACCTACGGCTGCTTCAGCGTATTTGCCTTTGACAAAGTGATGCTGGGCCGCAAAACCGTATTGACCGAACTCATCCAACGCCGAGGATAATTTACCTACGGTATCCCAATTGCCCTGAAAAACGGCGATTTGGCACATCAAACGCAAAACACTGCTGCGTTGATCAGGATTATTAGGCAGGTTTTTGAGGTCCAACAAATATTTATAGTACCCATCGAGTGGCTCCAAATACAGCAGTACGTGGGTCAGGTGGGTGATCAGCAATTGATGCCGAATGCCCGAGGGCGCTTTTTCCAACTTGCTTTTGTCAAAAACCGAGGGCAAAAAGACGCGCCAAATGGGCTCACCCGTTTTGGGTGAATGGGTTTCAGCAATCTGAATTTCCTTGGTAAAAGTCGCCAGGTCGTTTTGGTAAAAAGCCAGACGTGCATTGCGAAAAGCCCGTTTGGCTTTATCAGGCGAATTGGTCAGCCACCATTCTGAGTCAGAAAAACGTTTGACGGAAGGAATGGCTTTGGCAAAATCAGGCTCGGTCAAAAATTCCTGATCGAGCAAATAATCGGCAAATTCAGGGTCGACTACGTAGCGGTCGGCTTTTTCGCGGGTTAAATACCCACTTTGTACCAAGCGATTCAGGTTGTTGCGCAAGGTCGCCTGACTGAAACTCACCTTAAAGCGAGCATCGGTAATGATGTAGCTGAACTTGTTGATGTTCATGCCCTCGTAGGCAATGGCCAGGATGCGCAGGACCAATTTATCATCGGGTGAAAGTGCCCGGTAATCTCGGTACAATTGCTCCGCCGATTTGCGGACAGACAAAGCCTGCACAATGATTGGATTCTTTTCCAACTTTTCCCGCAATTCCATAAACACTGCAACGCGGTGCTTACAGATCGGGCCAGCGTAGTAGGGGCAGGAACAATCGTGTTCTTCAATTTTGCCGTCCTCCAGCAGTAGGTCAACGCGGTATTTGTCGTTGTCACCACGCACCAGGGCTTGCCATTGGTTGGGGCCTGCGGGGGCTAATTCCTGCACGGCATCTTCCAAAAACATGAGTTTACCCCGTTCTAAGATGGTGGGGTGGATGTATCTTTCTAAGTCTTTAAGTGGAAAAGACATACGTTATTTACCTTTCTTTAGTCATGATCAATTGAATGCTTTGTTGCTGCAACAAGCGGTTGAACGCCGCTACGTCGTTGCTTTTGATCGCTTTCAATTGGTTTTGCAAGGGGGCAAAAGTTTTTTTCAAGTCTTCCAGTCTTTCATAACAACCAGCGTTGGGGCGATCGTCCTGGTTGTTTACAATCGAGTACAAATAAGCCATTTGGTCGTCGATTTGGGAAGGGTAATTGATGGGATCTTGCCCGACCTCACTTTTGGTTTGGATCAATTTTTCTTCCAACTCGTTCAAGGATTTGACCAGAGGGTCACCTGCCGTTTTGATGGCTTTGGCTACATTGGGTTTGTATTTGCTGCTGCGTTCCAACACATCTTTGATTTGGGTGCGCCAAGAGCGCAAATCGGCGATGGTGGTATGGCAGCTATTGAACAATTCTTTTACTTGCATGGCCAGATCGTATTGGGCTTGCAGATCGGCATCACTTTGAGCCCAGCGGGGGTCTTTTTTGATTTCCAAGGTCTGCTCTTGCCGAATGCCTTTGTATTCCAACACAATTTTGTGTGTACCGGGCATCGCCTTTACCGGGCTCATATCGGCCAGTGAAAATTGAGCGCCAGGCAAGGCTTCGGGGCCTTCATACGTCATGTCCCACTCCAGGCGGTTGAGGCCATTGCGCCAAGGCAGCAGCTCTTCGTCGGCACCGGGACTGGAAGCGTACACTTTTCTCGTTTTGCCTTGAGGATCAATGATCGAAAGGCGCATCACTGCGGTATCGCCCGCCTTTTTTTCCGCTGTAAAATAATACAGGATAGCGCCGTTGGGGCTAGGATCAGGGGCAGCAGCTCCACGGAATCCGCTGAACTGATTTCGGTAGGCCACGCGGGGTTTGAATAAGGTGGCTACAGCATCGATGTTTTGAGAAATAGTGTGCAAGGGCGTGAGGTCATCTAGGATCCAAAAACCCCGGCCGTGGGTAGCCAACACCAAATCATCGTTTTTCAAAGCCAGGTCTGCGATAGACACGGGCGGCAAGTTGAATTGGAAATTTTGCCAGTTTTTGCCTTCATCAAAAGACACATACATGCCATATTCCGTTCCTGCGTACAACAAACCTTTACGCTTCGGATCTTCACGCACCACTTTGACGTAGTGATCGGCGGGGATGCCATTTTTGCCATCGGTCAGCAGTGTCCAGCTTTGACCGTAGTTGTTGGTCAAAAAGATGTAAGGTTTGAAGTCGTTTTCACGGTATTTGTGCACAGCGATGAGTGCGCGTCCGGGAGCATGGCTGGAGAGCTCGATCATGTTCACGGTGCCTTCCAGCGGAATGTTGCTGGGGGTGATTTCTTTCCAGTTTTTGCCGTTGTCGCGGGAGATGTGTACCCGGCCATCGTCGCTACCCGCCCAGAGTTCACCAGCGGTTTGGGCGGATTCTTCAAAGGCAAAAATGGTGGTGTACAATTCAACACCAGTGTGGTCGTGTTGGATCGGACCACCGGGGATATCCTGGAATTTGTCTTTGTCCGTGGTCAAATCGGGACTGATGACTTCCCAGGTCCGGCCCCCATCGGGCGAGCGATGCACGTATTGCGAACAGTGGTACACGACATCAGGATTGTGTGGGGAAACCCGGATGGGCGCATTCCATTGGAAGCGGTAGCGAATGTCACGCGGTGCAGTGCCATCGTGCATTTGTGGGTAAGCTACTACATCGCGGCGATGGCCCCTACTCAGATCCGTTTTGGTGATTTGACCGATGTAATTGCCCGCGTAAACGACATTGGGATTGCGCGGGTCAACGGCAATGTGGCCACTTTCGCCGCCGCCTACCTCGTGCCAAAGTTCCTGTGGCGTCAAAGCATTGTCGAAACGGCTGGGTATCGAGATGGTAGAGTTGTCTTGTTGGGCGCTGTACAAGCGGTAGGGAAACTGATTGTCGAGCGTAAGGCGGTAAAACTCGGTGGTAGGTTGGTTGAGTTGGCTGCTCCAGGTGCGGCCAGCATTGAGGGTCACGCAGGCCCCGCCGTCGTTGCCCTGGATCATCAGGTTGGTGTTGTCGGGGTTGATCCAAAGCACGTGGGTATCGCCATGGGGTACCGAGATGCGGGTGAAACTTTTGCCCCCATCAATGGACTTCATAAAACTGGTGTTGAGGTTGTACACGGTGTTTTCGTCCTTGGGGTCGGCATAAATGCGCGAGTAGTACCAGGCCCGCTGGCGGATGCTGTGATCGCGGCAGACCTTGGTGAAACTTTTTCCGCCATCATCCGAACGGTACAAGCCACCTTTGGTTTCTTCCTGGGCTTCCATTTGTACCCAAACCCGGGATGGTTTTACGGGCGAAACGGCGATGCCAACGCGGCCAACCAGGCCAGTGGGCAAACCGCCACCCAATTTTTCCCAGGTATCACCGCCATCGAAGCTTTTCCAAACACCTCCTTCGGCACTGCCGTCGATAAAAGTCCAGGATTTGCGCTCGGCGGTCCAAAAACCAGCGTAAAGGATACGCGGATTGCTGGGGTCGGCCACTAGTTCAATGGCCCCGGTTTTATCGCTGACGTAGAGGATTTTTTCCCAGGTTTTGCCCCCATCCTTGCTGCGGAAAATGCCGCGTTGATCGCTCGGGCCAAATACATTGCCCAATACGGCTACGTAAAGCTGGTCTGGATTTTGGGGGTGAACCACAATTTTGCCGATCTGCCCGGCTTTTTCCAGGCCAATTTGCTTCCAATGTGCACCAGCATCGGTACTCCGGTACATTCCGTCTCCCGGAATGACGTTGCCGCGAGGATCTGCGGAGCCCATGCCCACGTACACCACGTTGGGATCGGAGGGAGCGACCGCGATGGCACCCACCGAAGCGGTTTTGATGTCTTGATCAGAGATGTTGTTCCAGGTCAAACCCGCATCGCTTGTTTTCCATACACCACCGCCCGTTGCGCCCATGTAAAAGGTGTTGGGTTCTTGCCGAACGCCTTCCACCGCAGTAGAACGACCCCCACGACTAGGCCCTACAAAGCGGTATTTGAGCGCTTTGAGTTGGTTGGTAGTCAAAGGTGTAGGAAGTGGTGCGGAGGCGGTCTGAGCCGGGGGAGTGATCTGAGGCGCTTTTTTATTTTTTTGGGCAAAAGACGTCAAAGCAATGACACTCAGGAAGATGCAAAGGAGCGGCTTGAAATTCATGGTCTTCGGTAAAGGTTAAGCCGCGAATATAGGGGTAAAAGCTGGGTTTTTTCAGGAATAGTTTAGTTTTTTATGTGTGCATAAAAAATAGGAACCCAAGAACAAGGATTCCTATTTTTTATAGATGTAAGTTACCCGAACGCACAAATAATTCCTCCCATCAACATCAAATTCAAAATCCAGAATCCGGCATTCACGGCAATGTATTTGAAACCCTTCATTTCAAATAGTGCATTGGTAGCGATGACGGGCAGCGCAAAAAACACGCCAGCAATGGTTCCATGCAGTGCACCGTGTTTGAAAGTGCGGAAATTGCCCCCGTATTTCGCCATAAATTCCTCGATGTAGTTCATCACCTCCGAATTTTCCTGCCCAAAACCAGGTGTATCCACCAAAATCGAATAGAGGTGGGCTTGGTGAATCACAACGTAAAATAAGAACATCGACAACATGATCCCCAAGAGGTAGGTCAGCCCAAAGGTCAAAAACATGTTCATCTTTTTGCCCTGTTCAGGAGTAACTCCGGCTGCTTTCATCCAGATATTGCCAAATACTTTAGGGTTGTACCAGACAAAACCAGTCACGATTGGAATCAATCCGGTAATAAAGACGAGTTGATAGTTTAAAGCCATTTTTTGTTTTTTTAGAGTTTGAGCATAACTGATTATGCTCTTAATAGGTGTTTCAGCTCAAAAATAAATAAAAAGTTGAAAAATTCAATCAATAAGACAATTTTAAAAAAATTAACCCCAGGTTCGCAAATATTCAGCAATCAAAATCCCTAAATAGGTCCCAATAGCGTTTCCTAAAGCCCCAACGAGGATGGCTGGCAAGTGCAAATCAGCGCGGTTGAGTCCTTTAGACAAAGCCAATGCGGATGCGGAACCCCCAATATTGGCCTGAGAGGCAATGGACAAAACATCCCAATCCTGTTTGAGCAGGCCTCCAATGCCAAAAAGCAAGCTGCCGTGCACCAATACCAGCACCGTCACTAGCATCAGCATGGATATGGCCAGTTGCCCATCCCGCATCAAGGCCGCCAAATCACAATAGGCGCCAATGACTGCCAAAAACAGGTAGATGCAAAACATCCCAATCAGGCGCAAACCCCGCAGCCGCTGAACGAATGGAAACTGAGCCAAAATCAGGGCCAGGGTGGTCAAAAAAATGATCATGGGAACACCCGGGAATAGGCTGGCGAACCATTGAGAAATGTACAAGGCCAAGGCTCCTACACCCAAAAGGATACTCAATTCCAGTGGATTGAGTTGCTCCTGGTCGTTGATGTGGGCATGGGCTTCATCCGTCAGGCGTTGTTGCTCCTCGGCCCCAAGCGGGCCTTTTTGTTGGCGGGGGAAATAGCGCTGCAACAAGGGAGGCAACAAAAGGGTCGCCGCCATCCACAGGGCAGTAATGATGTTGTCGGCAGCAGTAGCCGCTGCGTATAGATTCCCTTCTTTGTTGACATCATAGTGCAAAGCGAGGGCATTAAAATTGCTGCTGCCCCCGATGTACGTTCCAGTAAACATGCCGCCTAAGGCAAAAAATGAATCCCCCAAACTTTCTGGCCCTTTGATCAGATACATGCCCGCCAACACGCCCAGCATGGTTCCAACCGAGCCTAGCAAAAAAAACAAGATCATCGGTGCGCCCGCTTTTTTTAGGCCCCGCAAATTGACGGTGAGCAGCAGGTAAAAAATGGACAAAGGCGCCAGGTAGGTGAAAATCCCATCGTACAAGGGCGTGGGGGTACTGGCGGAGGGAATGATGCCCAAATTGGCGGTGATGGCCGTGGTGATGATCACGAGCAAAGCGCTGCCAAAGGCTCGGAAATATGGCAATTTGCACAGTTGCTCACAAAGGATGATGTTGAGCATCAATATGGCAAAAATCGCCAGTGGGTCTTGAAAGAAGGGCATGGAGGATGATTTTGGTGGTCCTCAAGATAGCTTATTTGGATTGGAAGTAAGGATGTTTTCGGTAAAGGAATTTTTGAGATTATTTTGAGTAGGTTGTTGCACTTTGCCTTAAGTTAAGTTGTAATTTAACCCTGAAAGTTGACCACTAAATATGAAAGGATGTTTAAAATAGAGCTGGTGTATTGTATGGTGCTTTTTTTATTTTGCTTCTATGGCTGTAACCCTATAGAGGAAATTAAATTCACAGGATATGACCCAATTAATCCTGCCAGCACTATTGATTTTGATACCCTTGCCATAAATCCAGTTTTACTTGAACACCGGGATTACCCAGATCTTTTCGTTGACACCAGTTATTATTGGGACATTTATAGCATCAATAAGGAACTCCAATTGATTCATATTGCCAGTTCAAATTCAATGTTGATCACTGATAAAGTTGATGATTCACTAATGGTTGGCGATTTTAAATGTTCAATTTCCAATTTTTTTGACCGTCAAACTATGGAAATCAGAATTACCCAGATTCTACAATTTGAATTTAAAGCCACAAAATTCCTGGCGATTGTTACTCAGGATATGTTTGAAGGAGGAAATAGATCGATTGATAGTAAAGTCATCCTAATTGAAAGGAAAAGAGATTCCACCTGGGCAATTTGCCCTCCCATGCTTCTTCCTGGCCATGGTAATGTACAAAGTTTTTTAGGTAACTACTTTTGCGACCTAAATGCTGATCAAAATCTCGATTTTTTGCAATGGAATGAAGGAGATACAATAAAATTATATTCGCTTG
Organism: Saprospiraceae bacterium; assembly: GCA_027488855.1. Lineage (GTDB taxonomy): Bacteria > Bacteroidota > Bacteroidia > Chitinophagales > Saprospiraceae > Haliscomenobacter. Next base: position 80,357 of record JAIYAV010000095.1, read on the forward strand.
TAAATCATCAATTTGTAAAACAGAAAGAATTTATTAAACTTTACAAAGATGACCCTTTTTCAAGCTATTTCCTGATTGATCAAAGGAACAGCCATTGGCCATATCCCTATTTCAAATCTTCTTCAAAATTTGGAGAAGATTATCATTACGACTATCATAACCCTTATTATTGATAGGATAAATTCCCAAAGGGTATTATTTTTGATTGACAATACATCCTTTCGCAAGTTAAAAACACCTTCATGCCTAGCATCCCTCTGCCTACCCGTCTCGCCTCCGTCGACATCTACCGGGGTTTTGTTATGTTTCTAATGATGGCCGAAGTATGGGAATTTGGCCACGTCGCCAAAGCTTTTCCCGAAAGTGGCTTTTGGGCCTTTTTACATTTCAACCAAAGCCATGTACCCTGGGTGGGCTGTTCCCTGCACGACTTGATCCAGCCATCATTTTCCTTTTTGGTGGGCGTGGCCCTGCCTTATTCATTGGCCAGTCGGCAGGCCAGTGGGCAGAACAACTGGCAGGTTTGGGGGCATACCTTTCGCCGGGCACTGATCCTGATTTTACTGGGCATTTTCCTGCGCTCGATGTACGCCAAACAGACCAACTTCACCTTTGAAGATACCTTGACCCAGATTGGTTTGGGCTACGTTTTTTTGTTTGCGCTGGGATGGGTCAAAGAACGTTGGCAGTGGATAGCCTTTGCCGCCATTTTGCTGGCCTATTGGGCTGTGTTTGTTTTTTATCCTTTACCCGGTCCCGATTTCAACTGGGCTGAGGCGGGAGTAGCAGCAGATTGGCCGCATCACGCACAAGGCTTCGCAGCACATTGGAATAAAAACACGAATGCCGCCTGGGCTTTCGACCGCTGGTTTTTGAATCTTTTTCCCCGGGAAAACTTTTTTCGCTACAATGGCGGCGGCTATGCGACCTTGAGTTTTATCCCTACCCTGGGCACCATGATTTTGGGCCTGATCGCTGGCCAATGGCTCAAAACCGCCGAATCCACCCGCTTATTGTTGCGTAAGTTGCTGATGTTTGGGGTGATTTTTCTAGCTGCGGGTTTCCTGCTGAGCATCCTGGGTATTTGCCCTAACGTTAAACGCATTTGGACGCCAAGTTGGACCTTGTTCAGTGGTGGTTGGTGTTTTATTCTGCTGGCAGGTTTTTATTACATAGCGGATTTGAAACAACAAGGTCGCTGGTTTTATGTCTTCAAGGTACTTGGCATGAATTCCATCGCCGCATACGTATTGGCGCATACCGTGATTGGTTTCATCGATTCTTCTTTCCGCATCAATGTGCATCCGCAGTACGATATGATTTTTGGAGAAGGGTATCGGACATTGGTGAGTGGTACCGTGTTGCTCACGATGCAGTTTTTGGTATTGGATTGGATGTACCGGAAGCGGATTTTTGTGAAGATATAGTTGAGGGAGGTTGAGGCTGCCGCAGCGACCTGGGGGAGCCATTGGTTGTTTTCCCAAAGCGACATTTTTTTATCACAAAGAAAGCACAAAGGTAAACAGAGGACACAAAGTTAGACGTTGACAAGGGTAATCTTTGGACGAAAGTTCTGTCAACATCTAACTTTGTGTCCTCTGTTTACCTTTGTGCTTTCTTTGTGAAAAAAAATGTCGCTTCGAGTGTTTGTCCAGTAAGTTTATTCAGCCTTAGTGTTTCTCTGCAACACCAGCATCAACCCAATCGCGACGATCATCAGCCCCAAACCCACCAACAGCGAAAACTGATACGACCCCGTTTTGTCAAAACCCACCCCAAACAACAGCGGCCCAACTGCCGCCCCAATCGTATACGCCGAAAAAACAAACCCATAGACTGTACCCATCGAACGCATGCCGAAAAAACGACTGACCATGTAGGGCATAATGTCGGATTCGGCACCCATCGCTAAACCAATCATCACCGTAGCCAAATACACCGTGAATCCGGTTGGGTACAACCAAAGCAACAAAATCCCGATGGCTGCGCCACTAAAGATGCCTGCTGCGACCAGTGGGGCTGAAAAACGATCCGCCAAAAATCCATTGGCGATGCGCCCCACCAAGGATGCTCCACCAAACAAGGAGATGGCTAAGGCTGCAATTTGGGGTGTCAAACCTCGGTCGGTCAACATCGCCGAAAGGTGAGTCATGATCCCGGTGCAGCTGACCGCGACACACATAATGGACAAACTCAGGAGCCAAAAACTCCGCGTAGCCGCAGCTGCACCAATGCTCATGGCACTGTTTTCAGTGGCAGAAATGTCAATATGCCCCTGGGGCTGCATGCCCATTTCTTCGGGACTGTTTTTGAGGAAAAAATGCACGATTGGGAGCGCAATCAGCACACAAGCCAGACTCAAAAAGATGTACACCTGTCGCCAATCAGCGGATTGAATCAGGAATTGCGCCAACAAGGGAATCAACAAAGCCCCCAAACCTACGCCCGCATTGCCCAATCCAATAGCCAGCGCCCGGTTTTGATTGAACCAGTTGGCCACTATCCGCGAGTACGCCAAGGGTGAGTTGCCCGATCCGATGAAGCCACCCAAAAAATAACAGATGTAGAGGGAAATGATCGGAGCTTGTACCCGCGAGAGCGCAAACAAACAAATGGCCATGCCAATCAAGGCAAAGGAAATGACTTTTTTTCCACCCAATTTATCAATCAAACGCCCGGAGATGGGCGAACCCAGCGCAACACCTACACTCACCAGGGAAACCGCCAGTGAAATGGAGCCCCGGTCGGTTTTAAAAGCCTCGGCCAATGGTTTGACAAACACGCCAAAACAATACACCAGCAGCGAGCCTACGCTCAAAAACTGCCCAATCAGCGCGATGAGGACGATGCGCCAGCCGTAAAAAATGCCTGATTTCATAGCGATCAATGTAGGTGTTTAAATGTAAGTTATACTGCCAAAATGATTTTGCTGTCTAATCCTTTGCTTGCCTTTTCAAGCGCAGCAGGCAATTGGCTAAAGGTAGTCCTTTCGGAAATAATTTTACTGGGTTGAATAAAACCTTGTTCCAAAAGGCGAATGCTCCGTTGAAAATCCAAGGGATGTTGGTAAATGATGGAACTCAGCACCTGAATGCCTTGGCGAGCGAGCGTAAACTCAGTCAAGGCACTGGTTTGATCCGCCAAACCTACCACCACCACCTGGGCACCCCTTGGTGCGGCGGCTATGGCCATGGTCAAGGCGGGTGCTGCCCCTGCACATTCAAAAATGGTACTCACCCCGGCCTTTTGCCAGCTATGAGCAAGCTCACTTTCACTGGTATCTGGGAG
>JAIYAV010000334.1 GCA_027488855.1 Saprospiraceae bacterium
AAAGTTTTGGGCTAAGTGATCTCGAACGAGGACTAGTACGGGTATCCTGGATCAATACGGGTAAAAAAGCAGGCCAATTGGCTACCCTACAATTTAAGGCAAAAAAATCGATTGCCTCCGGTGCTTTGTTTAAGCTGGCCGAAAGAGATCTGAGTCCAGAAGGGTACACCTTACGCGAAAGTATAGAAAAAATTGTCCTTGAGCACAGTGGTGATGCCGAGAACACGCCGCCTCAATCCCAGCTTTATCCCAATTCACCCAACCCTTTCAGTCAATCCACGACCATCGAATTTGACTTGAGCGAAGCGGGCCCGGCGGCATTGCAGATCAACGACTTATCAGGCCGTATCCTCAAATCATTTAGCCAAATCTATGCTGCGGGTCACCATCAAATAGTGATTGATAAAGCCGATTTAAACCAATCCGGTGTCCTATTGTATACTTTACAGGCCGGAATGTATCGGAAGACGATGAAAATGGTGGTGTATTAGTTGAAAAGTTTAAGGTTGAAAAGTTGAAAAGATACAGGTAACTCAAGGTAATTACATTACGTCTAAAGCATTGCACAAGCTTAACTATCCAACTATCTCTCTTTTCAACTTCTTTTCAACTTTTCAACCCTCAACTTTTCAACTCTTCCCCTTATCTTCGCCACCATGAATTACTCTTTTTTTATCGCCAAAAAAGTTGCAGCCGAAGGTGAACAGTCCTTTGCGCGGGTGATCATTCGGATCGCGGTCATTGCCATTGCTTTGAGCATCAGCGTGATGATTTGTGCTACGGCGCTGGTTTCGGGGTTTAAGCGAGAAATCAGCAGTAAAATTTTTGGCTTTTGGGGGCATATTCACATCACCAATGCCAGTGTCTACGAGAATTTGCTGGAGGAATCCTATGTGGATAAGAACCAGAGCTTTTACCCCTCTTTGGATACCATTCGTCGCGTTGCCTTTATCGAAAAACGCAACATATTGGGCCGAGAGGTCAAAAGCACCCGTTTTACCAATGGAGGAGTGCGGCACATTCAGGTGTATGCCTTCAAGGGAGGCATCATCAAGGCCAAAGACGAAATTGAAGGCATTTTTTTAAAAGGAGTAGGGCAGGATTTTGACTGGCAATTTTTGAGCCAATACCTGGTAGCGGGTCGAGCCATCAATACCAAAGACAGTACCGCATCCAACGAAATACTCATTTCCCGGACAACCGCCAATCGCCTCAAAGTTGGGGTAGGGGATGGCTTTCGGGTTCATTTTGTACAAAACGGCGAACAACTCAAACGCAGCTTCAAAATTTGTGGCATTTACAAAACGGGTTTGGAAGAATACGACCGCCAATTTGCCTTGGTGGACATCCGCAAAATCCAGCAGCTACTCGGCTGGACTGAAGATCAGGTAGCCGGATTTGAAGTATTTCTGGACGACATCAACGACTTGAAACCCCTCTCCGAAGACATTTATTACAACCACATCCCCAACGAACTCTACGCCGAAACCATCCGCCAAAAATTTCCTGGTATTTTCAATTGGCTGGATTTGCAAAACATCAATGAAGTGGTGATCCTCAGCCTGATGGTCATCGTCGCCATCATCAACATGATCACGGCCCTGATGATCCTCATTTTTGAACGCACCAATATGATCGGCATCATGAAAAGTTTGGGCGCGCGCAATTGGGGCATTCGCCGCATCTTTTTGTACTACGCCGCGTACATCATCCTGAATGGTTTGTTGTGGGGCAATTTGTTGGGTATTGGCTTGTGCCTCTTGCAAAAATATTTCAAATTCATTCGCCTGGATGAAGAAAACTACTACCTCTCTTATGCCCCCATTCACTTCAACCTCTGGAGTATTTTGTTGCTGAATGTGGGAACGCTGGTGATTACGCTGCTGTTTTTGATTATTCCTTCTTATTTGGTCAGCCGGATTAGCCCTGTGAAGGCCATTCGGTTTGACTAAAGATCCACACATGCGCCAAAAAAATAAACCTTACGTATTGCTTCGGCTGAACTGGTGGTTTTGGACTTACCCACAGCGAATACGTAGGTTATTTCAGCGCTCTAGCTATCAACATGCTGCTGATTTTGCTTTTGTTGTACTTGATCTGTTTGGGGTGTTGGACTGCTTTGAACTGCTCAATGCAGCGGGGGTGAAACGAGATACCAGGGCCCTGAGCGATGCCGAAAAATTTTCCGCCCGCATGGTCTTTGGTAATGTCATTCCCCTGGATTTGGTGCGCATCGATGAAAGTGCCCGGATTGGCACCCGCAGTACGGGGATTGTGTATGTATCGGGTTTTACCATCAACAGTTGGGGCCCCTTCTCGGAGGCCATTCTGATTCACGAATTGGTGCACGTATGGCAATATTACCAGCAAGGTGCTGCCTACATTCCACGGGCACTGCGGGCACAAGGTTCGGCCATGGGCTACAATTACGGGGGCTTAGCCGCTTTGCAGAATGCTCAGCACATTTCCGAGTTTAATCTGGAGCAGCAAGGGGATTTGGTCATGGACTATTTCTTATTGCTCCAGGATCGTCAAGCCTCCTGGGCACCGGAAGCCAGTGCGATCGACCTTCCTTTGTACGAAACCTTCATTGACCAGATACGAAATGCAACATGAGGGGCGATAAAAAAATAAGTGATCATTTTGCCAAAGGATTAGATGAGTAAACGGTTCATTTTAAGTGTCTTATCTAATCCCTTGACTCAAGAAAAATGAGCACTTATTTTTGCCCCACTACTAATACCGTTTTTGAGGCAGATTTAGGAACAGATTTGTTAAGTTTGCGGGCGAATTGAGGAGTCGGGACATACCGCGTGTATTGGATTGGACGATCGGAAACTCCTTTCGGCAATTCAAAACCGCACTTACCAGATTCTGGAACCCAAACGCCAAACGTTATGGTCAGATATTACCTCAAAGTAGATGGTCGATTGAAGGAACTAGAGCAACCTGAAGCAGGCTGTTGGGTCAATATAACCCCCCCTTTCAACCAGGAAGAGTTGGAGGAGGTGGCGCAAACCTTTGATTCACCCCTCGAATTTTTTACCGACTCGCTGGACATCGACGAACGCTCGCGATATGAAACCGAAGAAGAGGTTCGACTCATCCTGGTCAACACTCCAGTCCTCAATCCAACGGAAGAAGAAAACGATGCCATTTACATCACGGTACCAATTGGTATTATTCTGGCAGATGACCATGTCATCACCATCACTTCCATCGAAAACCCGGTACTGCAACGTTTTTTGGACGACAAGGTGAAAAACTTTGATCCAGCAGATAACATCCACTTTGTGCTCCAAATCTTGGAGCAAAACGTATATCGCTTTTTGACTTGTCTGAAAAAACTGGACCTCAAGCGCAACCTCATCGAACAGGAGCTATACCACTCCAGCCGCAACCGGGAGCTGCGGCAATTGTTGAGCATTGAAAAAAGCTTAGTGTATTTTGTGAACTCACTTAGCGCCAATGACTTGCTCAACATGAAGATGAAGCGTACCGATTTTTTAGCTGTTCGGGATGATGAGGAAAAATTCGACCTTTTTGAAGCCATCATCATCGACAATGGACAGGCCCTGGAAATGTCGAACGTGTACAGCAATATCCTCAGTGGAACGATGGATACCTATGCGTCCATCATTTCCAATAACATGAACGTTACAATTCACCGCCTCACCCTGGTCACCATCTTCCTGGCTGTCCCCACCTTGATCGCCAGTTTTTTTGGCATGAACGTACCTTTGCCATTTCAAACCAGCCGCTTTGCGGTGTACTTGATTATTGTGCTGGCTTTGGTCATCAGTTTGCTACTCGCCTTGTATTTTCAACGCAAACGCCTGTTTTAAGGTAATCTTCTCGCAGAGTTTTCCACATTTTATTTGAGTTATCCACATGTGGAAAAATAATTTACAATCCTAATTATTTGATTGTGTGATTCTTGTGAAAGTTTTCCACTTTGTGTGGATAACTATTCTTTACAAGTGATTTTTGATGATGCTAAATTTACACAAGATGTGAAGCAAATAATTTTGATTTTAAGATACAGGGATGCTGAAAAGAATCCCTCTTTGTTGCTTACTGGTACTGGGGTGAACCGTTTGAATAAGGTTCACCCTTTTTTTGTGCGATTTGTTATTTTTATCTTGCCGCTATACCAGAAATCTTAAAAAATCGTTAAAAAAAGCATACTTTTCCAGCTGACTCCATAACCAACTGACTCCATAATCAACTTAATATCGTCCAGGTTTACTTCAGTTATTGTTAATTTCGAGAGCTCTTACACGAAGCTGCGAAAATGAGAGAAGGAATGAGAAACTACACCATTGCTTTGCTGTGCTGCTTTTTGCCTTTTTGGCTCGCTGCACAAGTAAGGTGGGAAACTGGATTGTTACTAGGAGGAGCTGGATACCAAGGGGATCTTAACCCCGAGAATTATCCGTTGTTGAAAGAGTTGAATCCAGCTTATGGTGGGTTTTTTCGCTATTATCTGACGCCCTCATTTTCGACCCGTTTGTGGGGATTGAGTAGCCAAATCAGTGGAAGTGACCGGAATTTTCCACAAGATGCTCCACATCGCTTGCGCGACTTTTCCTTTCGAACCAAATTCACCGAGTTTAGCCTCACTTTTGAATGGGATCCTTTCGGCAAATCCCATTATCCAGAAAGCAAATACCGCTACCATCCCAGAGTCACTCCTTACTTTTTTGGGGGGATTGGGCTGGCTAAATTCAAACCAGAAACAGATTATCGGGTCGATTTTAAAGTGGATGAAAACATTGCCCCTCTCATCTTAGCCGATGAAGCCCAAAGCCGTACTGTACAATTGCCAGTAGTCCCTTTCGGTGGCGGCTTGCGCCTGGATTTGAGCAAATCCACTACCATTGCTTTAGAAGGAGCACTCCGCTTTGCCGATAGTGATTACATCGATGGGGTGAATGCCACGGGAAACCCCAAACGGCGAGACTGGTATGCCGTAGCGGGTGTCAATTTAATCGTGCGAATGGGCGTGCGTGACAGTGATGGGGATGGTTTTTTGGATAAAATAGACGCATGCCCTCGGCTAAAAGGGGTAGAATCGGCCAGAGGTTGCCCGGATAGCGACAACGATGGGGTAGAAGACGCCGAAGACGCCTGCCCGGAAGCCAAAGGTAGCCCCATCAGTGGTGGTTGCCCGGATACGGACGGGGATGGATTTATGGATTCAGCCGACCTTTGCCCCCGCGACTCGGGTATCGTGGAAACCGAGGGCTGTCCTGATCGTGACAACGATTGTATTGCGGATATCGACGATGCTTGTCCTGATCTGCCAGGCATACCTGGCTTTGGAGGCTGCCCGGATACCGACTGGGATGGGGTATCGGACAAAGATGATCCCTGCCCGGATGAAAAGGGCTTGCCAGGTTCAAATGGTTGCCCAGAGCCCGATACCGACTGCGATGGCCTGATTGACAAATACGACCGCTGTCCCGAAGTAGCCGATACGACCAATCAATATGGCTGCCCGGATACCGACAAAGACGGGTTGATCGATTTGGACGACCGCTGCCCGGATAAAGCTGGCTCACTGGTATTCAAGGGTTGTCCAGATACGGATGGTGACGGATTTTCTGATCCGGATGATCGTTGCCCAGAAATAGCCGATACCACGGCCTCCCATTTTGGTTGTCCAGATACCGACAAAGATGGTTTGATCGACCTGGACGACCGCTGCCCAGAAATAGCCGGATTGTTAAATAAATTGGGTTGCCCAGAGCTGCGCAAAGAAGACCTAGCCGTACTTATACGAGCCCGCAAGGAAGTAAGATTCAAGACCGGGAGCGCGATACTATTACCTAGCTCCCAAAAAATCCTCGATAAAGTAGCGGCCCTGATGCTGCGGTATCCTGCATATCAGTTAAGTATTCAAGGACATACAGATAGCCAAGGAAAAGATGAATTTAATTTAAATTTGTCAAAAAAACGGGCTAAATCATGCTACGATTACTTGCTTTTGCGTTCTATCGACGCCAAACGAATCGAGCACGACGGACTCGGCGAAACAAAACCGATTGCGAGCAACAAAACAGCCCAAGGACGGGTGCTCAATCGCCGAGTTGAATTTGTTTTGGATGTTGTGCAATAGTGTTTTTTCCAAAAACTATTTAAGTATGAAAGAATTAGTACTTTTTCTGTGCTTGATCATGTCAATGACCGTGATCAAAGCCCAAACTGTGTGGGAAGGGGGAGTTTTCGCTGGAATGGCGGTCTACGCAGGAGATATTAACCCAACACTTACCCCTCGTTTCCAGGATTTTACCCCAAGTTTGGGTCTGATTGCCCGCACGAATATATCGAATCGAATTGGCTTCAGGGGCGGCATTACTTACCTCAGACTGGAAGGGGACGATGACAATTACGAAAGCCGCATATCACGAGATTTTGATTTCAAAACCAACCTGGTAGAACTTAGTATATTGGGCGAATGGGAGCCCCTTGGTTCCAATCGTTACTATACCGATGCGGCAGGAAACGTCAACTTGGACAAATTGATCTCCCCTTATCTCTACGCCGGAGTTGGTTTAATGGGTGGCGTGCTGAATACCAATTTTTCCAATTACAATGGAAACGGTGAAGATATAAAAGCGGGAATCCAGAAAGATCGAGCTTATGGTAATTCTTTGCTCGGTGTCAGTATTCCAGTCGGTTTGGGCATAAAATTTGACATTTCAGAGGGTTTTACCTTTGCCATTGAGGGATGTGTCAGGGCCAGTTTTACTGATTATCTGGATGGGATCAGTTTTGCGGCAAGTCCCAACGCTAAAGACATCTACATGAATTTTGGATTTGTAGTGTATCGTCGTTTTGGCAATCCACGTCGGTGGTGATCGATGATGGATTTTTTTCCTAATTTGACGCCAAATTCATTTAAAATGAACACCAAGCGAGCCTATCTTCTATTGATCCTGTTTAATGTATTGGCAGTTTGCGCATTCACCCAAAAAGTCCGGATGGGCTTTTTGGGGGGCGCGAATTTCACGCTGGCGAGCTACGATTTTCCAAAGGATATGACCATTGACAATGCTTACATCCAGCGTTGGAAATCCAGTACTGGACCTGGATTTTCCCTCGGTTTTGACATTGAATACGATTTAAGTGATAAAATTTTTGCTTCTACTGGAATTGTGCTCAATAAATCTACTTTTAAGGCCATTAAAAAAGATGACTACATCAACAATCAGGCGACGTTAGAGAATCAATATCAATTTGGCGTTTTTGAACTTCAATTGCCCTTGATGATTCATTATCGAGTGGGTAAATTCAGTGCGGGTTTGGGCACCTTCGCCGCATTGGGTATCGCTGGTCAGTTCACTTTCAAAAATGTGGAGAATGGCAATGTGGAAAACACATACGATCAAGCCTTGGCCTTTAACAACGATGAGATGGACTACGCTGACTTTAGGCCGCTGAATGTTGGGCTGAGTAGTGAAATTGGTTATGGCGTCAAAAGATGGCGTCTTGCTGCGCACTTTGATTTAGGCTTGCTCAATCTTGCGCCCAAATCACCTTCCAACGATGTGGAAGTGCAAAAATATCCGCTGAAACGCTCCAATCTGGGCCTGACTTTTTTGTACCAACCCTGGCCACGGTAAATTTTTAGCCTATTCTTCGACCAAACGCAAGCCACTTTGTTCATCGCGGCTATTGGGTTTTGCTTCTGCGCGAGCAATGACCTTGATTTTGTTTTTGGGACTCACCCAAGAGCCACCACGTAGGGGCTTTTTGGCCTCATTTTCTATTTTGCAATTGAGGGAAGCCGGAAAACTGCCACTGCACCATTCGCGTACATTGCCACCTAGGTCGTAAATATCCAGGTTGTTGGGTTTTTTAAGCCCCACCTTATGCGTATGCTCCTTGATGGTGCTGAACCAGGCTACGTCGCTGGCTTGTTTGCTGCCAGGATATTGGAATCCATGCGGGTTTTTGCCGCCGCGTGCCGCGTATTCCCATTCCACTTCGTAGGGCAGGCGGTATTTTTTGCCCCTGGCTTTGCTGGCCTTTTGCAGGAATTCCTGGATGTCATTCCAAGAAACATTTTCGACCGGACAATCTGCACAGCTTTTTTTAAACGCCGGGTTTTTGCCCATGATCTCCAGCCAATCGGTTTGAGTGATTTCGTATTTGCCGAGGCGGAAACTGTTGATTTGGATGGTATCAGCGGGGCAGATTTTGCTGCCGTAGTGTTTCCCCAGCGGAAGTTTGCCTCCTTCCACCTTCACCATTGTAAAGCCTGATTTGCGCACTTTAGCTGGATCAACAGGTTTGATAGGTCCAGGATCTATGGTTTTGGTATCGATGGGTTTGACCGTTTTTGGGCCAGTATTTTTGATTTTAGGAACGACCTTGACTTTGTTGCCGCTGGTGCCAGGATTATTTTTTGGTTGATCAATCGGCTTGGTCGGTTTACTGTTCCGGACAGTTGCTGAAGTATCTTTTTTAGGGACGAGGGTATCCAGCGGGTTATTGAGGGTTGGTGTTGTGCTATCGGGCAGCTGCTGATTTGGCTTTTTTGAAGGGTCAGTTTTTTCGATTTTACCTGGAGGATCAATGACATTGGGTTGCCACTTGAACCAATTCAGACGGCTACCCAAGGCCCAAATCCCGGCTGCAAACATAAAGAGGAGCAAGATAGAAGCGACCATGCTGTATTTGCCATTGGCAAAGGTACTGATTAGCCCTCCGCTGCGGTTTTCTGGCTCGGATGAATACAAAAAGGTGTACCCAGCACTTTGAAAATCAGCGGTATCCTCCACGTTTTCAACGGGTTCGGCCACGACCTCGATGATTTCTTCCAATACAATTTCCCTTTTCACGGGCCGATTGTGCAGGTATTCCTTGACGGCAACGACCAGCAAGAGCGGCAATGCGCCCGTGCGGATGGGTTTGACCTTGAACTGCCATTCGGTATAAGCGTGTTCTTCCAGGAATTGCTCCGCCGAGTTGATGAGTTGGATGTTAAACGCTGGGGAATCATTGGGGTCTTTCAACTCAACCTCCATGATTTCGGATACCCGTACTGGTTTTAAAACGGTATCTTTCGTGAGATCGAGGTTTTCAACGATCACTTCTTCATTGAAAGCGAGGCGTACGACACAGCGGTAGGCTTTTTCTGGATCCAGCTCCATCTTGCGCGGAATCTGGTAGAGTAAGGCCCCGGTTTTGCGCCCTCCTTTGGTCTCAGCAGCGGTAGGTAGTTCAAAATCAGTTGGACTAAGGTTGGCAACCAAATTGAGGATGTCGTCACTCAAGCGATTGTAAGCGAGTTCGAGCTGTTCCTGGCTGAGAATCCCCTTGATACGGTCTTTGTTGATGCGGTTGAGCCGGGTTTCGAGTTGAAAAACGAGGTTGTATTTTTCAGTTTGTTCGGGCAAGGCTTTTTTGAGCATGGCAAGGGCCGAACTGAGCCCGTCATTGGCTAGACTTTCACGTAAGGTGTCCTGGAAGGTGTCTAAAGCTTCGGCTTGCATTGAATACGGGTTGATTGGCAATAATTGGGTATTGCACCACCAAAGATAAAAAAGTCGGGTAAGAAAACCCAATGAGATAATTTAGCCAACTATTTATTATCTTTACCTGTCTAGTCCCATTTGTCTAAACTAATTGTTATGCACGCTACACTTCAAGAACACATCATCAAACGTTTAGGCAAAGTTCCTGAGCGCTTCGAAGAAGTAGCTAAAGCATTTGAACCCCTTCGGCCCAAACGCGGCACCTATTTGCTTCAAGAAGGGGACGTTTGCAAGTATGTCTACTTCATCGTTGAAGGCTGTTTGCAGGTATTTGTCATCGATAAAAATGGCAATGAATCAACCCGCGAGTTCTATACCGAGGAGCAGTGGGTGACCGATATTTTTGGGTTCAAAAACCAACAAGCTTCAGAAGAATACATCAAATGTGTGGAACCCTGCAAACTTCTTCGCATTCATTACGATGCATTTCAGCACTTTTCGGCTGAAGTTCCGGCCTTTGCACAGATTTACCAGCAGATTTTGGAGCTTTCTTATAGCAGTACCGTGTACAGGGTCAACACCTTGACTTCCTTGGATGCGCTCGACCGAATTAAATGGTTGATGGAAAACAAGCCCACGCTCATGTCTCGCCTGTCCAACAAACTAATCGCCTCTTACCTGGGAATCAGCCCCGAAACCATGACCCGCCTCAAAGGAAAGTTGTAAGTCCTCAAATCATTGACATTTATCAAGAGTCGTTGGGATTTAAATCTGGAATTTTGTGGCATTGAATCACCGAATTGACATAGGATGAAAAAGTTCGTCATGCGGATTACACCAAAATCCGTCCTATGTCACCCTTCGAAATCTAATCATCATGGATAAGTTATTGAGCATTGGCCGCTATTTATTCCCGCTGTCGTTTTTGATGTACGTGGGCTTACACTTGGGCAAACCCGAAGTGGGTGCAGGTTTTGTACCCGACTACCTTCCTTTTCCGCTGTTCTGGAACTATTTTACGATGGTCTGTATTGTTTTGTTCATCACCAGTGCAGTGATTGGCAAATACGATAAATTGGCTTACACACTCATGGCGCTTTACGTCATTCTAATGGCCGTCTTGGTACACTTGCCACGCGCCAATGGCCAGGAATTGGGCACGGAAATGATGACAGCTGACCTGGCCCGTGAAATGGAGCTGGAAATGGTGAATTTTTTCCGCAACATCATGGTTGTTGGAGCCTTACTGGGCTTTGCGCGTTATGTCGCGAAAGACAATCGCATCATTGGGTGAGGAATTTTACAATTGATGACCAAAGAAATTAATCTCTGGGAAACCCAAAGCGCTTATCAAACAGAAAATCATTGTCTGTCAAGGTCAACAAAAAAGCGATGATGTCGGCTTTTTCATTGGAACTAAGGACGATCTGTGTTTTTAACGCATTGGTTTCGGTATAGTGATTGAGAACTTCGCGCAGCTTTTTAAAACGCCCATCGTGCATGTAGGGGAAAGTGAATTGGATGTTGCGCAAGGTAGGCACCTTGAATTTAAAACTATCGACAGGCAGACGAGTGATGGTAAATCTGCCCAAATCATTCAAAGTGGAGTCGATGGGGAGTCCATTTTTTTCAAAATTTTGATTGGTAAAAAGAGGCTCAGTGTGGCAGGACGCGCAATGCTTTCTGAAAAGCTGCAAACCGTTTTTTTCCTGTTCAGTAAAATCCCCACCTGCTTCATTGCGGATGTATTTATCGTATTTTGAATTGTAGGAGTTGAGGTGCAGCGTAAATTGTGAAAAGGCCAGCAGCATTTTTTGACCAGTTGCCAGACTATCATTAAAAGCCTTAAAAAATAGAGTTTTATACTTTTTAGCCCTACTTAATTTTTGAATCACCTGCTCCAGTTGTTCATCCATTTCTACCGAGCTGCTGAGGGGGGCTAAAGGCTGCATGTCCAAATGATTGACCCCTCCATCCCACATGAAATTTTTACTCCAGGCCACATTCATGATCGCCATGGAGTTGCGCGTGCCAACTTTGCCCTCAATGCCATGACTTAAATCGTGGTCAACATGCGTGAAAGCTGTGGCTTGCAAATGGCAACTGGCACAGGAAATGGTACTGTCTCGCGATAAAATAGGGTCATAAAACAGCTGCCTACCCAACTCAAACCCTTCTTTTGTTAAGGGGTTTTTAGTGAAATTATACACTGGTTTTGGCCAACCCTCGGGAATAACGAGCGGCATCGGTGTGGTTTTTCGCTCACTAAAAGCATAGATCAGGAGGGTTAAAAAACCGAATAGGCAATAAATGACGTGCTTAGTTTTTAGGCGCATGAATGGAAAACATTGAGGTACTGTAATCTGCCAATTGCATTGCTGCTTTGCCGGGCATCATGATGCTGTTTTGGGTAGCGATGGATAGATTTCCAAAAAACAGAGAGAAGTCGACGGCTAAAATGACCCCTTGCGGGATTGCTCCTTGATTTCGATGTGCAACAGCATTTTTTACCGATAATTCTACTTTTCTCATGCTGTAGAACGGTTGTAAATAGCCACCGATATGGTATTGAAAAATGTTTTTCCGGGTCTTGCACCGAGGACTCCTGCCTTCGATTTTCAAATTGATGTAGCCACTTTGCCATGCCCAGTACATTCCCTTTTGTGGATCTAAATCACCGCCTAATGCACCTGAAACATTGGTCAAGCTATCAATACCGAGGTTGAAATGTATCGTTTTGAGGCGTTTTAAGTCTATTTTTTTCAACGCTATGTGTAGTGTAGCGGGGTCAAAAACATCGATTAGATGGGCACTTACGCTGTCTTTGATCCAGGTTTTATCATCCATTTCAAACTGTATATTGGACAGATAAAATCGGATGTTGTCGAACTGGATGCTATCTCCTTGTGTGCTTACATACCAAGTGTTTTCCGCGATTGGCTGATCCCCAAAAACAGGTAAAATGCTAAGCTGCGCGATGGCTGGATAGGCATAAAAAGATAAGAGAAAGAGAAGGATTCGGGATTTAACGCTCATTTTTAGGCTTTTGTCGGTTGTTTTTCGGCATCAAAATTCTTTGAACCGTTTTACCCAATAAGGCATCCAGTTGTGCTTGCTGTTTGGGCGTGCATATTTTACGCACATCTTTGAAATGCTCGTAGGTTACGCGCTCAATTTCGGCTTGCAAAAAGCCTATTTCTTGAATCATTGAATCAGTTGCTGCTTGTTTTTGAGCATACAGGACTTGCCTTTTTGCAGCAATTTGGGTCAACAAACTATCATGAATCCGGTGATGCTCTTGATGCAAAGTTCGATAAAGGGCTTGTTGTTTTTTATTCATTTTTAATGTTTCAACCAGCACCCGCTCTGGTCTCAATCCTGGATTGCCTCCATGTGGTGGGCGGTGGAACCAAAAGAATAGCAAGGTCGCCGCATTGATGATTAAGGTGATTGCCACTAAGTATTTAAGCCACTTATTTTTCATTGGACAAGGTTAAGGCATTGTCAAAGTAGGTTTCATACAATACCTGCTCCGCATTTGCTTCAAAAGCAGGCTGTTTTTCTTTGTTGGTAAGCACAATGCCAATATTGAACGCGCCGATAACAAACAACAAAACCGATCCGACCACCAGTTGGCGCTGGGTTTGAGCCATTCGGATACGCCTCTGTATGGTGCGTTGGCGCACTTGATCATACATGCCTGCGGGTGCGACAGCGGGCTGTTTTCCCCATTTGATTTCATCGAAATTGTCCATTTCTTTGTATTTTTCAAGCGTTTAGACACTCAATATTGAAAAAACTTGCGCTCATGAGTTGATTAGTTTTTCAAAATCTTTTGCAAATTCTGTTTAGCCCTAAACAGCAAAGCTTCTACCGAAGAGAGCGTTGTTTGCATCACTTCAGCGATTTCAGCGTAAGACAAGTCTTCTAATTGCCGCAGCACAAAAGCGGTTTTTTGCTTTTCGGGCAATTGGTCAATCGCCAGATAAAGGGATTTCGACAATTCTTTGTTTTCCAAAAGAATGCCAGGATGTACAAAATCAGATACCTCGTCTACTGGGGATAAATTAAAAACAGACAAGACTGCACCGAATCGTTTCTTTGCTTTTTTAAAGCGTTGATGGTTCAGGGCTTTGTTGATTGCAATGCGGTAAATCCAGGTCGAGAGTTTGGATTGAGCTTTAAAGCTGTCTATGTTTAAAAAAACGTCCACAAATACCTCTTGGGTTAGATCTTCGGCTTCTTCGGTGGATTGGATCATGTACAGGATCGTATTGTATATGCGGTCTTGATGCGCCTCAAACACTTGTTTGTAAGCCGCTTCATTGCCTTGTCGAAGTTGGGCAATTAACGCTGTTTCGATTGTTTGATGGTCCAAATAAACTTGTTTTCGCAGCCAGTTTCGTTTTGCTGATCAATGCTTTTGCTCAATGTAGCAATACCGTAGTTACCATCGCTGTATTTGCCCCACTACTTGGTACCCTGTTTGAAAAAAAACTTGCGGTACAGCTTGAAAAATATTTCCCAAAATCTCTCTCCATAATTTCCCTACTCTTTTTTGAAAAAAACTTAAAACGCAGCGCAAGTTTCGCAGCAAACCAGTTACTAAAGAACTGACTACTGTGTAATACTCGATTCAATCACCTGTTTTTAAGTGAATTAAAAATGAAAAAAAACCTTTTAACCACAATCGCCCTGGCTTTATTGGCACCAGTGCTTTTTGCCCAAACCAATCCAGTCATCTCCTCATGGCTGCAAAACACTACAGTTACGGGCAGGTACTACACCGTCGCAGGTGGTTCAATGTCAATCCCCAACAACATTTTGGTCAATTGCCAAAAAGTTCAATATTCAACAAATTTTGCGTATGTGACTTGCACGGGTATCCCCGCATATGCAACGGGGCCCTTTCAAGATGGGAACCCCAGCCAGGCAAGCAACCAGAATGCAATTTTTAAGTTTCCACTTGCACCCGCAGAAAATACGGGTACAAAAAGGGCTACCACAGGAGGGAACATTGGCGTATTCATCAATGGTGTGGCCTTGTTTGATTATCGGGACGGTGTAGCGTGGAATGCCACGACCAATACACTGTGTGGCGGCCCCGGCAACCCCACCTGCCCAGGAGGTATGGCCGCAACCCAAGCCTGGAACAGAGATGCTATTTTGGCAGAAAGAGCGGGCTTTGATTGTGCCAAAGGGCATCCTGCGATGGGCAACTACCACCACCATCAAAACCCCAGCGCTTTCGATTTGGATTTGAAGGTAATTTCCACGGTTTGCAACCTGTACGATGCCGATGGTTTGTACAAACTGGACAGCACCAAACATTCGCCCCTCATTGGTTTTGCTTACGATGGTTTTCCCATTTATGGCGCTTACGGGTATAAAAATACGGATGGCACGGGCGGCATTGCCCGCATGAAATCGAGCTATCAGTTAAAAACAACCCGGGGTACGGGTACCGTTCCTTCTACTACAACTTATCCATTGGGTTATTTTAGGGAAGACTACGAGTTCGTTAGCAATACCGCATCCGATTACCTGGATGTGCACAATGGCCGGATTTGTAAAACGCCTGAATACCCAAATGGCATTTATTGCTATTTTGCTACGGTAGATGCCAAGTGGAATTCGGCTTATCCTTATGTTGTAGGGCCTACCTTTTATGGGGTATTGAGCGCATCAAAAGTAACTTCGGTTACAGAGTCAGTAAGCACCTACCTCAACACCGTATCAAGTACAAAAGAAGGTGCTTTAAACAATTTACAAATCAAGGTTTTCCCAAATCCGACCGCCGACTTAATTTCTATCCAAATAGGTGATTTGGTCAAGGAAGATTACACCATCGATTTGTATGAAATGACTGGCAAATTGGTCAAATCCACTCAGATCAATAAAGGCAGTACGATTGCTTATTTTGATACACAGACTTTGTATGCAGGTACCTATTTTGTTAAAATCTCAAACGGCAAAGCGCAGACGACCCGTAAAGTTGTATTGCAAAGGTAATTAAGGCGTACAAAAAAATGCTGCTGCTTTTAGCGAAAAAGTAGCTGCGACCGCAAGATTCAAGTGTCAAATGTGTCTATATAATAATAACAACCAATTTTTTAAGCATTTAATTTTTTGAAACATGAAAAATGTTCTTTTTGGAGCTTTGATGCTCATGATGACCACAACTGCTTGTGACAAAGAAGAAACTACCACCACCACGACCACCACAGATACGGTCATCAAGGTGAAAGCTACTGATTTTCTTGTTGCTGGATTGGCCGAACCCATCACGACCGTTTCTCGTACGCTTTCAAACGGTACAACCGCCGATTGCTACAAAATCGTAAGTAAAGCTACCCCGACCGACCACAACATGGGTCCATGGTGTCCTACGAATATCTCCGATGACAAAAGCAAAGGAGGCATTTGGTTAGAAGGTGGTAACGTTTATGATGTTGACGGTGCGTTTATTAAAAACCTGGCAACATTTTACAAAAATACAACTTGGGCGATGTACAACACCACTACAGGTGCCATCACCAGAACCCTAACCCAGGCCGATTGTCAGGCGGCGGCCAATCCAAATGTTGGCGCAGCGTATAAAAACTACTGCGTTGAATGTTTGCCCTCCT
Organism: Saprospiraceae bacterium; assembly: GCA_027488855.1. Classification (GTDB taxonomy): domain Bacteria; phylum Bacteroidota; class Bacteroidia; order Chitinophagales; family Saprospiraceae; genus Haliscomenobacter. The sequence continues at coordinate 16,115 of JAIYAV010000334.1, forward strand.
ATGTTTCAACCTTGACCAAAACCTATTACATTCCCGTTACGCCTGTAAAATTGGCTACAGCGGTGAGTTTTGGCAACGGACCGGGCGCAACGGGACCATCCACGAGAGGCCTGGCGTTCAATGGGGTTGTATTCGATGCCCCTGCTCCTACGAATGCGATATTGGGTGCTTATACATTGGCTCCGTTTGACGATGCTGGCGGTCACATCAATTTAGGCGCGGGTTATCATTATCATGCTGCAACAGGCTTGACAACAAAAATTGCTCAAGCAGATGGCCATGCCGCAATGATTGGTTATGCAATGGATGGTTTTGGCCTATTTGAAAGATTGAGTGCAAACGGAACGGAATACACTGATTTGGATGCCAACCGTGGACATTATGATGCGACCAGAGGCTACCATTATCATGTGGACAAACCGGGTTCTAATAACTTCATCAATAAATTAGCTGGTGCATACGCACAATAACAATAAAAATGGATAGAATTTCAAAAATGAGATTGATTGCGATGACCCTTTTGTTGTTGTGTGCGGGTGTCGTTCATGCCCATCAACATGATTTATCGAACATCATGATTTTTGAGCAAGATGGCAAAAATCTATTGATGATCAGGAGTGCGCTGACGGCTTTTGAGGGGGAGGTTGATTTTCACTACCAGAAAGGGGCTTACAAAACACCGGAAGCGTTCATCCAATTGGTAATCAAACGTTTTGAGCATACTTGTCGTGTCATCATCAACAACGAAACCATTAGATTGATCAATCCACGGGTTGTACTTGGGCACGAAACAACAGTTGTTGCGGAATTGGTCAAGGTGCCCCAAACGATTAAATCTTATTACATCAAAAACGCATTTTTTGAAGATATGCCGAGCAATCAGTGTGAGTTAATTCTTACGGCGAAAGGTTTGCCGCAGAAACAATTCATTTTAAACAACACCAACAACCAAGAAGTACGGTTGCGTGTGAAAAATGCAGAATGGATTGTAAATGACAGCAGTTCTTCTTTTGTCAAAAACCTTTTGTGGGGAGCAATTTTTGTGATTGTTGGCACCTTCACCATCGCGGTCATTAAGGAACGGAAATAAAATAAAGTATGAAAATTTTACAGTCGGGGTGCACTCATTACGAATGTATCCCGACAGTATTGTGCTCAATTTTTTTTATTCAAACCTTTTTGCCAAATTACCATTTGATAAAAAAGGGTTGATCCAATGCTTCAATTGAAGAAGGTATTAAAACAAATGATCCACATCTCGGAGGAAGAGCTGGAAGCATTCTCTGCAATGTGTTACAAAAAAGCATTCAAACGAAAAGCCCTGTTGAGCCAGGAAGCGAAATTCATCACGGAGGTCTATTTTATTAAAAAGGGCATCATCCGGGTGAAATTAGATGACCTTGGTGGCACCGATCACACCATCCATTTTGCCATTGAAAACCAGTTTATCGCCGATTACCGCGCTTTTTTGACCCAAGAAAAGTCTGCGTATCAGTTACAGGCCTTGGAGGATACCGAAACCATTGTAATGCCCAAATCTGCCATTGATTGGGGTTACGCCAACCTGCAGCAAGGCGAAAAATTGGGCCGATTGATTGCCGAGCACTACTTTATTTATTTGGATTCCCGCATTCAGCACCTCTATACCCTGAGCCCCAAAGAGCGTTACGATTTGATGAACGAGATTTTTCCCAATATCCACAATCGGGTTCCTCAACACATGATCGCTTCTTACCTGGGCATGACTCCAGTTCATTTGAGTCG
>JAIYAV010000320.1 GCA_027488855.1 Saprospiraceae bacterium
CGACGTTTTGCTCCGCACCACACGACGCTTGCGTCGTGAAACCGTCGCGTCGTCGTGTCGTCGCGGTTATTAAAAATGATTGGGCGCAGCCCAATCCAAAATGGTTTGAAACTAGAACTCATCGACCCTGCGGACGACCGGGGCTATTATAAATTCAATCGCTCCGCAATTAGGGTTATGCCCGATTTTGACTTTTCAAAAATTCGGGATGACTCATGTATGGCAAAATGAACATTCATTTTTTTATCGCCCTAAGTTTGTAACTTTGCCCCCACAATTGTACCACACATGCCTTTTTCTTTTCGATTGCACAACCAAGGATTGATTTGGCGGGTAGCCCGGCGCTATCTTTTTGCCAAAAAATCAACGAACATCATCAACCTCATCACGGGGATTGCAGTGTTTGGTTTGGCCGTAGGTACCGCAGCCCTGATCCTGATCCTTTCGGTGTTCAATGGTTTTGAAGAAGTCATCAATTCCTTGTACAGCAGTTTTAACCCCGACATCAAGATCACTCCTGCGCAGGGCAAAACCTTTACGATTCAAGGCGAGTTGTACAAAAAATTGGAAAAAATTCCCGGCGTGGCGTTCGTCTCCCAAACCTTGGAAGAAGTCGCCTTTTTTGAATACGATGGCAAGCAGGATTTTGGCAACCTCAAGGGCGTGGACGACAATTTTGTCAAAGTCACCCAGCTGGATTCCACCGTACGCGAAGGCTCCTACCAACTCCGCAACGGAGATGTAGACATGGCTGTGGTGAGTATGGAAATGCGCAACCAATTGGCCATCAATATTGATGACTTTATTTCGCCCCTGGTGGTGTACATGCCCAAACGCAAGGAAGCCGGTGCCCTCGACCAACAATTTCGCCGCGACATCACTTATCCTTCAGGTACCTTTGCCGTCCAACAGGAGCACAATGGCCAATACGTGCTCACGACCCTGGATTTTGCCCGCGCCTTGCTCAACATGCCCGACGCCATCAGCGCCCTGGAAATCAAAATCAAGCCCGATGTCAATTCCCGGCAAGTAGCCAAAGCCATCTCCCAGTTGCTGGGCCCGGAGTTCGTGGTCAAAGACCGCTACCAACAACAAGAGGCCTTTATGAAACTCATGCTCCTGGAAAAATGGATGAGTTTTGCCATTGTCAGCCTGATGTTGCTCATGGTGGCTTTCAACATGATTGGAGCGCTGTGGATGATTGTATTGGAAAAAAAGAAAGACATCGCCATCCTCAAGTCCATGGGTGCCCGCGACAATACCATCCGCAACATTTTCCTGGCTGAGGGCCTCTTGCTCACCGTCCTGGGGGTTGTGCTGGGTTTTGTACTCGCCTTGTCGATTTATTTTTTGCAAAAACAATTCGGCATCGTCGCCATGCCCGGCACCTTTGCCGTTGATGCCTATCCGGTAAGCATTCGTTTTATCGATTTTGTGGTCGTCTGCATTACGGTGCTGACCATCGGCGGACTTGCCTCCATTCCCCCGGCATTGAGAGCCCGGCAAATTCCAACCGTAGTACGGGAAGAGTGAGTAAATAAACATCATTAATTGGGATTTGGTGCTTACCTTTGCGCCGCTGAAAAAAATGATCATGAGCAATTGGGAAACGGATTTTGAGTGGTTGCGGGTCCGAAATTTGGTACAAAAAACTTTTGGCAAAGACGTGTTGCCCGATCTCAATGCGGTATTGTTCCTCATTGGCATCCAGGAGCAAGGCCGCTGGAAAAAAGCATACACCAAGGAAGAAAAACAGGATTTGATGCACATCGCCGTTTGTCGCCTGTTGACCTATGACGGATACTACGGTTTTGTAGGGCGAGATGCCGATGGCTGGCCGCACTACGAACTGATCATGCCCCTCGAAACCCGTGGGGTAGAAGCACAAGAAGAATACCTCAAGTCTAAAGTAATCCAGTATTTCCGGGAATTGGAAACGGAGAATGGAGGATTGGAATAGTGAGCAGTAGTTGAAAAGTTGAAGTGTTGAAACATGAGTCATCCCGAATTTTTGAAAAGCCAAAATCGGGCATAAACCTAATCGTGGAGCGATTGAATTTTGAATAGCCCCGGTCGTCCGCAGGGTAGATCAGTTCTAACACGAATTGCTGAAGAGCAGCTTCGCTGCTTGATTTATTCACCACGACGAGACGACGACCACGACGCCTTCGCGCTTCGCGCGATTTGAACACGACGCAAGCGTCGTGTCGTGCGGAGCAAAACGTCGTGACCGTCGTGTCGTCGTGGTGAATGACCATTTTGGCGCAGCCAAAATCAAGCGTTTAGTGTTTCAAAATTAGCGGTTGGCCATTCCAAAAATTTGGGATGACTCATGGTTCAACACCTCAACTCCTCAACCAAATTATACCTATGAAATCGAACTTAAATCATTACCTCATCTTGCTGCTACTCGCGGCCCTGAGCTCCTGTGCGAGCCTCAAACCCTCCTTTATGTATTCTGGTGCCACCGAAGCCCCTTCGCCCGTCACCTTCACGAATACCACGGCCAAACCTGCCGAGACCTACCACTGGGATTTTGGCGATGGCAATACTTCCGAGGAAGCTTCTCCGGTGCATGCGTTCATGGCCTCGGGAACCTATGCCGTCAAACTGACCGCCAAAACGGGTAACAAAAGCAAAATCTACGAAGACAAAGTTTCGATCAAAGCCCCAAAATTCTGTTTGGTCATGATCGAAACCGACTTTGGCAATATGTTGGTCCGCTTGTCGGATGGCACGCCCAAACACCGCGACAATTTCCTCAAACTGGGCGAACAAGGCTTCTTCGATGGCACCCTCTTTCACCGGGTCATCAGTGGCTTTATGATTCAGGGCGGGGATCCCAACTCCAAAAATGCCAAACCCGGCCAAGCACTGGGAATGGGTGACCCCGGGTACACCGTTGAAGCCGAATTTGTGGACTCCCTGGTGCACGTCAAAGGCGCTCTGGCCGCTGCCAGGACCAACAATCCGCAAAAACGCTCCTCGGGCTCGCAGTTTTACATCGTACACGGCAGCCCGGTGACGGACGGCCAACTCAATCAGATGGAAGGTGCCCGCAATTTCCGCTACAGCAAGGCCCAGCGCGATGCGTATCAAAAAAGTGGCGGTACCCCCATGCTGGACCGCGAATACACCGTTTTTGGCCAGGTGATTCAAGGCTTGGAGGTGATCGACAAAATTGCCGCCCAGACCACTACCCCCGGCGACCGTCCCGCGAAGGACGTCAAAATGAAAGTCAAAGTCATTAAATAACACAAAGTTCCAGGGTTCAGTCGGTCACTGAGCTGGTCACTGAGCGAAGTCGAAGTGACCGACTGAACCATGGAACCCCGAATAAAGGAACATGTCTCAACACATCCTTGGAGTCGACGTAGGTGGCTCTGGCATTAAAGGCGCATTGGTCGATATTCAAACGGGTGCGCTCGTGGGCGATCGCATTCGGGTGGAAACCCCCGCCCCCGCTACGCCCAATATAATTGCCGAAGCTTTTGCTGGTTTGATCAAAAAAATTGGCTACAGCGGCCCAATTGGTTGTGGGTTCCCAGCAATTGTTCAACATGGCGTCGCCAAATCGGCGGCCAACATTGACAAAAGTTGGATCGGACACAACATTGAAGAAGAATTCAGCGCGGCCTGCGGCAACCCCGTCAAAGCCCTGAACGATGCCGATGCTGCGGGTTTGGCAGAATTGACCTTTGGGCAAGGCAGGGGTGTAGAAGGGGTCGTCCTGCTCATCACCATTGGTACTGGCCTGGGTACCGCCCAGTTTGTGGATGGCACCCTGGTCCCCAATACCGAGTTTGGCCACCTTTTCCTGCACGGCGGCATCGCCGAGCACTACTGCTCCAATCGCATCCGCGAAGAGGAAAACCTAAGTTGGAAAGACTGGGCGAGCCGCTTCAGCGAGTACCTGCGCCACCTGGAGCGCCTGCTGACCCCCGACCTGTTTATCCTGGGCGGCGGCGTGAGCAAGGAGTTCAAAAATTTTGGACATTTGCTCAAGGTGAATACTCCGGTGAAACCCGCGAAGTTGTTGAATAGTGCGGGGATTGTGGGGGCTGCGGTGTATGCGGGGAAGTAGGGGGAAAATGAACATGAGGCATGCCGAATTTTGAATAGCCTCGGTCACCACAGGGCCGATTGATTCCGTTTCAACCCCGAAGGGGTGACATGATTATAGCAAAAATGGCATGTAGTTGTATTAAAACCCCGAAGGGGTGACATTATTTGATCACACAATCGCAGTTCTAGTATAATATCACCCCTTCGGGGTTTCTCTTCATGGAATAAACACCGGTTATTTTGCTATAATCATGTCACCCCTTCGGGGTTGAGGCCAGAACCAATCGCCCCTGCCTTCCAGGGGTCGGGGGTTGGTAGACCTCAGCACCATCCTGCGCTGAATGCACTTTTTTCCTAAAGTCAATGACATTGGGCTAAAGCCCGATCAAAAGTGTAAACCCGATCCACGCGCTAAAGCACGTGGCAATTGATGTCCTCCGAGCAAAATGTCCAGGAGTGTGGTAGCAAAGGGTATTGAAACCTGCCTAGAAATAAATTAAATTGCCCGTAAAGTGACTCAATAATTCGCCATTCATCACGCGAAAAATTCGTCCCTCCCCTTGCTTCCCCGCTTACAAAAGCTTAATATAGCAGCCAATCATAAAAGCTGACACCAAGTCATGGCCGCAAAAGACTTTTATCACGATAAACTCAAAAACGCACTCATCAAAGAGGGCTGGCTCATTACTCATGATCCATACATCATTGATATTCCTGAAATGCGCCCACGTCAGGAGATTGATCTTGGTGCTGAAAAAATTATCGCAGCAGAACGAGGTGTTGACAAAATAGCGGTGGAGGTGAAAAGTTTCCTCAATGCATCCTTGGTTTATGATTTTCATCATGCATTAGGGCAGTTTATGCTTTATTTAATTGGCCTGGAAATTAAAGAACCGAATCGGCACTTGTATCTAGCCATTCCCCTTTTCGCCTACAATTACTTTGAAAGCATGCGCCTCATTCAGCTGGGCATCGAAAAATACCAAGTGAAATTGATTATCTTTGATCACGACAACGAAACCATCGAATCATGGATAAATTAAGCACTTACAGCAATTACGTGGTCGAGTTATTGGAAACCTACCTCCACCCTGGTTTGGAATCACCCATTCACGAGCACCTGGTGATCGATCGGGAACACCACCATTACCAGTTTTTGCGTGAGGGTTGGGTAGATAAAAATACGTTCCAAATGGGGATAGTGCTCCATTTCCAGATCAAAGACGATGGCAAAATCTGGATTTTGGCCAACTGGACCGAAGATGATGTGGCCCTTGAACTGGTAGAACGTGGGGTACTAAAACAGGACATCGTGCTGGCCTTCCAACCTGAGTCGGTGCGGAAGTTAAGTGGGTATGCGGCAGCGTGAGGATCAACGCCGGATACAACGCCCCCCATTCATCACTCGAAAAATTCGTCATTCCAAAGATCACGCCGTAGGCGGGATTAAAATCCGTTCTAATCCGCCCAAATCCGTGTCATTCGTTTTCCCATTGATGTCGCTTTTCGCTTTTCTATTTTTGCGCAACTCCCAAATTAACGTGAATTTTGAATTAACCGCGCAAAATGTGCGACTTCTACGAAGTCGTAAAAACTTAACTACCACTATTTTCTACAAATGTGTGACCTCTCCGAGGTCATCAGATCGACTTCGTAG
>JAIYAV010000042.1 GCA_027488855.1 Saprospiraceae bacterium
CGCTGCATCGCCTACGTTTTTTGCCTCGGCTGCAAAAAAAATAGCCGCTTCAAAAGTGATCATTTAATGTGGTCAACTACTTATGAACGCCAATTCAGAAAAATTGCTGTACATTTCGCTGCACTAACACTTAGCGTCATGTCCAAACATCCCAACCAAGCTCTCCTTGAACACTTCTACACTTCTTTTCAAAACAAAGACTACGCGGGCATGCAAGCCTGCTACACCGACGATGCCACCTTCAGCGACGAGGCATTTCAGAATCTGGATGCCGCTCAGGTACGCGCCATGTGGGAGATGTTGATCCGCAATGGCAAGGATTTGCAGTTGGAATTTAGCAAGGTTACTGCGGATGAACACACTGGAAGCGCTTATTGGGAAGCAAGTTATACCCTCTCTGCCACGGGACGAAAAGTACTCAACAAAATCAAGGCCAGTTTTGAATTTGAAAACGGCAGAATCAAAAAGCACGTCGACCGTTTTGATTTTTACGCCTGGGCACGGCAAGCTTTTGGTTTTACGGGCATCCTTTTGGGCTGGACGCCTTATTTCCGCAAAAAAGTCAACAGCACGGTGATGGGTAACCTGGCCAGATTCATGAAGCAGAAATCTGCTTAAGATTCAACTGCTTCCACACTTGCCCATTCTAATTGCTACAGCATTAATTCACGCTGGTTTCCCCCCTTAACACACCTTAACACCTCCCCCTACAATTTAACATTTTAACAAATCTATCTTAACTTCCCTATAATGGTTTGGTGTTCATTACGGTAGTAACTTTGACCTATCACAAGCTCAAAACACACTGCCATGACACCGAAGCACTTAATTTCCAGCATCACGACCACTATCGTATTGGCCCTCTTGGCCGCCGCCTGTGCTTCTCCAGTTAAACTAGCCGAAATAGGTGATTACGACCAAGCCATCGAGCGCAGTGTAAACCGCCTGGTGGGAAAAGACCGCAAGAACGAAGAACTCGTTCGCACGGTGGAATTCGCTTTTGAAAAAGCCACCACCCGCGACATGGATCAAGCCACCGCTCTGCGCAACGAAAACCGCGCCGAAGCCTGGCCTCGCATCCACGACGTTCTTCAGCGCATTCAACGCCGCCAGCGCCTCATAGAACCCTTGATCCCATTGGTGGATCGTCGGGGTTACAAAGCCTCGTTCCAGTTTGTACGTGTGGAAGGCCTGATCACCGAAGCCCGTGAAAAAGCTGCTGAATACCACTACAACTACGCGACCGACCTGCTTAGCCAGGCTCGCCGCAACAACAACGATAAAACACCTGCTCGCCGCGCCTTTGATGAGTTGGAGCGCATCCGCGAATACTACTCCACTTACCGCGACCGCGAAGCCCTACAACGTGAAGCTCAACACCTAGGCACCACATTTGTACTCGTGAATGTGGAAAACCGCGCCCCAGTTATTCTTCCTATTGGTTTTGATCGGGAGCTGACTGAACTCAGTTTCCGCGACCTCAACGACCGCTGGAGGGTCTTCCACAACAACCGTCAATCGGGCATCGACTACGACATCAAAGCCACCCTCATGCTGCGCGATGTACAGGTAAGCCCCGGTACCTACCGCGAACGCCAGTACGAGGAGCAAACCCAAATCCAGGATGGCTGGGTGTACGAGTACGACACCCGTGGCAACGTGAAAAAAGACACGGCTGGCAACGACATCAAATACCCCAACAAAATCAACATCAAAGCCCAGGTCACCGAAGTGTACCAACACAAAGGTGCCCGCCTAAACGCCCAATTGGAACTTTTTGACTTACACTCCGGTTCAGTGATCGATTCTCGTCCCCTTGGTGCAGAAGCGTTTTGGGAAAACTACGCTGCCACTTTTCGAGGCGATGAACGTGCCCTAAGTAAGGAAACCCGTAGCCGCATTGGCAATCGCCCCGGTAATTTTCCCGACGATGCCTTGATGATTTTGGACGCTGCCCGCAGACTGAGACCAGTGATGGTGGATCAGTTGCGGCAAGTGAAAATTTAAGAGGGTTCCAGGTTCCAACGTTCCACCCTGCACTTTGACTTCGCTCAGTGACCGGGTGGAGCGTTGGAACCTTGGAACCCTTTTTTGGTTTTTCCAAAAAATCTCCCTAACTTCACACCCAGTATTTAGAATACTTTTTTTTGTTGTGATCTTAAGCTTGCAGGCATCAGTTTTTTTGGAACTGATGTCTTTTTTTATGTAGCAATATGAGTACCATCCTTTACCAACACTGTCCGCTTTGTGGCAGCTACGACATCGAAAAAGCCGTAGCAACCCGCGACCATTCCATTTCAGGAGAGGCCTTCGACCTGTACGATTGTCATGGTTGTGGCCTGCGTTTTACCCAAAACATTCCCGGGCCTGACAAGATTGGGTCGTACTACCAAAGTGAAAATTACATTTCACACAGCGATACCAAAAAAGGCTTGATCAACCGCTTGTACCATGCAGCGCGTGACTACATGTTGCGCAGCAAACAGCGCTTGGTGCAAAGCCTGAGCGACCAGCGCCGCCTCTTGGACGTGGGCTGCGGCACGGGCTACTTCATGAACCACATGCGTGGCCAAGGCTACGAGGTACTGGGTGTAGAAGTTGATGAAGGGGCCCGCAACTTTGGCATCCAACAATTTGGCCTGGATGTGCGCCCACCTGCCGAACTCGAAGCAGGCACCCTGCCCGGCAAATTTGGCATCATCAGCATGTGGCATGTGTTGGAACACGTGTACGACCCCAAACTCTACCTGCAACGACTGCACGATTTGTTGGACGACGCTGGGGTGTTGATGATCGCAGTACCCAATTACCAATCCCTGGATGGTCAAAAATATGGCGCTCATTGGGCTGCTTATGACGTGCCGCGTCACCTTTGGCATTTTTCGCCCAAAACCCTGAGCAACCTGGCTGCCGAAATGGGTTTTAAGGTGGTTGACAAAAAAGGCATGCCGCTCGATCCTTTTTACGTGTCGCTGCTGAGTGAAAAATACCGTGGCAAAGGTATTCTGGCACTACCCCTGGGGGCGATTACTGGCTTGCGTTCCTTTTTGAAGAGTTGGAGAAAAGTAGAACGGGCGAGTTCGATTATTTACGTGTTGCGTAAAATTTAAGTTGGTGCTGAAGCCTCAGAACCCCCGCACCCAGAATCCAGGATTGACTGGTTCTGTTTTTTCGCGTAACGGGAGCCCCGCTAGGGGCGTGAGATGGGTAGCAAATGGTAATTCCCGAAATTTCCAAAGTCCCGTCAGGGACGAAATGTGGGTATCATGCCGCTCCAGATACCCACATCACGTCCCTACGGGACTCCGGAAAACACTGGGATCCTGGTTTTCTACCCATCTCACGCCCCTAGCGGGGCTCCCGTTGCGCGAAAAAACAGAAGCAATTGACCCTAACCCGAGTAGAAGCGCATCCTGCTTTTGCTTGATATTCAATTGTTTTTATAGAAAAAAAGAACATTTTAAGACTACCCGAAAATGTACTCCCATTTCAGGGGTCGGGGGTTCTGAGACGCCAGCAGGCTGTTCAAAAGTTTCTTCCCACCTTTTCTTTTTAATTTTTTTCCTCCTCCTGCCGCTTGTTGCTTTCACCCAAGATCACTACTGGTGGGCCAACAACGTAGGCTGGGATGGTCAGCGTTTCTGGGGCGATTACATCATCCGCTCGCCACGCCTTTTAGGGCCAAATGCACTGCCGATTCCCCGTTTAGGCAATGACAGGGTGCCCAATGAACGGTCTTTTGCCTTATCCGGGAACAGCCACTTTACTCCTGGTGATGCCACCCAAAACCTGGCGCTTTACGGTACCTACAATCTGGTGCCCGACGTGATCAGTTTTGAGTTGTACTGGGTGCCTATCGAGTATTTCACCCTTTCTCACGCCATCAAAACCGAGCGCAAAACCTTCCATATTTTTTACAATGAACATTTGGCAAGTGGAGATATTTACTTGCACACACTGATCCAATTGCTGAAAGCCGAAACCCACCCGCTGGATTTGGCGCTGCGCATCGGGTACCGCTTTCCTTCTTCCACCATGTTGGGGATGGCGCGGTATACGGATGCGCCTGGGTATTATCTGGATTTGTCTTTTGGCAAAAAACTGATTGATGGCAACCTGGATGTGAGTGTGCAAGGGATGGGTGGGATTTTTGTGTGGCAAATCAATCAAAACCGGCAGAATCAAAACGATGCGGCTTTGTTTGGATTGGGACTGAATTTGGAAGGAAAAAACTGGGCACTGTCGCCTGCTTTTAGAGGCTATTCGGGATACCTCAACAATGGGGATCGGCCCATGGCTTTGAGTTTGTCCGGACAGGTTGATCTAAATCCTCGTTGGCAATTGTTTGGAACGGTGCAAACTGGATTGGGTGATCTGTTGTACGATTCTTTTGAATTGGGAAGCAAATTCCGTTTTTCAAGTTCACAACTGTGGTGATTCCTTTAGTGCCTTAGGTTTCTTAGGTGGTAAAAAAACTTCTTTCACCACCTAAGAAACCTGAGACACCTAAGAGGTACCTTAGTTGTGCGCCTCAATAAACTCCAGCGCCCGATGCTCCAACCAATAATCCGGCCCCGGATAATTCCGAATTGCAAACCCCACATGCCCTCCCTTCCTCGGCGTTTCCACATAAAAATAAGGATGGTTTTTAGCCAGGTATTTGGGTGAACAGGAGGGCGTCAAAATGGGATCATTCATGGCATTGCACAAAAGCGCTGGCACGGTAATTCCCTCCACAAAATTTTGAGCCGAAGCCTGAAAATAAAAATCCTCCGCATCCCGATATCCATTGATGGGCGCGGAATAAAACTCGTCAAAATCCCGCCAGGTTTTGATTTGATCAAATTTGCTCAAGTCGATCTGCCCTGGGAATTGCTCCGCCTTGGCGATGATCTTTTTGCTTAAACTGTTGAAAAACTTGCGGCGGTAAAACCAGTTGCTGCGTTTTTCCAAAGTTTGAATGCTGCCCGCCAGGTCGCAGGGCGAAGAAAAGGCAATGCCCGTTTTGATGGCTTCAGAAATGTTTTTGCCGTGTACCCCCAGGTATTTGAGCAAAATGCTGCCCCCCATGCTGTAGCCAATCAGGTGGATTTTTTGGTAGGATTTGCGTTGCAAGGCATGCTTTATGACCTGCCCAAAATCTTCAATTTCGCCGTGGTTGTACAAGCGCAAATTGCGGTTCATCTCGCCACTACAGGAACGGCAATTCCAACCCAGCACGTCCATTCCTTTTTGATGGAAAAAATGGGCTGCTGCTTTCATGTAAACCCGCTCGGTGCTGCCCTCCAGGCCATGAGACAAAATGACCAGTTCATGGCTGTTGGCATCCAACCAATCCAAATCCACAAAGTCGCCATCGGGTAATTCCAGGCGTTCACGTTGATAATGTAGGGCCTGGATTTTGCGGGTCAAAGCGGGCAGAATGGTTTGGAAGTGGCCATTGATCTGGTAACGTGGGGGCCCGGGGTAGGAAGAATGGGGGACGAGTGGCATGTTGCGAATTTTTTATTCCGCAAAATTATCAATCCCCCATTCTGAAACAAATGATATCTTTTAATTAAAACTCGGTACCATCATCACTGCGTTTTGCATCATCCGGCTCGGTCCACGCCAAAACATGCGGAACTGCGTATTGTCCTGCAAAAACACAATTTTGCCTTGCCCGAGTGGAAGTACCCCCGCGAAGGTGTTGCCCGCCAAGGATTTTTTATTGTCTTCCGAAATGTAGCCCGCCACAAAGGCTTTGTCTGCGCTGGCGTAACGGCCAACACTCTGCAATTCAGGGCTGGGCGCCAACGCCGCATTGTCCTGTTTGATGCTGTACAATTCCTTACCCAAGCCAAAAGCCAGGGGGTGGCTGTTGTCGATCAGGCCATTCAAAGCCGTGCCAGGAGTGCGTTTTTTGCCATAATAATCCTCCCGGTCTTCATAGGCAACCGTACGCGCTGCCATACTCGAATCCCGGGCAGGTTCGATCAGTTTGACGGTAGTGAAGCGGGAACGTTGGGCGGTGAAAAAGCTCACTGCACTTTCGGTCGCGATGAGTGTACCGCCCCGGCTGATCCAATCGCGCAATTGGGCTTGTTGCTCTGGTTTGAACAATTCGCCGAGTCCAGCTCCACCATCCGGCAGAATCAAGACATCAAACTGGTTCAAATCGGCAGCCCCGTAACGTTCGCCAAACTTGGGCAGGGCCGTTTGTTGCAACACCGAACCCCGCACCCGTTGGATGGGTAAGCCCGTTTCGTAGTCAAATAAGAAGGTGATTTGCCCAGCCGTCAGGGAGGAAAAAGGAGGATCAACCAATAAGGCTACCCGAGGTACCTTCAGCGGACGATTGCGACCTGAAGCCAGATCCATGCCATCCTTGACCCGCCCGGAACCCAATCCCTGGATGATGACTCCGGCTTTTTGGGCAATCTCTACCATGTCCTGGTGGATCTGCGCCAGCTTGTCCTCATTTCGTTCAATCAGCACAATTAGGGAACCGTAGCCCCAGGTCGTTTTGCCATCGCTGAAGGGCTCATGGCAAGCGCGGACTTTGTAGCCTTTGGCCCACAATTGCGCCAGTGCCTGCGGCGCATTGCGCTGCTTCCATTCGATGACATAGGCGTATTGGGCATTGGGGTTGATTACACCAGAACTGGCAGTAACTGCCTGGGTGATCACATCGGTTGTCACGTTGTGTTTGCTGCTGCTGGAATAACCCTCGATGTTGTAGGCGAGGATGGCCGACCAGGTGGCCATGTCGTACATCACCGAATCTTCGATGGCCAGGCGGCGCTCCAAAACGCTGCTGATGAACAGGTGTCGGGCCTGGTTGGTGCTCACGATGTAGGTACCCGCTGGCAGGTTTTTGGAACCTGTTTGCCCAGTGCGGTAGTCCAGGGCATCGCTTAGGGTAAAGGCTTTGCTCGCTTTTTCCACTTTCACTTGTTGCCGGAGTAGCATGTTCACCACATCCTGGGTATAGGGTGATTCAGCAGAAAGGTAATAGGTCTTGGTGGGGCTTTTGCTGGTACCAGGATTCCAGGCGTCAACGCTGTATTTCAGCAGGGTTTCTTTGCGCTCTACCGCTTTTTTGATGGTCGCCATGGAGGTAGTGTAGTGGTCAAAAATGCGTATGCGCAGCACGTTGAAGCCACCATCGTCGGTTTGTACCGCGCGGCCACCACCGATGCCACCTTGCTCGACCAGCATGGCGATGCCACCCATCACCGAAGGGTAACTGGAGCCGTAGCCAGGATAAAAGAAGTCGAAGGCATCACGGGTAAAGTAACTGATGCGGTGTTTGTCAAATTCTTTGATGTTGGCACGGCCAAAGGTATCGCTCAGGGCCTCGTAGGTATCGGGTAAAAGTTTGTTGCGGGGCGTAGTGCCGGGTGCGGTGAAGTAGTTGTTGTTGTAGCCCTGCTCGTGGAAGTCGACATGCACCTGCGACATCCACTGTTGGTAATCCATGGTCAGGGTGCGCGTTTCTGGATGTACGCCCCAAACCCAGTCGCGGTTGACGTCGAACCAGTAGTGGTTGCCACGACCGCCGGGCCAAGGTTCGTAGTGTTCCAGATCACGGGGCTCATAACCCAATACGCTACGCTGGGTGGATTTGTACCAATAAACGAAACGGTCGCGCCCATCGGGGTTGACACAGATGTAGAGCACAATCACGGAATTGTTAAGGATGTTTTTGGTTTCGGCATCCTGCGCGGCGGCGAGGCGATAGGCTACCTGAGCCACGGCTTCGGTGGAGGAGGCTTCATTGCCGTGGATGTTGTAGCTGTAGGTGATAAAAATGGGTTCGGATTTGACCAGATTGGCCACTTCCGAAGCGCTGCCATCCAGGAGTTTGAGGTGGCGCTGGCGGATGCTCTCCATGTTTTTGTGGTTCTCTGGTGAGGTGATTACCAAACGGATCAGCGGGCGACCTTCGTAGGTGCTGCCGTATTGGTGCAGGGTGACCCTGTCGGAAAGCCGATCCAGTTCTTTGACGTAGTTGACGGTATGGGCGTAAAGGGTGAACTCGGCACCGAGTTTGTAGCCAAAGTACTGCTCGGGCGAGGGGATGTTGGCGTCGTAAGTCAGTTGGGGATCGAGGGGGAAACGTTTTTCATCTACCAGCACGGGGCCTTGGGCGAGGAGCTGAAAGCTGAGGAGGAGGAAAAAAAAGAGGGTAAAATTTGGCTTCATTTTGTGAAGTTTTGGAGGTTTTTGATGCAATGTGCTCATTATTCTTAGGTGCCCCTTAAGTGCCTTAGGTTTCTTAGGTGGTGAAAGATTATCCTGCTTCGCAGGTTTTATTTTTTTCACCACCTAAGAAACCTAAGGCACTTAAGGGGCACCTAAGAAGGGTAAGCTTATAAAATTTTGGCTTGTTCTAAAACTAACGCCGCGCAATCAAAGTCGTCGGGTACACCACCAGGCTTTCATGCCCATCTTTCCCCACCGAGGCGACCCCAAACAAATAATTATCAATGATAACATTTTCCAGCGTAAAATCCGTCACTGATTTATCCACAAAACGGGAATGTTGCCATTGCGCAGCAGTCGTTTCGCGCCAGTAGAGTTTGTAGCCAATCAAGTCAGGATCGTTGACCGCATCCCATTTCAGGCGGGTGGAAGGTAAGACAATGCCGCCAATCTGTACATTTTTGGGTTCAGGTGGGGCAGAAGCCAATGCGGCCATGACCAACATGTTTACCCCCGTCAATTTCGCGGCATATTTGAAGTTTACCCCCTCAATCACGTCGCCGTACTTGATGCCATCCTCGGTGCGTAAATCCTGGTGTTGGCGCTCGTATTGCTCGTGGGTTTCCATGATGCGTACCCCGGCAAAACCTTCGTCGTTGAAAGGGCGATGGTGGCCACCGCGCCCAAAACGATCCAGCCGGTAAATCATGATGGCATTCAGGTTGGTGCAGTACTGATCGGTCAGGCGATCGATGTAGCGGGCCAGTTGGCGCGATGGGCCGTCCACTTCACCGCCGTAAACCCGCCGCCAGGTGCGTTCGCGTTCACCTTCCTGCGGGGGCGTAGGTTCGGAAAACACGCGGAAGGTGGTATTGTCAATCTCGCCATTGATGCCTTCAATGTTGCCGATCATGTCGTTGTTGAGCACCCCGATGATGTCCCAACCTTCGGCTTTGGCGATTTTGGCCATGTGTTGGCCGCCCCATAGGCCTTGTTCCTCACCGGACAAGCCCACGTAAATGATGCTGACCGGGAATTTGTATTTGCTCAGTACCCGGGCCGCTTCAATGGCCCCAGCCATACCTGTACCGTTGTCGTTGGCACCGGGAGAGTCTTTGGTGGCATCCGAGGCATCGCTGACCCGGGAGTCGATGTCGCCGCTCATGATCACGTAGCGATTGGGATAGCGGGTACCGCGCTGGATGGCCAGGATGTTCACCACGGTTACGTCCTGAGTGATGCGGGGATTGCTGCCGCCTTTGAGGAACTCGCTTTGGGTTTTGATTTCTAGGCAGGAACTACAGGCGGTGGAGATTTTTTCAAATTCGGATTTGATCCAACGTCGCGCGGCACCGATGCCCCGGGTGGTCGACACGGTGTCGGAAAAGGTATTGCGGGTGCCAAAATTGACCAGTTTGCGGATGTCGGCTTCCAGGCGTTGAGGCGAAGCGGCATTGGCAATGGTGTACAACTTTGGATCGGACTGGGGTGGGAGTGCGGTTTGCGCTGTCAACAAATGATTCGCGCTCAAGAACAAGACACAAACTATGCTAGATTTCCAATTCATGTGGCATTAATGGTTGATGAAGGGGAAATGTAGGAAAAATTGCTGGCTTTGGGTGCGGCTAGTAGACCAATGGGGGATGGAAAGGGCGGATTTGACGGGGTGGAGGGGGTGATTAGTTAAGGTTGTAGTTGATGATGAGGTTCATTTCTTGCTCCGCAAGCAGTTCGGCCAAAGCGGCATGATGGGAACGCGATGACACGGATTAGGCGGATTTACGCGGATTTTCTTTTGCCTGCAGCAAAAGTTTTTTGGACACAAATTGCACAAATTGAATCCTCAGTTCGTGCGCAAACGAAGTTTGAGTCTTGAATTTGTGAAAATTTGTGCAATTTGTGGCTAACTTATCACGCCATAGGCGGGATCAAAATCCGCGTAAATCCGCCTAATCCGTGTCATCCGCGTTCCCCTTTTGTCGCTTTGGTTTTTAAACACAAATTCATGCTCCACACCCACCTCGACCATCTCGTGATCACCGCCCCCAACCTATCCGCAGGCATAACCTACGCAGAAGAAACCCTCGGCGTATCCCTCCAACCCGGCGGTGCTCACCCCCGTATGGGCACCCACAACGCCCTGCTCAAACTCGGTGAAAGCTGCTACCTCGAAGTCATTGCCATCAACCCCGAATTACCGCAACCGAATTGCGCTCGTTGGTTTGAATTGGATGGTTTGGGACGGTATGGGCAACCCAGACTGCGACATTGGGTGGCAAGAACCAATGACATTCAATCCGCCCAAGTGCTACAAAAGGGCTGGTTTGGAGCCATCGAGTCGATGAGCCGGAGTCATTTGAACTGGTTGATCAGCATCCCCCCCGATGGGAGTTTGCCGCTGAGTGGCGTTTGCCCAACGCTGATTCAGTGGCAAAGTGAACCACATCCAGCATCAATGTTGAGCGATGTGGGCTGTAGTTTGATTCGATTGGAGGGTTACCACCCCAAGGCGGAAAAATTGCAGGAAGTATTGGAAAAGATCAATTTTGAGGGGGCTTTTCATGTGCATCCCATTTCCTCCTCGGAAAGGCCCTATCTGGTGGCGCATTTACAGACGCCAAAAGGGATTTGTATTTTGGACTCACGGTAAACTTCAACTAAAATACAAGTTGTTTTAGCCGATAAGTTGTACTTCTTCCACCTCCCTCTTCTTTTTCCAATATTTCCTTGATCACTAAATCCTGGATATCCCGTAATGCAGTATCTGGAGAGCATTTAGCGATTTTTGCCCATTTTGAACTGGTTAATTTGCCTTCAAAAGGCCCTAATAATTTATTGATCAATAAAATTTGCCTTTCATTGAGTACGGTTGTAGCGTACTTTTCCCAAAAACGAGCCTTGTAAAGGATACCATCCAAGACCTTTTGGGTGCTATCCAGCGCACTGTGTAAACAATCCAAAAACCAACTTAGCCAAGGAGTAACTTCCAATGTCTCTTTTTGAGTTGTTTCCAAAATATCGAAATAACCCTTGCGTTGGATGCGAATTTCAGCGGACATGCTGTAAAATCTGGAGAAATTCCCCTCTGCCCGAGCCAATTGTAAATCAGTAATGGCCCGGGCAATTCGACCATTGCCGTCATCAAAGGGGTGGATGGTGACAAACCAAAGGTGGGCAATTCCCGCTTTTAGTACCGGATCAATGTCTTGTTGCTGATTGAACCAATTGGTGAATTGGCGCATTTCTTGCTCTAATTTCATAGCATCGGGGGCTTGAAAATGAACCTTTTCTCTGCCCCATGCACCAGATACTACTTGCATTGGCCCCGTCTCATCCTTGCGGTATTTCGCTACATTTATCTTGTACATCCCACTGCGTCCAGTAGGAAACAGCCCTGCATGCCAATCACAGATTCGATCCTCAGTTAAGGGTAGTTGCGCATTTTGTGTAGCATCAAGTATCATCTCAACTACGCCTTCTATGCCACGATCTGCTGGCAACAATGCCCCAATATCCATACCCAAATGACGGGCAATAGAGGAGCGGACCTGTTCTGGATTTAAAAACTCTCCTTCTATTTCTGTAGACTTAAGTACGTCAAGGGTATACGTTTCAAGTAATGCTTCTTGTTTGAGCTCGAAGCCTAGATTGCTCATTTTTCCAACCAGAACTCCTTGTTCATGCCGTACCTGGCTGAGTTTAGGCAACAGCAAAGCATCATCCCAATGAAATTTCGGCCAGTCTGGAAGCTGATGAATATAGCGTGGCATTGTAGATTTTGCTTAAAGGTAGCGTTTTGCGGAGATTAGCGCAAGTATTCTCCGCATATTTTGCGGAGAATAAACCTCCTAATCTCCGCAACTAACTACTCATTCAAACTCCAGTCGTACTCTTGGTACACCACCTTCGCCTTTGCACCCACCTTGGTACTGGCGTATTTGTTGATAAAAGTGACCAGATTGCCAAAATCCTCCGCGTACCATTCAAAAATCTTGGACACTTCCACTTTCTTCTCAGTCAGCTTATTGAAAGCCGTATTGTTGATGAATTTTTTGGCCTGGGTGTCAAGGTTGCTATTGAGATTAGTGGCGGTCCAGGCAGCGTTGAGTAGGGGCGGGCAGGATTTGGCGGCGCAGTTGACCGCAAAGTGGATGCGCGCATCCTTGAATTGTGGGCGCAGGATATCGTTTTCGAGGTTGTTGAGTGAATAGGTTTTTGACCCGATTTTGATCCACTTGTGGTCCCAGGGCTTGCCGCCATGCAGTTTGTTGATGCTGCTGATGGGATAGTTGTCGACGATGAGTTTGACAGTGAAGGCATTGTAGGCATTGATCCAGTAGGCCATTTGTTCTGCTTTGCTCCAGGATTCTTCCGGGGCATTGTTGCTCAGGGCTTTGAGGTAATCTTCCAGTTTGGTTTTATCGGTTTTGAGGCCTTTGTAGTTGACCTTACCGGTAGCGGATACGTATTTTTTGAGCAGGGCATCCCAGGCTTCATGGCTGGGCGGATTGGCGGATACCCAATTGATGGTAGAAAACATCAAGCCCAGAGTAAAACAGCAATAAAGCAGTGATTTGTACATGGATTGGTTTTTGTAATGAACGGGTGAGCCCCGGTATTGGTTGTACCTAAGCATTTGTGTAAGTTAGACGAAAAAAGGATGTTAAGGCACAATGAAAAAAAAGGCCTTGGGGAACATTCTCCAAGGCCTCTTTTTTAGTTAGAGCTTGACGGCAATTCTGCCTCCGCCTTCATCGGTACGAAGCAACAACAATTGCTGGTTTTGCTCAGTAAAATATTGATCAATGGCTTTTTTGGACCCCTTCCAATAGCCATAGTCATCAATGATCAATACGCCAGTTCTTTCCAGCAAGGGATAGAGGTGGTTCATTTCATGGTAAGTGGAATCATACCAATCCGTATCCAAGCGGAGGATTGCCAATTTACCCGGCAAGGTATTGGGGATGGTTTCTTCCACCATACCTTCAATGAAAAACACATTTTCTTTGGGATAGCCAGTGTTGGCCATGTTGTTTTTTACTTCGGTCAAACCAGCCGAGCACCAATCTTCGGTTACTTCGTACAGCACGTTTGCATCCGCACCTTCAATGGAAATGTCGTCGGCTCCAGGTAGGGACATGCCGCTGAAGGTATCGTAGAGGTACAATTTGCGGTGGGTTTGCCCAAATTTTTGGAGGGTCAAAGCCATGAGCATTGAGCTACCCCCTTTCCATACCCCACACTCTACAAAATCACCGTCTACCGAACGATTGCAGATGTATTCCACTGCTTTGTACAAGGAATAAAGCCGTTCCACATTGGTCATGGTGTAGGGCTTCACTTTTTCGTACAGGGGCAGAAATTCAGGATCAAGATCATCGATGTTGCGATGGTATTTATTGCTCTGGGGGATCAGGCCACCCAGGCCCACTTTTTTCAAAACTTGTTTAATTAAGGTTTTCATCAGTACTGAATTTAAAAACAGGGCAAAGGTAATTATTTCTTATATTTGGCCTCCGATTTTCACTTTTTGGCAAACAAATTCGACATGGGTGTAATCAAACGCCAGGCAATTAAAACGAGTTTAGCCAGTTTTATTGGCGTTGCGGTAGGGGTGTTGAGCACGCTGTTTGTTTACACGAAGGTGTTCAATGAGGAGCAAAATGGGCAAGTCAGTTTCATTCAAACTGCTCCACTGTTGCTGGCTACTTTTGCCTCCCTGGGTTTAGGTAACCTCGTTGTGCGGTTTTTCCCTCAGTTTAAGGGGCCAAAGCAAAACGGGTATTTAGGATTTTTGATGCTCATTCTGATAACGGGGTTGGCGCTCTATTTTTTGCTTTCGCTGGCTTTTTTTCCACTTTTACCAGATGAATATCGAGCGGAATATACCCTTATTTCGATTATGGTGGTGCTTGTGGGCTTCAGAGATCTGTTTACCACCTATGCCCAGAATTTCCGGCGTACCACGATTCCTGCCCTTTTGGATACCCTGTTTTTGAAGTCGGGGATTCCGTTGATTGCTATCCTGTACTGGTTTGATTATTTGAGTTTTAGACAGGTGCTTGAGGCAATTATTGCATTGTATGGATTGATTGTATTGAGTTTGGCCTTTTACATTCATCGACTTGGCGTTTTTCACCTGAAGTTTAGCCGTACTTTTTTTAATGACCATCAGGGGTTAATTAAGGAAATGGCTTTTTATGCACTTTACGGGGTGCTGGGTGCAGCCGGAGGGGTAATTGCCCTGCAAATCAACAGTGTGATGATCACCGAATTGGCAGATTATAAAAGCAACGGCGTGTATACAATCGTAAGCGTAATGGCGAACGTGATCGGGGTTCCGTACATCTCCATGATCAACATTACTGCACCCATTGCGGGTGAACACATCCGCAATGAGCGATGGGATGAGGTAGCCGATTTGTATCGCCGGAGTTCCATCAATTTGTTGATCATTGGCACCTTCATTTTATTGGGCTTGTGGAGCTGTTTGGATCAGGTGTTTGAAATCATGCCCAACGGCGAGCGGTATGCAGTGGGCAAGTACGTCATCCTGTTTGCGGGTCTAGCCAAATTGTTTGACATGGCCACCAGCATCAACGGCCGGATCATTGGATTTACCAAGTATTACTGGATTGGTTTTTACACCATTTTGTTTCTAGCGATCCTGACAGTGAGTTTAAACTGGTGGTTGATCCCGATCTACAATGTGGAAGGAGCTGCTTTTGGCACGATGGTTTCTTCCTTGTTGTTCAATCTGGTTTGTGTGCTTTTTGTATGGTTCAAGTTTAAAATTCAACCCTTTAGTTACAAGTCCTTAGTGGTGCTGGTGCTGGGTTTGGGCTTATGGTGGCTAACGAAATTATTGCCCGATCTTGGCAATCCTTTTTTGAATATAACGTTCAAGGCAGGGTTTATCACACTGGTCTATCTCTTTTTGGTTTTAAAACTTCGCTTGTCGGAAGACCTCAACGTATTTTACCAACAGGTCTTATTCCGAGTTAAGCGAGGGCACTATAAATTCTGGTAAATAGCAATTTTTATGGCGGATTCGATTACTTTTTCTTTCGGTGAAAATTGGAGTGCCTACAAAAAACAGGTCACTCAGGCGCAAATTGACACTTCATTGAAAGATTTGGAAAATTGGCTGGGAACCGAAAACATCAAGGGCAAAAGCATTTTAGACATAGGCTGCGGCTCCGGGGTGCATTCATTCAATTTTTACCGCTTGGGTGCCAGTGAATTGGTTTCTTTTGATTACGACATTCACAGCGTAAACACGACCATTGAGTTCTGGAAAGAAATGAACGAACCAGCCAACTGGCGGGTCTTCCAAGGTTCGGTTTTGGATGAAAAACTCATCAGCGAGCTCGGTCAATTCGATATTGTGTATTCCTGGGGCGTACTCCACCACACGGGATCGATGTGGGAGGCCATTCGCAATGCGATGAAGCCAGTTGCACCAGGCGGGAAATTCTGGATTGCCATCTATCAGGGGGTGGACACATATGAGCGTGATCTGACTTTGAAAAAACGCTACAATCAGGCATCCTGGCTTGGCAAAAAACGGATGGTACCGTATCGGGTGTTGAGAAAAATCAAAACCCAGTTGTCCCGGCGTGAAAATCCCTTTGCCTGGAACAAAAAGAACGAAAGAGGCATGGACGTTTACCACGACATCATTGATTGGTTGGGTGGTTTACCTTATGAAGTTGCTTCAGTGGATCAGATCAAGGCTTTTTGCGAGCCAGAAGGCTTCCGATTGCTTAAAGTAGACACCACCGAAGGTTGTGCAGTCTATTTATTTGAAAAAGCAGCGTAATCTTGTTCATCCTGTTCTGGATCAATAACCATGAAAATAGCACTGGTAACGACCGAATACACGACTGAGTTGAAAGGTGCCGGAGGTTTGGCCAATTACCTTTATCGCCTGGCCTTGGCTTTAAAAGAAATGGGGCATCAACCGTATGTATTTACGTATTCAAAAACCGATGGCTTTGTTGATCATGAGGGGATTCCAGTGTACCGCATGCGGGTCAAAAACTATTTGATCGAGTTATTGGATCATTTGACGCTGAAACGTTGGAGTAAAAGTTTGCACTTGATTTATCCAGCCTGGAAAATGTCAAAACTACTGCGCCGAGTTGGAAAAACGGAGCATTTTGACATCATTCAGTATCCTCAGTTGGGCGCTATTGGGTTATTTCTCTTGAAAAATATTCCTACCGTGATTCGCATTTCCAGTCATACTGCTTTGTGGAAAGAACACGGAGGTTATGCAGAGACTTGGCAACAAATCCGCCAGCAGGAAGCCCTGGAAAACAAAGCTTGCCGAGGAGCAGATGGGGTGTTTGGGCCAAGCCGTGCCATTGCAGCCTTGTTTGAAAAGGAACTTGGGCTCAAAGTTCAGATCATCGAAACGCCTTTTTTTAGCCATCACCTGCAATTGGATTCGAGTGTTTATGAGGCTACTTTAGCCGGAAAACAATACTGGTTTTTTTTTGGTGCCTTATCTGAGCACAAGGGACTTAAGGTGATTGCCGATGGACTGCATGCATTTTTAGAAAAATATCCGGATTGTTATTTTGCATTTGCGGGCAAAGAAATTGAGCTTGCGCCTGGACTAAAATCCATGGACTACCTTAAAAAACAGGTAGGAAAAGCGGAATTGTTGGAACGTGTGCTGTACCTGGGACAAGTGGGGCACAACCAGCTTTTTCCCATAATCCAAGGGGCTTATGCGGTCACTTTACCTTCTCTGGCCGATAATTTCCCGAATGCTTGTCTCGAAGCCATGGCTTGTGGAAAAATTGTCATCGGTACGCTTGGCAATGGGTTTGACCAATTGATTGATGCGGGTAAAAATGGCTACGTAGTTGAAGCAGGAAATACTCCGGCCTTATTCCAGGCCATGGATGAGGCGATGGCCTTGCCTGCGGAAGTCAAGCAGGAATGGGAAGTTGCAGCCCAAAAGCGGATAGAACAACTGCATCCGGCCTTTAAAGTCAAAGAATTGCTGGATTATTATACCGCCATTATTGCCCAACACCACCACTAAAAAAAACGAGATGCTGGATTTTTTGCACTGGATACGGGACACGGAATTTGATTTGATTTTTTCAAAAACCGAGCTGGATTTATCCGATAAAAGTCTGTTGGAAATTGGGGCTGGAAGCGGGTACCAACTGGAAATGCTCCGGCACAAAGTGGCAGAAGCATTGGGGGTAGACATTTCCGAAAGCAACTATGCAGAAGTGCGCTCCGCATCGGTTATTTTGTACGACGGTCACCATTTGCCTTTTGATGAGCAGCGTTTTGACATCATTTTTAGTTCAAATACGCTAGAACATATTCCGCACCTAGAAGAAATCCATCAAGAATTCAAAAGAGTGCTGAAACCAGGGGGAATCTGCATCCATGTGGTGCCAACACACCACTGGAAACTTCGGCAAATTTTTGGTTTTTACCTCTTGCTGCCTTCGACTCTTTGGCGGCGTTTTTTTCCAAAAAATAAGCATTCCGAGGTTTCTGCTCAGCCCCAAAGTCAAACGCCGCCTACTGCTGAGGGGGTGAAAAGCCCTAAATCCGCCACGAAAAAATTGCGCAACCTCTTGTTACCTGAGCACCATGGAGAGCGGGGGAACGTATTTTCAGAATACTTTTTTTTCCGGCCCCAATGGTGGAAAAACCATTTTGAACAAAACCAATGGGAGATCCTGAAAAACGAAGGCTTAGGGCTTTTTTATAGCCCCTACGGATTTTTAGGGGCAAAACTTTCCCTTCAGCTGCGCAAATCTTTGAGTAAATCCCTGGGGAGTTCCTGTCAATTGTTCATCATCAGACCCAAATAATCACCAAGCTTATGTGTGGAATTACTGGTTTGTTGCTCAAACACCGCCCAATCAAAGACGCCGAACTGCTGGCGATGTCCACGGCGATCCAACATCGGGGACCTGATGGCCATGGATTTTGGTACAATCAGTCGCATCACTTAGGTTTGGGGCATCGTCGATTAGCGATCATCGACCCGGTTGGTGGTGTGCAGCCGATGTCTGATGATGCTGGTGCAATCCATATGGTGTTCAATGGGGAGATTTACAATTATCTGGAGGTCAAAAAAACATTACAGGAGCTCGGCTATCGATTTAAGACCAATTCAGACACCGAAGTTGTCCTTTATGCCTACAAACATTGGGGAGAATCCAGCGTGGAACATTTACGCGGGATGTTTGCCCTCGCCATTGCGGATGATCGCAAACAGGAATTATTCCTGGCTAGGGACCATTTTGGGATCAAACCGATGTATTATTACGAAGACGCACAATGTTTTGCCTTTGGGTCCGAAATCCAGGCCATCCGCGCTGCGCCGGGCATTCAATTGGACATTGACTGGTCGGCGATAGATCAATACCTGTGGTTACAGTACGTTCCGCACCCACAAACTGCTTTTCACAAGCTCAAAAAACTTCCCCCTGCCCACACCCTTACCGTGTCTTATCAAGGGCAGGTTGGGCAACCGAAACCCTACTGGTCTTTTGAATTCAAACCAGAACCAGGCAAAACCGAGGAAGACTGGCTCAATGAGTTGGATGCGACCTTAAAAGAATCGGTAAAAGCACACCTGGTGGCCGATGTTCCCTTTGGTGCGTTTTTGTCGGGAGGCATTGATTCATCCCTGGTGGTGAGTTACATGGCTCAACAAATGGGAGCGCCAGTAAAAACCTTTTCCATTGGCTTCAAAGAAGAAAAATACAATGAGCTCAACTATGCTGAAATGGTGGCGCGAAAATGGGGCACCGATCACCATGTGGAAATAGTTGAGCCACAGGGCCTAGATATTTTGCCTGATCTGGTTCGGCATTATGGTGAGCCTTTTGCCGATAGTTCGGCCATCCCCACCTGGTATGTCAGCAAGTTGGCGCGACAGCACGTAACCATGACTTTGACCGGCGATGGTGGCGATGAATTGTTTGCTGGATATGGCCGCTACGTAAGGTTTGCCGCACAGCAAGACTTGTTTCCACTCAATCAGAAAAAGCTCAAATCCTTTTTGTATCCCCTCGTCAATAAGATAGACCCCTACAGTTACCCGAGTAATCTGGCCTTTTGGGAAGGCAAATCCCTGCGCAATCTGATGGAATACATTCGGATTGTACCCTTTGAGCTGCGCAAAAGGTTGTGGAAAGGAGAGTATGCACAATACCTGCAATATACTCCGCCCTTGTTTCAAACCGTCTATGATGCGGCTCGGCATTTGAACCCCACCAACTTGTTCCAACAGGTGGATGTCAATACGTATTTGCCTTTGGACATCCTGACCAAGGTCGACGTAGCGAGCATGATGCATAGTCTGGAGGTTCGCCCGCCAATTATTGACGTACAAGTAGCTGCATTGGCAGCGCGCATCCCTACGAGCTTCAATTTGGCCAAAATAGGTGGCAAATACGAGGGAAAAATTTTGCTCAAAAAACTGCTTCAGCGGCATTTTGACCATGATTTTGTTTATCGGGAAAAGAAAGGATTTTCGGTGCCTCTGGAATTTTGGTTTGGCCAAAAAAGCAAACACCAGAACTACCTGCGGGAGAAATTGCTGAGCAATGATTCGATGCTCAAGGGCATTTTTGAGCAAAAAACGATTGAAAAAATGCTGCCCCACCGCCATTTTTCCTACACCATTTGGTCTTTACTCGTTTTGGAAGAATGGCTGCGCCAAAATCGTTGAGCATGGGTGCTGGGAAAAAAATCATGTTTTTGGTACAAGATCGACCCAATTGGACCGGTGGCCCGATCATCAATGTACGGCGTTTGTTGCCAGCCTGGAAAGCGGCTGGTTATGAGGTGATTGCCCCGACGGGTTATCGGGACGATGCCCCCAATGCCCGTTTTTTGGAAGCCCAGGGCATCCCTTGCCCTCTGTTTAAAATGCCCGCAGCTACCGAACAGTACACTGCCTGGATTTTGGAGCAAATTGCAATACATCGCCCAGATGTATTCGTTGGGGATACTCACGTTGCAGGGGGGTATGCCTTGCCCTGGTTGAATGCCTGGGGAATCCCCAGCGTGATGATGGTCCGAAACCTGGATGCCTACAATCTGGAAGTGGCCCATGCTTTTTTTGGCAAAAACCGTGCCCATCACGCCACCGCGCTGGTCTGTGTGAATGAGCGAATCCGACAGGAAGTATTAAAAAGTTATCCAGCCGAGCCTGAAAGCGTGCGGGTAATCCCATCAGGCGTGCCAGCCTCCTCATATCGGGCACAATGGGGTAAAGAAGGCCCATTACGCCTGGTTTATGCGGGGGTGTTGATGGAGGAACGCAAACGTTTGCTCAAGTTGTGGGAGGCCTTTGAGTATGCCAATTCGATTGAGCCCAATTTGCACCTGACTTTTATTGGGGATGGACCATTGCGGACAACTCTAGAACAAAAAGCGCTAGAGGCAGGCTTGAAAGACAAGGTGAGTTTCACCGGTGTTTTATTGGATGATGCCTATAAAGCAATGCTGGCTCAGCAGCAGGTTTTGTTGCTTTTCTCCGATCACGAGGGTACCCCAGGTAGTGTCATGGACGCCATGTCCTGTGGATTAGTGCCTTTGTGCCGAAACATGGAAGGCATAGAATCCATCATTCAGCACGGACACAACGGGCTTATTTTTGATGGAAGTAAGGAGGATTTTGTAGCTCAGTTGCAAAAGCTGAAGCTGGAAAGTACCTGGCAGCAATACGCAACGCAGGCGCTGGAAGATTTTAGCGTCCGGTTTTCCTTGGATATGGCTTTGCAGCGCTGGGATGATTTATTGGAATACGTGTATGAAAAAAAGTCGGAGCCAGTTGAGATCAAACGCCCTGCTAAAATTAAGTTGCCACCAGTACGCTTTCATTTTGCCAATGCGGATCGTAGACAAAACTTACTTTTTGCCCTGCTCCGTGGCATCTATATCCTTTGGCAAAGAGCTACTCAGCGGAAATAATTGTTTTTTTGCGGGCTACCAAACAATAACCCAGGGGAAAACGTGCACTGGTTTTGCGCTGAATTTTTTGACTGATTTTCCAACCCACTATCCATTTGGCGATTGGCTGAAAAATTCGGGAAAGCGCCTTGCTTTTGCCCAAACCTTTGCTCAACAAATCAAATAGCACTTCCAAATAACCGCCATAGGCCCGGAGTTCAACAACTTCCAGCTGATTGTCCGCACACATTTTCCGCAACGCAAACTCCGTATACCTGTAATAATCGTGTGGCGTTTCATGCAACCAGTAAAAAAAAGGCACCATCAACATCAGGTCTCCACCGGGTTTGAGCACCCGAGCGGTTTCTCGCATGAACGAAAAAGGGTCGGCAATGTGTTCCATCACATCGGAGCAGAGGATACTGTCGAAGGCCGCATCAGGGATTGGAAAAGCTTGATTGAGGTCGGCGACAATGTCCAGGTGGGGATTGCTGTGCAGGGAGTTGGCCCAATCGATGCAGACATTTTCCTCGACTTTATCTTTGTAAATGCCGTAAAAAGGCACCATTCCTGCGCCCAAATCCAGCAGTTTCCCCTTGGCATATTGCTGGATAATGGCCACATACAGATCAATGTACACCGATAAGATGAACCAGGAACCAGGATAGACATGGCTGGGGTTGGGCTTCCATTGTCCGGCTTTGCGTGCGGGAATAAATTTTGAAGCACGCCAAATTTCAATTTGTTGCATAGTAGCTTGCGTTAAAAGGCTGCAATTTACAACAAGTCCACCTATAAAGTTTTACTTTTGGAGCCTTATCCATGTAGTTTATGAAGCCCAATATTGCGATTGTTACGCCACTCCTGCCCACTTATTCCGAAACCTTTTTGCGGGCGCATCTGGAGCGGCTACCTTTTAAAATCCACCATTTTTATGGCCTGCCCAAAATGGGGTACCATCCCATTTACGATGGTGCAGGCAAAGCTTTGTCAAGCGATCAAAAATGGTTCAACTACCTGGAAACGGGCATTGATACCCTCCTGGGGGAAAATGGCTGGGGCTATACCTTGCGCCGTCGGGCGATGGTGGCGTACATTAAAGAACATAAAATCGAAGCAGTACTTGCCGAATATGGGCCAACCGGAACCTACATCATGGAGGCTTGTAAGCAGGCCAAAGTGCCCATGTTGGTGCATTACCATGGCCGGGATGCCTATCATTATAAGACCATAGAGCGATTTGGAGCCAAATACCGGAACATGTTTGATTTTGCCAGCATGATTCTACCCGTGTCCACCGATATGTTCCAGCAACTGCAAAACCTGGGGGCCGCACCTGAAAAAATGCTGCTGAACCCTTACGGCCCTAATCCCAGCTTTTTCAATTTTCAAGACATTAGTTCCAATCCACCCACTTTCCTAACGGTTGGGCGCTTTACGGCTAAAAAAGCGCCGCATTTGACCATTCGGGCTTTCGCAAAAGTGGTAGCCTCCGTTCCAGAAGTCAAAATGGTGATGCTGGGCGATGGAGAGTTGTGGGAAGAGAGCAAAAATCTGGCTAAAAGCCTCGGCGTGTTTGAACAGATCGATTTTGCAGGACCACGCAAGCCCGAACAAATTGCTGCAGCCCACCATCAGGTAAGGGCATTCGTCCAGCACTCGGTACGTGCTGCCGACGGTGACTCAGAAGGGACACCCGTAGCCATTCTCGAAGCTATGAAATCCGGCCTGCCCATCATCGCCACCCGCCACGCGGGCATCAAAGACACCGTCCTGGAAGGTGAAACCGGATTTTTGGTCAATGAAGGAGATTGGGAAGGAATGGCTGATGCCATGTTGCAATTGGCCAAAGATGCTACTTTGGCCGCTGAGATGGGGAAAAGAGGGAACGCAAGAGTGGAAGCGCACTACACCATGGAGCAACACATTGAGCGCCTAGCGGGTGCCATTCAATCTGCAATCAACGTGTCTCGGGGCGATAAAAAATAAGTGTTTTATTTTGTCAAAGGATTAGGTAAGTAAACGATTCATTTTAAGTGTCTTATCTAATCCTTTGACTCAGAAAAAATGAAACACTTATTTTTGCCCCACTACTTAGAAGGCGTCCGGGTTAACGGATCAGAGCAAGTCCTCCCGAAGCTACCTTCGGCAGTTTTTTGCTGTCATCCGCCAACTCGTACTGTACTACGTAAACGTAGGTTGCCTGAGGGGCTTTTTCGCCCTTGTAAGAACCGTCCCAACCTTCGTCGGCAGAGGAACTTTCAAAAACCAGCGCGCCAAATCGGTCAAAAACCTTCAGGCTAAATTGTGTGATGGAACAAGAAGTTCCGGGAATGGCTTTGAAAACATCGTTCTTGGTGTCTCCGTTTGGACTGAAGACATTCGGTACGTAGATTTCACAAGCACAATCCTTAGTGTTTTCAGTGTGTGAGGAATCGGGAGCTGTACTCGTTGCTGTCGTCAAAAAAAACACAAAAAGCAAAAAAGAAAAAAAGGTCGTCTTCGTTTTCATGGGATGATATGGCATTATTCGCAGTGCAATAATACGCCTATTCATAAGGTATGCAAAAAAAAGTTAAGTGTATTTTGCGAATGTGAAGTTCGGTCTAGCGTATGGAGGGGTTTTGTAGGAGAACGGTCACAGATGTGTTCAATTTGGCATGTAAAATTGAGTGCTTGTGCAAAACAGCCAGCAAATGGTACTGAATCTCCCTGAAAACAGCCTGAGAATTCAGACCATTTCGTTTGTCGCCTCGTGATCACGCTGCAAATGAGCCTTGATTTTTTTGAAGCCAAGCCGCCAAAGCTGGATCACAACTGCGGTGAACAGGACAATCAAACCGATGAGTATCAGTTCATCGAGCTCCTCCGTTTCAGCGTACATCAGGGCAAAGTCGTAAAGGCCGTGGAAAAGGATGGGCATGGCTAAGCTAGCCAACAACAAGCGATTTTTCTGACCACCCGTATGGAATTTGGCCAAGGAAAAATAGTACCCCATCAATACGGCAAAGAAACCGTGACCAGGTACCGAGAGAATGGCCCGGGCTAAGGCTACGCCCATCCCTCCATCCAGGACGTACATGATGTTTTCCACCAGGGCAAAACCCAGGGAAACAAAGATGGCATATAGGATTCCGTCGTAATATTGATCAAAATCTTTGCTGCGCCAAATCACCCAATACAAAATCAGGAATTTGGAAAATTCTTCAGGGATGGCAGCAATTAAAAAGGAGTCGTATAAGGCTTTCCAGAATGGGCTATCGATCGTTTCTGCAATTGGGGCAATTGGCTCATCGATGATCAGGGTCAAAACCAAGGCCAAAAAGCCACCGAAAAAGCACTTCAAGAGTAGTGCTCGCGGTTCTTTGTGTTTGTCCCGGCGGTAAACCAGGTACATGAAGATCATCACAGGGGTAATTGAGGCGATCAGTAGGCTCATCTGATAGTGGTTGTTAGGTGTTATTGGCAGTAAGATAACTATTTTACCATATCAGCCACTACTTTTATCCAGCGTGGATCATCGTTTAGACTTGGCACCAGGTCCACTTTTTCACCACCCATTTTTTCGAACTCTTCCTGATATTCGGTACCAATTTCTACGATGGTTTCCAGACAGTCTGCCACAAAAGCTGCACTGAACACCAAGAGGCGTTTGGCACCGCCATGCGCTAGTTTTTCGATTACCTCACTGGTATAAGGCTGTGCCCAAGGATCTCGGCCCAAGCGGCTTTGGAAACAAGTGGTATAGCGTTCGCGCGGCAAATTGAGGGTGCTGGCAATGGCTTGAGTGGTGCCATAACACTGGGCGGAGTAACAAAACTGGTTTTTGAGGGAGATGGTCTCGCAGCAATCCGCGCTTTTTAGGCAATGGTTACAGGAATCGGCCTTGCGCAATTGGCGTTGGGGCAGTCCGTGAAAACTGAAAAGGATATGATCGTAGGCATCCAGATCAAATTGCCGGGCATTGTCGGCAAAAATTTCGATCATCGGTGCGTGGTCGTAATAACTGTTGATGAACCGCAGGGCGGGGATGGTCTGCTCCTTGCGCAACAGGCGCATTACTTCGTCGTGTACCGAGCCGGTCGTGGCCGAGGCGTATTGCGGGAATAGCGCCAGAACGGTGATTTCCGACACTTGTTTGGCCAAAAGTTTTTTCAAAGCTGACTCAACAGAAGGGTTCTGGTAACGCATGCCCAATTCAACGACGTATTCATCGCCCAAGAGTTCCTGTACTCCAGCCGCTACTCTTTCGCCGTAAAATTTGATTGGAGAGCCCTCGGGTGTCCACAATTCCTGGTACAACTTGGCCGAAGACCCCGAACGGAAGGGGGCAATGATGCCCTTGACCAACAACTGCCGGGGCAACCAGGGAATGTCGATGACCCGTGGATCGGTCAAAAACTCTCGCAAATACACGTACACATCACCGCGAGTGGGGGAGTTGGGCGTCCCCAAATTGACCAGCAAAACGCCTTTTTTACCAAAAACCATAATACCCTGACTTTTATAGCTTGAACAAGCCCTTTTAAACACCATTGGGAACAAGTCTGCCCCCATTTGGTTTATTTTTTTGTCAAAACCTGCCACTATATATAAATGAGGTTATTTTTGACCCTGCGAAAATAAGCTATAAAGATGAATCCACAACCCGATATGAAAAAACCCTTAATTCTGGTCACAAATGACGATGGCATTGCTGCACGAGGCATCAAAACCTTGATTGACATTGCCAAACAAATCGGCGATGTCATCGTCGTCGCCCCCGATTCACCCCAATCCGGCCAGGGACACGCCATCACCCTGGAGCATCCGCTGCGCCTGTACAAAGTAGATTTGTTCGAAGGGGTGGAAGCTTACGAATGTTCGGGCACCCCGGTTGATTGTGTAAAACTGGCCAAAAACGTCTTACTCAAAGACCGCGAACTGCACCTTTGCGTATCTGGCATCAACCACGGTTCCAATGCTTCTATCAACATCCTTTATTCTGGCACCATGTCTGCCGCTATGGAAGCGTCTTTGGAAGGGGTTCCCTCCATTGGCTTTTCTTTCCTGAATTATTCTCCCCGGGCCGACTTTTCAGCTACCGCTCCTTACGTGAAGGGCCTGATGGAATACGTACTCGAACACCGGATGAGCACGGGTAATTTGTGGAACGTCAATTTGCCCGACCTCCCCGCCAATGAAATCAAAGGGGTGAAGGCCTGTCGGCAGGCTGATTCGCGCTGGGTCGAGGAGTTTGTAGAAGCAACCGATCCACGGGGTCAGAAGTATTATTGGTTGACCGGGCGTTTTGTCAATGAGGACGAAGCGGAAGATACCGATATTTGGGCGCTGGAAAATGGCTACATCTCCGTAGTGCCTTCCAAACACGACTTGACCAATTACGAGGCATTGGCGGAATTGGCTCCGCTGGAGGCTTTGTTCAAATAAAGACCGCATGAACATTGATCGCAATCAAATTTGGGTGGGGACGCTGACGGGACTGCTGATTCCTTTTGTAAGTTATGCCGTCCTGCTCATGATTTCCGAAAAGCTGTACCTGTGGTTGCCCGAATACACTGTCGATGGTGAATCGGTGATTGCACCACGCACCCTTTACCTGCTGGCCATTTGTTGCAATTTGTTGCCCTTCCATTTCTTCAACAGTCGTCGTGCTGTGAAGGCCATGCGGGGCATCATCATTGCGACGATTGGTTTGGGAGTGGTGTGGTTGGTTTATTTTGGGAAAACAATGATGGAATAAGGTTGGCATGCGGCTGTCAATTACACCTAAATCCACGCATTGAATGCGGTATTGTGCTTTGGCCTACCAACCCCCGACCCCTAAAGGGGAGTACATCTTACGTTAGCCTAAGAATCAGCTTTTTAAAGGAGCTGTAC